>NZ_CADFEF010000026.1:0-105327 GCF_902833125.1 Burkholderia sp. BCC1640 | reverse complement strand
TGGATCCTCCGGTTGCCGGGAAATGCGTGCATTTTCCACCTGGGCACATCGATGCCGTTGGCCCGTGAGGATCCACCCCTCTTTGCTCTCACGTGCATGGGTGGGACGCGTTCATTTCATTCTCCATTATCTTGATGAGGGCCGGCGCATCGTGGCGCCGGCCGCAGGAAATTCGTTCGCGCGAAGCGGTCGGGGAAGCCGCTTCGCGCGAGGAGGCTCAGAGCGCGTGGGCCTGGTCGCCGGCGACCGGTGCGGCGCTGCCCTGCTCGTCGGCCACATAGCGCAGTTCGCGGTTCAGCACGCGCGTCGCGCGGGCCCGGTCGATGTCGTTCTCCCACACGGCGACGACCACCGTCGCGACGCAGTTGCCGATCAGGTTGGTCAGCGCGCGGGCGATGCCGACGAACCAGTCGACCGGCAGGATCAGCACGAGGCCGAGCACCGGAATCGCGGGAATCGCCGACAGCGTCGCCGCGAGGATCACGATCGCCGACCCCGGAATCCCGTGCGCGCCCTTCGACGTGACGAGCGATACCAGCAGCACGACGATCAGGTCATGCGTGGACAGTGGCGTGTTGGTGGCCTGCGCGATGAACAGCACGGCGAGCGTCAGGTAGATCGAAAAGCCGTCGAGGTTGAACGAATAGCCGGTCGGGATCACCAGGCCGACCGTCGAATCCTTGATGCCCATGTATTCGAGCTTGCTCATCACCTGCGGCAGCACCGCGTCCGACGACGCCGTGCCGAGCACGATCGACAGCTCCTCGCGCAGGTAGCGGATCAGCTTGAACACCGAGAAGCCCGCGATGCGCATCACGATGCCGAGCACGACCGTGACGAACACGATGCAGCTCAGGTAGAACACGGCGACGAGGTAGCCGAGCTGCTTGAGCGACGCGACGCCGTACTTGCCGGTCGTGAACGCGATCGCGCCGAGCACGCCGAGCGGCGCGAGCTTGATGATGAAGCCGATGATGCGGAAGAACACGTGCGACAGTTCCTCGATCAGGCTGTTCACGCGCTGCGCCTTGTCACCGAGCAGCGACAGCGCGGAGCCGAACAGCACCGCGAACACGAGGATCTGCAGGATGTCACCCTTCGCGAACGCGTCGATCGCGGTCTCGGGGATGATCTTCATCAGGTAGCCGGCCGTGTCCTTCAGGCTTTCGGCATTCTTCGCATACGACGAGAGCGAGGCCGCGTCGAGCGAGCGCAGGTCGATGTTCATCCCGACGCCCGGGCGCGTCAGCCACGCGAGGACGAGCCCGATGCCGAGCGCGATCGTCGTCATCACCTCGAAGTAGACGACCGCCTTCAGGCCGACCCGGCCGACCTTCTTCAGGTCGCCCGCATTGGCCATCCCGCTGACCACGACGCAGAACACGATCGGGCCGATGACCATCTTGATGAGCTTCAGGAAGCCGTCGCCGAGCGGTCGCAGCGACTCGGCGAAATGCGGGAAGAACGCGCCGAGCGCGACCCCCAGGATTAATGCGACGACTACCCGGCCAAACAGCGAATTGAGGAATTTCGACACGGCGCTCTCCCGATCCAACGGTTGCAGTTTCGTCTGTTCATACTGGTAAGACCAGTGATGTTATGGTGGATAGTAGGAAGCCGATATAGTCGCGTCAAGGGCGAACAAAATAGGGATTTCCCGCGCATGCGGGGGCGGATCGTGGCTTTCCCGTAGGCCGGTCATGCATCGTGCGCGGGCGGATTACAATGCCGGTCAGACCGGCCATCGTTCACATCATGAAAAACGTTCCGCACACCGTGACCGACGCCGCCATCGCGACGATCCGCGACCGGATCGAGGCAGGCGTGTACCCGGTCGGCAGCCTGCTGCCGGCCCAGCGCCAGCTCTCCGAGGAGCTGGAAATCAGCCGCGCGTCGCTGCGTGAGGCGCTCTCCACGCTCGAGGCGCTCGGGATGCTGCGCATCCGCGCCGGCAAGGGCGTCTATGTCGAAAGCGCCCAGGCGACGGCCGCCCATCCGTGGCAGTTCGCCGAGCAATCGTCGCCGCCCGACACGTACCAGATGCGCTACGCGCTCGAAGGGTTCGCCGCGCGGATGGCCGCGCACGTCGTCACCGACGACGACATCGCATGGTTCGAGGACAATCTCGCCGACCTGCACGTCGCGCTGACCGAAAGCGCACTCGACGAAGCGTCGCGGCTCGACTTCGACTTCCACATGCGGATCATCCATCTCGCGGGCAACGCGGCGATCGAGTCGGTGCTGCGCAGCAGCGCGGACATCATGAAGGAAAGCCAGCGCATGCCGTTCTATCGGCGCGAGCTGCTGCTGTCGACGTGGCACGAGCACCGTGCGATCGTCGACGCGTTGATCGCCCGCGATGCGGCCGCGGCCGGCACGGCGATCGAGACGCACATCGCGAATGCCGCGCAACGCGCGGGCATCTTCTTCCCGACGCCGGGCGCCTGACGCCGCCGTCGGCCGGCGGTCCCGGCCGCCGCGGCCGCCCTTCTCCGGTCGTACCGGTCATCCCCCCGAAGGATCGCGATACGCAAGCGCACGCGCGATGAACGCGCGCGCCGCGACGCTGCGGTACGCGCCCTTGCGCGTGAGCAGCGCCGCCGTGCGCGACGGCAGCGGCGGATCGAGCGCCAGCGCGCACAGGTCGCCGCTCTCGCCCGCGACCGCGTCCGGCAGCACCGTCGCGAGCCGCCCGCGGCGTACGAGCTCCAGCACCGCGCTGACCGTGTTCGTCTCGATCGCGATCGTCGGCCGCGCGCCCTGTTCGATGAAGTACCGGTCGATGCTTTCCCGCGTCGCGAACGCGCGGCTCAGCAGCACCAGCGGCTCGCCGACGAGCTCGGCCGGGCTCAGCGCGCGCCGGCGGCGGGCAAGGCGGTGCGTGCGGCCCGTCACGAGCGCGAGCGGTTCGTCCCACAGCGGCAGCGCGTCGATGTCCGGCGCGCGCGGCGGCACGAACGCGAAACCCGCATCGAGCCGGTCGTCGGCGAGCAGCGCCTCGATGCGCTCCTGCGGCATCGCGTCGATCGTCAGCGCGACGTTCGGGAAATCCGCATGGAACGCGTCGATCAGCGAGCCGCTCAGGTAGGCCGCGAAGGTCGGCATCATCGCGAGCCGCAGCGAACCGCTGCCGAGATCGGCGACGTCGTGCAGCGCACGCTGCCCGGCATCGAGCTCGTGCAGCGCCGCGCGCGCGTGACGCGCGTAGACCTCGCCGAATTCGGTGAGCTGCACCGCGCGGCCCGAGCGGTCGAACAGCTGCA
Source organism: Burkholderia sp. BCC1640 (assembly GCF_902833125.1). Classification (NCBI taxonomy): domain Bacteria; kingdom Pseudomonadati; phylum Pseudomonadota; class Betaproteobacteria; order Burkholderiales; family Burkholderiaceae; genus Burkholderia; species Burkholderia sp. BCC1640. Next base: position 102,064 of record NZ_CADFEF010000026.1, on the reverse strand, counting down.
CGCCGAGCATGTCCTCGAGCTGGCGGACCTGCTGCGACAGCGTCGGCTGCGACACGTGCAGCACATCGGCCGCGCGCGTGAAGCTGCGCTGCTCGGCGACGGCCAGGAAATAGCGAATGTGGCGGAGTAGCATCGTGGGCGATGTATTGGTAATGCCAATGGATACCATAAGAATCCAGTCTTGGACGCTATGGTTCGATTTCCGCATCATACGCACATCCGCTCCCGCCCACGGCGCCTGGCCGCCGCACCGGAGCGGCCCACCCGGGCCCGCCCTCCCTTCGCCCGCTGCACGACGCGCCGCCCGGCGCGCATCGGCACATCGTCGATCCGTTGACGCCGGCCCCGATTTCCGCAACCCGCTTCGCCGACGACCCATGCCGCCGGCCGGCGCCGCTGTTTTTTTCGCGACCATGGAACCGCATCACGACAACCATCCTCCCCTGACCCGCGCGATGACGCTGCTGTTCGCCTGCGCGTGCGGCATCGTCATCGGCAACATCTATTACGCGCAGCCGCTGCTCGCAGCGATCGCGCACAGCTTCGGCCGCCCGCCCGCCGAACTCGGCTATCTCGTCACGCTGACCCAGCTCGGCTACGCGGCGAGCCTGCTGCTGATCGTCCCGCTCGGCGACGCGGTCAATCGCCATACGCTGATCGTGCGGCTGCTCGTGCTCAACGTGATCGCGCTGGTCGGCGTAGCGTTCAGCACGAACTTCACGATGTTCGTCGTCGCGAACGTCGCGCTCGGCTTCGTCACGTGCTCGACGCAGTTGCTCGTGCCGTTCGCCGCCTCGCTCGCCGATGCGCGCACGCGCGGCCGCGCGGTCGGCACCGTGATGAGCGGGCTGCTGCTCGGCATCCTGCTCGCGCGCGTCGCGGCCGGCGCGATCGCCGACGGGTTCGGCTGGCGCGCGGTGTACGGAATCGCCGCGGCGATGATCCTCGCGCTGACCGGCGTGCTCGCGGCGAAGCTGCCGAAGGACCGCCGCCACGCGCGGCTCGACTACGCGGCGCTGATGAAGTCGCTCGTCGCACTGGTGCGCGCGCAGCCGCTGATCGCGCTGCGCTCGACCTACGGCGCGCTCGTGTTCGCATGCTTCAGCCTGCTGTGGACCGGCCTCACGTTCCTGTTGAGCCAGCCGCCGTACAGCTATTCCGAAGGGCAGATCGGCCTGTTCGGGATCGTCGGCGCGGTAGGCGCGCTCGCGGCGACGTCGGCCGGCCGCCTCGTTGATCGCGGCCACGGCAACGCGGCGACCGGCCTGTTCGCGGCGGCCGTGCTCGCCTCGTTCGCGCTGATCGCGGCCGGCGCGCATTCGCTCGTCGCGCTGATCGCGGGCATCCTGCTGCTCGAAGTGGGCGTGCAGGGCATGCACATCTCGAACCAGAGCGTGATCTACGCGCTCGCCGGCCACGCGCGCAGCCGCGTGACGACGATCTACCTGACGAGCTACTTCGTCGGCGGCGCATTCGGGTCGTTCGCGGCGAGCGTCGCGTACGGCATCGACGGCTGGCGTGGCGTGTGCATCGCGGGCGCGGCGCTCTCGGGCGTGCTGATCGCCCTGTGGCTCGTGTCGCAGCGCGTCGGCGCGCGGCAAGTCACGCAATAGCCCGCTTTCGCCCTCGCCAATGAAAAAGGCACGCTCCGCAAATCGCGGGCGTGCCTTTTCTGCATGCGCACCGTCGCGCCATCAGCAGACGATCATGCCCCCTCGTGCGCGAAATCGATCAGCACCTTCATCGCACGCTGCCGGTCACCGGCCAGTTCGAACGCGCGATTCGCGTCGCGCAACGGGAATACGCCCGTCACGGCCGGGCTCAGGTCGACGCGCCGCGCATTGATCAACTGCACCGCGAGCGCGAATTCCGCATGGAAGCGGAACGACCCGCAGATCGACAGCTCCTTGGCGACCACGACGTTCTGCGGCAGGCTGACGTCGCCGCCGAGCCCGAGCTGCACGACGACGCCGCGCGGCCGCATCACGTCGAGGCCGTCGCGCAATGCGCGCGCATTGCCCGAACACTCGATCATCACGTCGAACGTCCCCTTGTCGGCGCCGTAGCGCGCGACCCAGCCGGTGTCCGTCGACGCGTTGATCACGTGATCCGCGCCGAGCGCGCGGGCAACCTCGAGCGGCGCATCGACCACGTCGGTCGCGACGATCTCCGCCGCGCCGTGCACGCGCGCCGCCGCGACCGCCAGCACGCCGATGGGCCCGCACCCCGACACGAGCACGCGGCGGCCGATCAGCGGGCCGGCGCGCGACACCGCATGCAGCCCGACCGCGAACGGCTCGGCGAGCGCCGCGAGCGACAGCGGCACATCGTCCGCCACCTTCACGCACTGCACGGCATCGCACACGAGCGCGTTGCGAAATGCGCCCTGCACGTGCGGCATGCGCATCGCGCTGCCGTAGAAGCGCATGTCGAGACACTGGTTCGGGAGCCCTTCCAGGCAGTAGCGGCACGCGCCGCACGGGCGGCTCGGATTCACCGCGACGCGATCGCCGACCTTCACCGACGTCACGTCCGGCGCGACCGCCGCCACCGTGCCGGCCACTTCATGGCCCAGCACCATCGGCTGCTGCAGCCGGATCGCGCCGAAGCCGCCATGCCGGAAATAATGGAGATCGGAGCCGCAAATGCCGCCCATCGCGACATCGACGCGCACCTGGCCCGGGCCGATCTCGCCCGCGTCCCGCTCTTCGAGCCGCAGGTCGTTCGGCCCGTGGATCACGAGACACATGCAACGCATACGCATGACGTTCTCCTATACCGCGCTGGTCAGGCCGCCGTCGACGAACAGCGTCTGGCCGTTCACGAAATCCGATGCGGCCGACGCCAGGAAGATCGCCGCGCCGCACAGCTCGTCGACGCGCCCCCAGCGGCCGGCCGGCGTGCGCTTGCACAGCCAGTCAGAGAACGCCGCGTCGTCGACCAGCGCGCGGTTCAACTCCGTCTCGAAATAGCCTGGCGCGAGGGCGTTCGCCTGGATGCCGTGACGCGCCCAGTCGGCGCACATCCCTTTCGTCAGCATCCGCACCGCGCCCTTCGTCGCCGCATACGGCGCGATCGTCGGCCGCGCAAGCTCGCTCTGCACCGAGCAGATGTTGATGATCTTGCCGCGGCCGCGCGCGATCATGTGGCGCGCCACCGCCTGCGCGACGTTGAACACGCCGTCGAGATTCACGCGCATCAGCGCATGCCAGTCGTCCGGATCGAATGCATCGAGCGGCGCGCGGCGCTGGATGCCCGCGTTGTTCACGAGGATGTCGATCGCGCCGACGCGCGCCTCGAAATCGTCGATCGCCGCACGCACCTGCGCGTGCTCGGCGACGTCGAACACCGCGTGATCGGCCGCGAAACCTTCATCGCGGAAATGGTGCGCGAGCGTCGCGGCCTTCTCCTCATTGCGATCGTTGATCACGATCGCAGCACCGGCCTCCGCGAGCCCGCGGGCGAGCGTCAACCCGATCCCACGTCCGGAACCGGTGATCAGTGCGCGGCGGCCGTCCAGGCGGAACCGGTCAAGCGCGTTGCTCATGCGTGTCTCCTCGTGCCATCGAGCCGACCGCCGGTCGCGGCCGGTCTCGCGATGAGCGTATCTTCGGCGCTCCGCCGGAGTCGCGCCAATGGTCTTTTTTGATCCGGTTATCATGAAATCAGATCACCGTCCGCCGCCCGCCCACCATGGAACTCAAGCAATTGCGCGCCTTCGTCACGCTCGCGGAAGAGCTGCATTTCGGGCGCGCCGCGCAGCGCCTGTTCATCGTGCAATCCGCGCTGAGCATGCAGATCAAGGCGCTCGAGGAAGATCTGGGCGCCCGCCTGTTCGAGCGCGACCGCCACAAGGTCGAGCTCAGCGATACCGGACGCGTGTTCCTGCCCGAGGCGCGGGCGACGCTGCAGCAGGCCACGCGTGCGGAGCAGATGGCGCGGCTGTCGAGCCGCGGCGAGATCGGCACGCTGCGCATCGCGTTCGTGTCGTCGGTGCTGCCGGCGCTGCTGCCGGCCGTGCTGCGCACGATGCGCGAGCGCTATCCACTGATCGCGCTCGAACTGAAGGATCTGCCGACACCCGACCAGATTGCCGCGCTGCGCGACCGGCGCATCGATTTCGGAATGATCCGGCTGCCGGCCGCGTATGCGGGCATCGACACGCGCGTGGTGCTCGAGGAGGGCTTCGTCGTCGCGCTGCCGATCGACCATCCGCTCGCCGCGCACGAGACGATCGCGCCGGCCGCGTTGCGCGGCCAGCCCGCGTTCGTGCTCGCGCGCCGCTACGCGCCCGGCTTTCACGACGACATGCTGCTCGCGCTGAGCCGCGCGGGCACGACGCTCGAGATCGCGCAGGAATTCGGCGAATTCACGACGATGCTCGCGCTCGTCGCGGCCGGGATGGGGATCGGGCTGATCCCGGCGGAAGCCGCGAGCGCGCTGCCGCCGAACGTGCTCGCGCGGCCGCTCGACCTGGCCGGGCACCGGACCGGCATCGGCCTCGCGTGGACCGACCTCGAAAGCCCGCTCAAGCGCGCGTTCGTCGACGCGCTCGAACACGTGACGGCGAACGCCGGGCAATAAAAAAGCCCGGCCGGAAAAACCGGGCCGGGCTCGTTCGCCACGCAGACCGCCTTGCGGCGGCCGCGCGACGTGCGGGATTACTTCGCGTTCGCGAATGCGACTGCCGTATCCAGCATGCGGTTCGAGAAACCCCACTCGTTGTCGTACCAGCTCGACACCTTGACGAGGCGGCCCGACACCTTGGTCAGCGTCGCATCGAACGTCGACGAAGCCGGGTTGTGGTTGAAATCGATCGACACCAGCGGTGCGTCGTTGTAGCCGAGGATGCCCTTCAGCGCGCCTTCCGATGCTTCCTTCATGATCGCGTTGACTTCCTCGACCGTCGTGTCGCGCTTCGCGATGAACGACAGGTCGACGATCGACACGTTGATCGTCGGGACGCGGATCGCGTAACCGTCGAGCTTGCCGTTCAGTTCCGGCAGCACGAGGCCGACGGCCGATGCAGCACCCGTCTTCGTCGGGATCTGGCTGTGGGTGGCCGAACGCGCGCGGCGCAGGTCTTCGTGGTAGACGTCCGTCAGCACCTGGTCGTTCGTGTACGCGTGGATCGTCGTCATCAGGCCGGTTTCGAGGCCGATCTTGTCGTTCAGCGGCTTGACGAGCGGCGCGAGGCAGTTCGTCGTGCACGATGCGTTCGAAATGACGGTGTGCTCGGCCTTCAGCACGTCGTGGTTCACGCCGTAGACGATCGTCGCGTCGACGTCCTTGCCGCCCGGCGCCGAGATGATCACCTTCTTCGCGCCGCCCTTCAGGTGCGCGCTCGCCTTTTCCTTCGTCGTGAAGAAGCCCGTGCATTCCATCACGATGTCGACGCCCAGCTCGCCCCACGGCAGTTCCGCCGGGTTGCGGTTGGCCAGCACGCGGATCTTGTCGCCGTTCACGACGAGGTAGTCGCCGTCGACCGACACTTCGCCCGGGAACTTGCCGTGCGCGGTGTCGTACTGGGTCAGGTGCGCGTTGGTCTTCGCATCGCCCAGGTCGTTGATCGCGACGATCTCGAGATCGTGCTTCTTGCCGTTTTCATAAAACGCGCGCAGCGTATTGCGGCCGATACGGCCGTAGCCGTTGATTGCGACGCGAATCGTCATGGTCTATCTCCTGATGGCTGAAAAAATTCGTTTCGTGCAGCTTCACGGTGCGACGCGCGCGGGGGTGACGCGCGTCGCGAATGCTTTTAGGCCAGCACGGCCTTCGCGGTCTCGACGACGTGCTCGACGGTGAAGCCGAAGTACTTGAACAGCACGCCGGCCGGGGCCGATTCGCCGAACGTGTCGATCCCGACGACGCCGCCTTCGAGGCCGACGTACTTGTGCCAGAACGCGGTCACGCCCGCTTCGATCGCGACGCGGCGCACGCCGTGCGGCAGCACGCGTTCACGGTATTCGGCGTCCTGGCGGTCGAACACGTTGGTCGACGGCATCGACACGACGCGGGCCGCGATGCCCTGCTGCGCGAGCGGCTCGACGGCCTTCATCGCGAGTTCGACTTCCGAGCCCGTCGCGATCAGGATGATCTTGCGCGCGACGATCTCTTCGTCCCAGTCCTTCAGCACGTAGCCGCCCTTCTCGATGTTCGCGATCTGCGCGTCGGTGCGCGGGTTGAACGCGAGGTTCTGGCGGCTGAAGATCAGGCTCGACGGACGGTCTGCGGCAACCGCGTGGGTCCATGCGACGGCCGTCTCGACCGTGTCGGCCGGACGCCATACGTCGTGGTTCGGGATCAGGCGCAGGCTCGACACGTGCTCGATCGACTGGTGCGTCGGGCCGTCTTCGCCGAGGCCGATCGAATCGTGCGTGAACACGAAGATCGACGGGACCTTCATCAGCGACGCGACGCGCAGCGCGTTGCGGCTGTAGTCGGAGAACGTCAGGAAGGTGCCGCCGAACGGCTTGTGGCCGCCGTGCAGCGCGAGGCCGTTGATCGCGGCGCTCATACCGAATTCGCGCACGCCGTAGTTGATGTGGTTGCCGAGCAGCACGCCCGCGCCTTCCGGATTCGCGCGGACCGCCTTCGATGCCTTCCAGTTGGTCAGGTTCGAGCCGGTCAGGTCGGCCGAGCCGCCGAGCAGTTCCGGCAGTGCGGCAGCCAGCCCTTCGATCGCCTGCTGCGATGCCTTGCGGGTCGCGACCGTCTCGGCGCGCTCGTTCGCGCCGGCGATGATCGCCGCGGCCTTCTCGGCCCAGTCGGCCGGCAGCTTGTTGGCCATCCGGCGCTCGAATTCAGCGGCTTCCGCCGGGAACTTCGCGCGATATTGCGCGAACGATGCGTCCCACTCGGATTCGGCACGCTTGCCGGCTTCCTTCGCGTCCCACGCCGCATAGACTTCCTGCGGGATCACGAACGGTTCCCACTTCCAGCCGAGCGCTGCGCGCGTCTTCGCGATTTCTTCCGCGCCGAGCGCCGCGCCGTGCACGTCGTGGCCGCCGGCCTTGGTCGCCGCGCCCTTGCCGATCACCGTCTTGCAGCAGATCAGCGTCGGCTTGTCCGACAGCTTCGCCTTCGCGATCGCCGCGTCGACCGCGTCGACGTCATGGCCGTTCACGTTCGGAATCACGTTCCAGCCGTAGGCTTCGAAGCGCTTCGGGGTGTCGTCGTGGAACCAGTTGACGACGTCGCCGTCGATCGAGATGCCGTTGTCGTCGTACAGCGCGATCAGCTTGTTCAGCTTCAGCGTGCCCGCGAGCGAGCAGGCTTCGTGCGAGATGCCTTCCATCAGGCAGCCGTCGCCGAGGAACACGTACGTGTGGTGATCGACGATCTTCGCGCCGTCACGGTTGAACTCGTCGGCCATCAACGCTTCGCCGAGCGCCATGCCGACTGCGTTCGCGAGACCCTGGCCGAGCGGGCCGGTGGTCGTCTCGACGCCCGGCGTGATGCCGTATTCGGGGTGGCCCGGCGTCTTCGAGTGCAGTTGGCGGAAGTTCTTCAGCTCTTCCATCGGCAGGTCGTAGCCGGTCAGGTGCAGCAGCGAGTACAGCAGCATCGAGCCATGGCCGTTCGACAGCACGAAGCGGTCGCGGTCTGCCCAGTGCGGGTTCGTCGGGTTGTGCTTCAGGTGGCGCGACCAGAGCGCAACGCCGATTTCGGCCATGCCCATCGGCATGCCGGGGTGGCCGGAGTTCGCTTGCTGGACGGCGTCCATCGCGAGCGCACGGATCGCGTTGGCCATCAGGGTGGTGGAGGCGGGAGACGAAGTCGTCATGTCGAGTCCGGAGAACGAGTCGAGGAAACGGGGGCACGGCGGCATCCGGAAGCTCGAGCGTCAATCGTTCCCGGCGCGCGGTGCGGCGCCTGACGGACGCGAAGCGGACGGAGCCTACGGACGGGGCTGCAAAGCTCGACATTTTAACAGATGGGCTGACATTTCCCTTGTCGGCGCGCGGTGTTCCGGCACGCTTTTCCGCGGAACCGCATGCCTCCTATAATTCAGGCGTCGGAACTGCCCGCCCCGAGCGGCCCGCCCGTGAACACGACCCTTCTCTTCCATCCCACGCCCGACGCCGCGTACGGCTTCCCGAACGCACGCCGGCTCGCGCACGTCGCGTCGCCGCACCAGCACATCGAAGTCTGGGAAACCCCGCAGCTCGGCCGCCTGTTCACGCTGGACGGACGGCCGATGACGTCGGTCGGCGACGAATACGTGTACCACGAGTGCATGACGCACCCGGCCGCGCTCACGCATCCGTGCCCGCGCAAGGCGCTTGTGCTCGGCGGCGGCGACGGCGGCGCGGCGCGCCAGCTGCTCAAGCACGCGTGCATCGAGCGGATCGTCGTCGCCGAACTCGACAATGAAGTGGTCGGCATGGCGCGCCGCTATCTCGACGACGTGCACCAGGGCGCGCTCGACGACCCGCGCGTTGAGGTCGTGATCGGCGACGCCGCGCATTTCGTCACGTCGACCGTCGAGCATTTCGATCTCGTCGTGTTCGACCTCACGCCGCCCGATTCGCCGGCGGCCGGTCTCTATACGCGCGAGTTCTACGCGCGACTCAAGCGGATCCTCACGCCGTGCGGCGCGATCTCGCTGCATCTCGGCTCGCCGGTGTTCCACGCGGCGCGCATCGCCGCGCTGCTCGCCGACCTGCGCGCGAGCTTCGCGTTCGTCGATCCGTTGTCCGCGCACGTGCCGCTGTACGGATCCCAATGGCTGATGGCGATCGCGAGCGACACGCTCGATGCCGCCGCGCTGTTCGCGCACGACATCGACGAGCGTCTCTCCGCGCGCCGCGTGCAGGGCTTGCGCTACTACGATGCGCGGCTCCATGCGGCCCTCTTTGCCCTGCCGCGCGCGCTGCGCGATACACTGGGCGTTCGTCGCTGAGCGTCCCGGGCGGACGCATCGTTCTGCGGGTTGGCCGCGCGTTCTCCCGCGCTCGACCCGCGACGCCCGCGCCCGGAACGATGCACGCGGCCCGCCGGCATGTCCGCGGAACCGCACCGGGCGCCCGCGCGCCAATATCCGTTGGACTGCCAAGCATGGGACCGGAGTAACCGCTCAAGCGCCAACACCGTTCGACAGGAGATTTTCATGACCGATCCACGTCCGGCCAACGTGCCTTGGTTGACGCCTTACCTGGCCGTGCGCAATGCGCATGCGGCCATCGAGTTCTTCCAGGCCGCGTTCGGCTTCGAGTTGCGTGACGTCCTCGACGAGGACGGCGCGATCATGCACGTCGAGATGACCTACCGCGGGCAACTGATCGTGATGTTCGCGCCAGAAGGCGCGTTCGGCTCCACCGCGCTCACACCGAAGAGTGCGGGCGCAACCGCCCCGCAATCGTTCTATTTGTATGTCGACGACGTCGACGCGACCTGGCAGCGCGCGCTCGACGCGGGCGCAAAATCGCTGACCGCGCCGCAAGACCAGTTCTGGGGCGACCGCTTCGCGCAGATCGAGGATCTCGACGGCTACCGCTGGGCGCTCGCGCGCCGTCTGAGCGCATGAACGGAGCTGCGATACGCATGAGTGAAGCCACCACCACCGCGGCCGTGCCGCGCTTTTTCATCGAGGCGGCGCTGCGCACCGACGCGACGCTCGCATTGCCGGCCGACGTCGCGCGTCACGCGCAAGTGCTGCGGCTGCAGCCCGGCGACGCGCTGGCGCTGTTCGACGGCAGCGGCGGCCAGTACCGCGCGCGGCTCGTCGAGATCGACAAGCGCAGCGCGCTCGCGCAGATTGAGGCGTTCGACCCGGCCGAGGCCGAGCCGCCTTATCGCGTGACGCTCGCGCAAGGCATCGCCGGCGGCGACAAGATGGATTGGGTGATCGAGAAGGCCGTCGAGCTCGGCGTCGCGGCGGTCGTGCCGCTGTCGACCGCGCGCGGCGTCGTGAAACTGTCCGGCGAGCGCGCGGACAAGCGCGTCGCGCACTGGCGCGGCGTCGTGCGCGCGTCGTGCGAACAATGCGGGCGCAACCGCGTGCCCGACGTCGCGCCGGTACGCGGCTTCGGCGCCTGGCTCGATGGGCTGCCGGCCGCGCCGGCTGACGGCGAGCTGCGGCTGCTGCTGTCGCCGCGCGCGAGCATCCCGTTCGCGTCGCTGCCCGACGCGCCGCCCGCGGCGGCCGTCACGCTGCTGATCGGCCCCGAAGGCGGGCTGTCACCGGACGAGGAAAACGCGGCTCGCGCACGCGGGTTCACCGCGTTGTCGCTCGGCCCGCGCGTGCTGCGCACGGAGACGGCCGGCGCGGCTATGCTCGCGGCGCTGGCCGCGCGCTGGGGCGGCTGGTGACGAGCCCGACGTATCGCGACACGCGGCGCGCCGGCTCGCGGGGTCGCCACGCGAATGCGACGCGCGGACGCAAAAAAGCCCGCGCGAGGCGGGCCTTTTGCCGGATCGGCCGCGTTCGGGCGGCCGACGGGTTCGCGCTTTACGCGAACGAATAGAACACGCGGAACGCGACCTTGCGCTCGGCCCAGAATTCGGCGGCTTCGCGGAACACGTCGAGCAGCGTTTCGCGCCCTTCCTTGTCGAATTTCTGCGCGATCGGCAGCCCTTCGAGGACGATCACGAAACCGGGCTGCGCGCCGGCCTTCGCGACCAGGTCGGTCAGGCAGTCGTACAGCGCATCGTAGTTCTTCCCGAAATGTTTCGGAAACAGGAACGACGTCGCGATCGTCTCCATCACTTCCTGCTTCGACTGCGCGGCGCCGCAATACGCGTACAGGAAATGCTGGCCGAGCCGGTTGGCTTCGTCGGCGAGATCCTGCACGCGGAACGCGCGGATCGACTGCACGAGATTGGGTCGCACGGTCGTGAAAAGGCTCATAGGCTCCTCGTTCGATGAAAGCCCGGGCTCGGCTTCCTGTTGCTCCGGCGCGCCGCCGGCCTGTGCCGCCGCGTGGAGTTGCATCACGCGCTGAAACAGATTGCCGTCGCCGGCCGCGAACAGTTCCGCCGCCGCCGTATCGTGCGCGTAGATGGAGTCGCTCATTCCGTTCATCCCGAAGTCATTCAACAATACGTTTAAAACTGTTGTAGTGGTCGTCTGTGTAATAACAGTTGTCGATCCGGCGCAATGGCCCGCCGCAGACGATCCGGCGCGCGCCGCGATTGCGTGCGCGCGGCGTCGGCACCGTGTACTCGTGGTAGTAGCCGCGCTTCGCCTTCGGCAGAATCCGCTCGCGGTTGCCGAAGACGACGCCGTCTTTCTCGTACGGATAGGGGCCACCGGCGCCGATCAGGCCAAGCGTGGTCACGGCCTCGCGCGGCAGACGGGCGGTCGGGATCGTATCGACCCCGCCGACGGCCAAGTCGGCCGACGCGGCCTGCCGTGCGTAAGCGGCGGAAACCAGACTGCCCGTCGGTGTACCGACGATACCCATCGCGAACATCGCGAAGACGGACGCGAGCGCGCCGTTGCGGAGCCACTTGCGTGCCATGAACCAGGGTTCCCGCTGTTAAATCAAGTAGTTGACGACCAACCAAAGGCGTTAGCGTAGCGCTATTGTCCGCGCGAATCAATGTTCGTTTGGGAATCGAAAGGCTGGCCCCGCCCGGAATCGCGCATTTTTTACCGAAACAAGACTACATTTATCTTATATGAGATAGAATATTGGCGGCATCTCTCGTATGGCAAGACTTTGCCTCCTTGCCACGCTCGCTGCCTGGAGTGGAGAGATGTTGCTGCTGCTTATGGGAAGCGCGTTTGCGCCCTGCCCGACGGCGTGCCCATTGCGGGCGCGCCTCTTTTTGCTTTTGTTTACAATTTCACCCGACGCGCGGCACCGGTTCGACCGTTGCCGCGCGGTTCTTTCCGACTCAGCGTGCGGCGTTCACGTCGGCGACCAGCAGCGCCGCCATGTTGACGATGCGGCGAACGGTCGCCGATTCGGTCAGCACGTGCACCGGCTGAGCCGCGCCGAGCAGGATCGGCCCGATCGCGATGTTGTTGCCGGCCGCCGTCTTCAGCAGGTTGTACGCGATGTTCGCGGCATCGATGTTCGGCAGGATCAGCAGGTTCGCGTCGCCTTCCAGCGTCGATTCCGGCAGGATTTCCTTGCGCAGCGCGGCGTCGAGCGCGACGTCGCCGTGCATTTCGCCGTCGACCTTCAACTCCGGCGCACGTTCCTGCAGGATCGCGAGCGTATCGCGCATCTTCTGCGCCGAAGGCGCGTTGCTCGTGCCGAAATTCGAGTGCGACAGCAGCGCGACCTTCGGCTCGATACCGAACCGGCGCACTTCTTCCGCGGCCATGATCGTGATTTCGGCAAGTTGCTCCGGGGTCGGATCGACGTTCACATGCGTATCGACCAGGAAGATCTGGCGGCCCGGCAGCACGAGGCCGTTCATCGCCGCGTACACGCTGCAGCCCGGGCGCTTGCCGATCACCTGGTCGATGAAGTGCAGGTGGCGGTGCGTGGTGCTGATCGTGCCGCAGATCATCCCGTCCGCTTCGCCCTTCTTCACCAGCATCGAGCCGATCAGCGTCGTGCGACGGCGCATCTCCACACGGGCCAGCTGCTCGCTGATGCCCTTGCGCGCCATCATCTTGTAGTACGTCTGCCAGAAATCGCGGTAGCGCTCGTCGTGCTCGGTGTTGACGACCGTGAAGTCGGTGCCCGGCGTGAGACGCAGGCCGTAGCGCTGGATACGGTGCTCGATCACCGACGGACGGCCGATCAGGATCGGCTTGGCGAGCTTCTCGTCGACGATGATCTGCACGGCGCGCAGCACGCGCTCTTCCTCGCCTTCCGCGAACACGACGCGCTTCTTCTCCGCCGGCGCGCTGCGCGCGAGCTGGAAGATCGGCTTCATCGTCGTGCCGCTGTGGTACACGAACTGCTGGAGGTGAACGCGGTACGCCTCCATGTCCTCGATCGGGCGCGTCGCGACGCCGCCGTCCATCGCGGCCTGCGCGACGGCCGGCGCGATCTTGACGATCAGGCGCGGATCGAACGGCTTCGGAATCAAGTATTCGGGCCCGAACGACAGGTCCTGGATCCCGTATGCGGTCGCGACGATGTCGCTTTGCTCGTGCTGCGCGAGTTCGGCGATCGCGTTGACGGCCGCGATCTCCATTTCACGCGTGATCGTCGTCGCGCCGACGTCGAGCGCGCCGCGGAAGATGAACGGGAAGCACAGGACGTTGTTGACCTGGTTCGGATAGTCGGTACGGCCGGTCGCGAGAATCGCGTCGGGGCGCACTTCGAGCGCCGCTTCCGGCAGGATTTCCGGCGTCGGGTTCGCGAGCGCGAGGATCAGCGGACGCTCGGCCATGCCCTTCACCATCTCCGGCTTCAGCACGCCGGCGGCCGACAGGCCGAGGAAGATGTCCGCGCCGTCAATCACCTCGGCCAGCGTGCGGGCTTCGGTTTCGCGGGCGAAACGCTCCTTGTCCGGATCCATCAGCTCGGTGCGGCCCTTGTAGACCACGCCGGCCAGGTCGGTCACCGTGATGTTCTCGAGCGGCAGGCCGATGTCGACCAGCAGGTCCAGGCATGCGAGCGCCGCCGCACCCGCGCCGGACGCGACGAGCTTCACCTTCTTGATGTCCTTGCCGACGACCTTCAGGCCGTTCGTGACGGCCGCGGCCACGACGATCGCGGTGCCGTGCTGGTCGTCGTGGAACACCGGGATCTTCATCCGCTTGCGCGCTTCGCGCTCGACGATGAAGCAGTCCGGCGCCTTGATGTCTTCCAGGTTGATCCCGCCGAAGGTCGGCTCCAGCGCGGCGATCACGTCGACCAGCTTGTGCGGGTCCGACTCGTTCAGCTCGATGTCGAACACGTCGATGCCGGCAAACTTCTTGAACAGTACGGCCTTGCCTTCCATCACCGGCTTCGACGCGAGCGGGCCGATGTTGCCGAGCCCGAGCACCGCCGTGCCGTTCGTGACGACGCCGACCAGGTTGCTGCGCGCCGTGAAGCGCGCGGCGTTCAGCGGGTTCTCGACGATCTCCTCGCACGCATACGCGACGCCCGGCGAATACGCGAGCGCGAGGTCGCGCTGGTTGATCATCTGCTTGGTCGGGGCGATCGCGATTTTCCCCGGGGTCGGGAATTCGTGATAGTCGAGAGCGGCTTCGCGGAGCTTGGCTTTGGAGGAGGCTTGGGTCGACATGTGTCTCTTGACGTGCGGATTAGAATAACTGTTCGACGGCATTGTAGCGCCAATCGAAGGCCGCCAGACCGGCGATTCGGGTGCAACAGCCGCGACAAAAATGTACTGAACGGTGCAGGAACGGCGCCGTTCGCTGCGTACAATGCCGTTCCCTTCACCGCTTCCGGGTTCGTCCGCCGTGCCAGCCGCCTTGTCCGAGTTTTCGCTGATCGATCGCTTCTTCGCGCGCCGCGCGGCTCGGGGGGCGCGTGCGTCAACGCTCGGCATCGGCGACGATTGCGCGCTGATCGCGCCTCGATCCGGAAAATTGCTGGCCATTTCGACGGACATGCTGGTCGAAGGCCGCCATTTCTTCCCCGATGTCGCGCCCGACGCGCTCGGCCACAAGACGCTCGCGGTCAACCTGTCGGATCTCGCGGCGATGGGCGCCGAGCCGCGCGCGTTCACGCTCGCGTGCGCGCTGCCGCGCGCCGACGCGGCGTGGCTCGAGGCGTTCAGCAACGGGCTGTTCACGCTCGCCGAGCGGTTCGGCTGCGAACTGATCGGCGGCGACACGACGAGCGGGCCGCTGAACCTGTGCGTGACCGTGTTCGGCGAAGTCTCGCCGGACGCGGCGCTGCGGCGCGACGCCGCGCGTGACGGGGACGACGTCTGGGTGTCCGGCACGCTCGGCGACGCCCGCGCGGGGCTCGGGCTCGCGCGCGGCGAATGGACCGCCGGCGCGGACGAAGCCGCCGCGTTCCGGCAGGCGCTCGAGCGTCCCGAGCCGCGCATCGCGCTCGGGCTTGCGCTCGCTGGCGTCGCGCATGCGGCGCTGGACATCTCGGACGGCCTCGCCGGCGACTTGCAGCACATCCTGACCCGCTCGAACGTGCGCGCCGAGATCGACGCGGACGCGGTGCCGCGCTCGGCCGCGCTCGCGACGCTGCCGCCCGACGTACAGCGACGCTGCACGCTCGCCGGCGGCGACGATTACGAACTGTGCTTCACCGCGCCGGCCGCGGCCCGCGCGGCGATCGAGGCAGCGGGCGCGAGCGCCGGCGTTCGGGTGACGCGAGTCGGTACAATACACGCGCTGTCCTCGCCGTCGGAGCAGCCCGCGATCGCGTGGCGCGACGCCGCCGGCGCCCCCCTGACTCTCACGTTGCACGGTTTCGACCACTTCCATGCAGACTGACCCGACCGCGCAATCCGCGGCCGCGCCCGGCGCCGCCCGACACGTGCCGCAGCGCGCCACCGCGCGCTTCATGCTGTCGCACCCGGCGCACATCGTGTCGCTCGGCTTCGGCAGCGGGCTCGCGCCGTTCATGCCCGGCACGTTCGGCTCGCTGTTCGGCTGGCTCACGTTCGTGGTGTTCAACCGCTACCTGACGGTGCCCGAATGGTGGGCGCTGATCGCGGTCGGTTTCGCGGCGGGCACGTGGATCACCGGTTTCACTGCGCGGAAGATGGGCACGTCCGATCCGGGCGCCGTCGTCTGGGACGAAATCGTCGCGATCTGGCTCGTGATGCTGTTCGTCACGCCCGCGACCTTCATCGGCCAGTTGTGGGCGTTCGTCGTGTTCCGCTTCTTCGACATGCTCAAGCCGCCGCCGATCCGCTATTTCGACCGTCGCGTGAAAGGCGGGCTCGGCATCATGGTCGACGACCTGATCGCCGCGTTCATGACGCTGCTCGTGATCGCGTTCTGGCGCTCCGTCGTCGGCTGACCGATTTCCCGACTCCCGTTTCCCGACGCGCATGCCAACCGATTCCGTCGTCCATCAGCTTGCGATCCGCGCAGGCAACAAGCTGCGTGACGAGCACCTGTCGCTCGCCATCGCCGAATCCTGCACGGGCGGCATGATCGCCGCCGCGATCACCGACATCTCCGGCAGCAGCCAGTGGTTCGAGCGCGGCTTCGTCACCTACTCGAACCAGGCGAAGATCGACATGATCGGCGTGCCGCCCGACCTGATCGAGAAGCACGGCGCCGTCAGCGAGCCGGTCGCGCGCGCGATGGCCGAAGGCGCGCTGCGCAACAGCCGCGCGCAGGTCGCGCTGTCCGTCACCGGCATCGCCGGCCCGGCGGGCGGCAGCGAGAAGAAGCCGGTCGGCACCGTGTCGTTCGGATGGAGCAACCGGCTGCATACCGACGTCGAGACCCTCGTGTTCAAGGGCGACCGCGAGCAGATCCGCACGCAGGCGGCCGCGCATGCGCTGCGCGGGCTGCTGAAGCTGCTCGACGAACGCGAACGCTGATTCGCCGGCGCAGCGGCAGGGGCGGCCTCCGCCCGTGCCCGCCTGCTGGATCGCGTCGGGCTTCACGACGCTCCCGCTCTTGTCCGCCGTGACCGGCAGGCCGGGCGCGTTCTGCCGCGCGGCCCGCGGACGCGGGCTCGGCGGTGAAAGGCCGCCCGTGCAGGCGGCCCGTGTTTCGGCGATATTTCAGCGATACGCGTTGATCGTATCGCGCGTCTTCTGCGCGGCGAGCGCGGCGGCTTCGGCGAAATCCTCGCCCTTGCTCGCGTACAGGATCGCGCGCGACGAGTTGATCATCATCCCGGTGCCGTCGGCGGTGCGGCCCGCGTTGACGGTCGCCTGCACGTCGCCGCCCTGCGCGCCGATGCCGGGGATCAGGAGCGGCATGTCGCCGACGATCCCGCGCACGATCTCGATTTCCTTCGGGAATGTCGCGCCGACCACCAGGCCGAGCTGGCCGTTCTTCGCATTCCACTTGTTCGCCGCGAGGTCGGCCACGACCTGGTACAGCGGCCGGCCGTTGGTGTCGAGAAACTGCAGGTCCGACCCGCCCGGGTTCGACGTGCGGCACAGCACGATCACGCCCTTGCCTTCATGCTCGAAGTACGGCTCCACCGAGTCGTAGCCCATGTACGGGTTCACGGTGACCGCGTCCGCGCGATAGCGCTCGAACGCCTCGCGCGCGTACTGCTCGGCCGTGCTGCCTATGTCGCCGCGCTTCGCGTCGAGGATCACGGGCAGGCCCGGATGCTGGAGGTGAATGTGCGCGATCAGGCGCTCGAGCTGATCTTCCGCGCGATGCGCGGCGAAGTACGCGATCTGCGGCTTGAACGCGCTCGCATACTGCGCGGTCGCGTCGACGATCTGCCGGCAGAATTCGAAGATCGCGTCGGGCTGGCCGTCGAACTGCACGGGAAAGCGCGACGGCTCGGGATCGAGGCCGACGCACAGCAGCGAATTCGTGCGCTGCCACGCGGCGCGCAGCGATTCGATGAAAGTAAGCGGGGAAGACATGGCGGATACTCGCGGCAAACCGTTGGTAGACCGCGTATTTTACCCGCGTCGCCGGCGTCCTTCGCGCGCGGCGGCGTCGATGCGCGCATCGGACCGCTCGACGGTGAACGCGAAACGCCGCGTGAGCCGCTCGCCCGGCGCGAGCAGCGTCATCCCGTGCGCGGCCGCGCCGCCCGGCAGGTTCACCGCATTGATCGGATGATCGACCGGCTCGAAGCAGAAGAAATGCTCGCCGGGCGGCGTATAGAGCACGTACGAATCGGCGTCGGCCGCGATCGTCAGCAACAGCCCGCGGCGCGGCCAGCTTACCGTCGCGTGGCCGCCCCAGCCGGTGAACGCATGATTGACGAGCGTCGTCGGCAACGGATACGCGACGCCGAACTGCCAGGCCGGCGGCACGCTCACGTGCCGCACCGGCAGAAAATTCGTGCCCGACAGCCACAGGCCGCCCGCGGCCGCGGCCAGCTCGGTCGCGTCGTCGCGCACGAGGAACGGATGCAGGCCGAGCCCGAACGGCAGCCGTGCACGCCCTGCGTTCTCGATCGTCAGCGCGATCGACAGCGTCGTGTCGTCGAGCGCGAACGACTGGATCGCGCGAAACGCGTACGGCGCGCCGCTCGCGCGATCGAGCGACAGCTGCAGCGTCGTGTCGGTCGCATCGTCCACCTGCCACGACGCAAGCCAGCCGTCGCCGTGAATCGGCAGCGGCTCGTCGCGGCGGTTGCGCGGCACCGCGACGCTGCGTCCGTCGCATTCGAAGCGGCCGTTGCCGATCCGGTTCGAGTACGGCAGCAGCGGATAGCACGCGAGCGCATTCGGATCCGTCGCCGTTTCCGGGTGCTCGCACCGCCGGAACACCGGCACCAGCGCGCCGTGGTCGCCACGCCAGTCGAAGCGCGCGATGCCGCCGCCGAGGTGCGGCAGCACGTCGAGCCGCAGCGCCGCGTTCGACAGCGTGACGGCCGCCGCATGCGCGGCGCCGACGCCCTGCGCGAACGCGGCGGTCTGCGGGCCGGCGCTGACCGGCTGCGCGGCGGCAGCCAGGCGCGCGCGGCGCGACTGGCTCGTGGACGACGACGATGCGCGCGAGGACGTGGCGGTCATGGTGAGCTCCTTTCCTTCGTCGATGAAGCGATACGGGTCGTCGCGCGGTGCCGCGCGAACACGAACGTCGGCAATCAGGCCCAGCCACCGTCGACCACCACGTCCTGCGCGGTGATCATCCGGCTGTCGTCGGCCGCGAGAAACAGCGCCATGCGCGCGAGATCGTCCGGCAGCAGCTCGGCGTCGATGCACTGGCCGGCCTTGATCGCTGCGCGGCCCGCGTCGTCGAGCCACAGCCTGCGCTGCTTGTCGGTCATCACCCAGCCGGGCACCAGCGAATTCACGCGGATCCCGAACGGGCCGAGATCGCGCGCGAGCCCGCGCGTGAGGCCCTGCACGGCCGCCTTCGCCATCACGTAGACGGGGTAGCCGCCGTTCTTCAGCATCCAGCTGATCGAGCCGAGATTGATGATCGCGCCGCCGCCGCGCTGCTTCATGTCGTCGATCACCGCCTGCGCCGCGAAGAACTGGTGGCGCAGGTTCACCGCGATGCCCGCGTCGAACGATTCGGGCGTCACGTCGCCGATCGCGTGGCGCGCGTCGTTCGCCGCGTTGTTCACGAGCACCGCGATCGCGCCGATGCGCGCGCGGATCGCGTCGATCGCATGGCGCAGCGCGTCGATGTCGGTCAGATCGCACGGGATGAACAGCGGCGCGTGGCGCACGTCCGGCGCCTGCGCGAGGTTTTCCGCAAGCGCCTGGCCCGCGTGCGCGTCGAGATCGACGAACGCCACGCGCGCGCCCTGCCGCGCGAAGTGCTCGACGAACGCCGCGCCGATTCCGGTCGCGCCGCCCGTGATCAGCACCGCGCGATCCTCCAGGCTCGGGTAGCGCGCATAGCGCGCGTCGCTCGTGGCGCGCGGGTTCTGCGCGGAAGTTTCGTTGGTCATGCGAATCGTCTCCGTGGAATCGGTCAGTCGCGTACGCCGCGGTTCTTCAGCTGGTCGAGCAGCACGGCCGCGAGCAGGATCGCGCCGCGCACCAGGTACTGGTAGAACGCGTCGATGTTCAGCAGGTTCATCACGTTCTCGACGGTGCCCATGATCAGCACGCCGATCACGACGCCCGAGATCGTCGCGCGGCCGCCCATCAGCGACACGCCGCCGAGCACGCATGCGGAGATCACGTTCAGCTCGAAGCCCTGCGCCGCGTTCGGCTGGCCCGACGTGATGCGCGATGCGAGGATCACGCCGGCGAGCGCCGTCACCGCGCCCTGGATCAGGAAGATGTACACGCGCGTGCGTTCGACGTTGATCCCCGCGAGGCGCGACGCCTCGGGATTGCCGCCGATCGCGAGCGTGTTGCGGCCGTACACGGTCTGGTTCAGCAGCACGCCGAACACGATGAAGCACATGAGCGTGACCCAGATCGGCAGCGAGACGCCGAAGAGCGACAGCCCGCCGAGCGCGATGAACGTATCCGACGACACGCCGACCGCCTGCCCTTTCGACACGATGAAGCCGAGCCCGCGCACGATTTCCATCGTCGCGAGCGTCGTGATCAGCGCGTTGATGCGCAGGTACGCGATCACCGCGCCGTTCACGAAGCCGATCGCCGCGCCGGCCGCGACCGCCGCGACGATCGCGACGAACGTGTTGTCGGTCGCATTCAGCACCATCGCGCACAGCACACCCGAGAACGCGACGGTCGAGCCGATCGACAGGTCGAAGTCGCGCGAGGCCAGACAGAACATCATCGTGCACGCGACCATCCCGATCTGCGAGATCGACAGCGCGAGGCCGAGCATGTTGTCGATCGAGAAGAAGTGATCGACCGTCAGCGACATCGTCACGAACATCACCGCGAAGATCGCGATCAGGCTGTATTCGGTGAGGTGCTGCCACCACTTCTGGCGGTCGCTCTGCTGGGGGACCAGCGCGTCGGCCGACGGCTTCACGGCTGCGCTGGCGAGGTTTTCCCTGACTTGCATGGTTGTATCTCCTGCTCCTGCATCGCGCGGCCCGCGCCGCGCTTGATCGATTCGAATGTCGTGCGTCGCCCGCGGCGACCTCACACTGCGTCAGCCGCCTCGACGACGCTCGTCTGCGGCAGCGCGAGGCTCAGCACCGCATGCTCGTTCGCCTGCTCGCGCGGCAGCTCGCCCGCGATGCGGCCTTCGCGCATCACGACGATGCGGTCGGACACGCCGAGCACTTCCGGCAGTTCCGACGACACCATCACGATCGCGCAGCCGCGCTCCGCGAGCCGGTAGATCACGTCGTAGATCTCGTGCTTCGCGCCGACGTCGATGCCGCGCGTCGGTTCGTCGAGGATCACGACCTTCAGGTCGGGCTCCGCGAGCCAGCGCGACAGGATCGCTTTCTGCTGGTTGCCGCCCGACAGGAAGCGGATCTTCTGCCGCCGGTTCGGCGTCTTGATCTTCAGCCGCTGGATGAAGCGGTCGGCCGTTTCGCTTTCGGTCTTGCGGTCGATGAACAGGCCCGCGCGCAGCGAATGACGGCGGCAACTGATGTTGATGTTCTCCGCGACCGACGCCATCGCGATGATCCCTTCCTCCTTGCGGTCTTCCGGGCACAGCACGATGCCGTGACGGATCGCGTCGCCGGTGCGCTTCACGTCGATGCGCTTGCCGTCGAGCGTCAGCGCGCCGGCGCGCCGGCGGTCCGCGCCGTACACGAGCCGCATCAGTTCGCTGCGCCCCGCGCCGACCAGCCCGAAGAAGCCGACGATCTCGCCCGCGCGCACCGAGAAGCTCGCGGGTTCGCGCAACGCGGGGCCGTCGACGCCTTCGGCCGCAAACCGCACGTCGCCGAGCGCACGCGGCGCGTAGTGATAAATGTCCGCGATCTCGCGCCCGACCATCTCGGCGACCAGCCGCTCGCGCGGCACGTCGGCGAGCGATTCGTGCGACGCGATCTTGCGCCCGTCGCGAAAGATCGTGCACGCATCGCACAGCCGGTAGATCTCGTCCATCCGGTGCGAGATGTAGATCAGCGCGCGGCCCTGCGCGCGCAGATCGTCGACGAGCTTGAACAGCACCTCGGTCTCGCGATGCGACAGCGAGCTCGTCGGTTCGTCGAGCGCGATCACGCGCGCGTTGCGCATCAGCGCCTTGCAGATCTCGACCATCTGCCGCTGCGCGATCGACAGCCGCCCGAGTTTCGCGTCGGGATCGAGATCGACGCCCATCGCGGCGAGCCGCTCGCGCACATGGCGCTTCGCCTCGCCCTTCCTCACCCAGCCGAGCGCATTCGGCAGGCGGCCGAGCAGCAGGTTCTCCGCGACCGTCAGGTCGGGCACGTACTGCAGCTCCTGGTGAATCACCGCAATGCCGGCCGCGATCGACGCGGCCGCACTCGAAAAATGCACGGGCTGGCCGTCGACCAGCACGCTGCCCGCATCGGGCTGGTATTCGCCGCCGAGAATCTTCAGCAGCGTCGACTTGCCCGCGCCGTTCTCGCCCATCAGGCCATGCACCTCGCCCGCGTGCACGTCGAACGAGATGCCGTCGAGTGCGCGCACGCCGGGAAATACCTTGCCGATATTGTCAAAACGCAGTGCCGCTGACACGTCGTCTCCCTGCTTCCAGTTCCATCGATCGCCGGCCGCCGCATCGCCGCGGCAGCCGGCGGGCCGCTTACTTCGATGCGAGCCCCATCTCCTCGCGCACCTTCGACACGTTGTCGCGCGTCGCGAGCATGCCCGTCGTCAGCGTCAGCGCCGGCGGTGCCTTGCCCTGCGTGATCCACGCGTACATCAGGTCCGACGTTTCCTCGCCGTGGCGCTTCGGGCTGATGATCACGGTGCCGTAGAAGCCCGTCGGCTGCGGCTTCTTGAACTCGTTCAGCGCCGAATCGGAACCGCCGATGCCGATGCCGATCATGTTGTCCGCCTTGAAGCCGCGTCCTTCCGCCGCGCGCACCGCGCCGAGCACAGCCTCGTCGTTCAGGCCGTACGCGACCCAGTGCTTGAACTGCGGATTCTTGGTGAGCGCGATGTTCGCCGCGTTGAACGCGTTCTCGGTGTCGGTCTTCGCCTGCGGCGCCGCGATCACGTTCGCCTTCGGGAAGCCGGCCGCCACCAGCGCGTCGGTCGCGCCGCTCGTGCGGTCGTGCGCGGTCGGCAGCTGCTCGTAGGTGATGTCGATCGCGCCGACGTCCTTCATGTCCCAGCCGCGCTTCTTGATCTCGGCCGCGATGCCGTCGCCGACCTGCTTGCCGATGTTGTACGCGGAGATCCCCATGTGCGGCACCGCATCGATCGGCTTGCCCGCGCCGTCGACGAGGCGGTCGTCGACCGTCATCATCTTCAGGTTGTGCGACTTCGCCTTCGCGACGATGCCCGGCCCGAGCTTCACGTCGGGCGTGCAGATGATGAAGCCCTGCGCCTTCTGCGCGGACAGGTTGTCGATCGCGCTCATCACCTTCTCGCCCGACGGCGCGCCGATCTTCACGAGCGTGAAGCCCTTGTTCTTCGCTGCGATCTCGGCGAACTTCCACTCGTCCTGGAACCACGGCTCTTCCGGCTGCTTCACCAGGAAGCCGATCTTGACCGGGTCGGCCGCATGCGCGACCGGGCTGCCGATCACCACTGCCGCCGCGGCGGCCAGCGTTACGAAGGTTCTGCGTTTCATCTCCAGTGTCTCCTTGTCTTCATCGAACGGAATGCAGCCGCTTGTTGGTTTCGACGCAGCGTGCGCGCGGCCGTCGCACGTGCGGTCTGTCGAATCGTTGTGTCAGTCGTGGTACAGCGCCGCGCGCCCGCCGTCGACGGTGATGCACGCGGCATTGATGAACGGTGCCTCGTCGGACGCGAGGAACACGGCCGTCATCGCAACTTCCTCCGGCTTGCCGATCCGCTTCATCGGCTGCAGCGCGAGCGTCTCGGCGCGCGCCGCGGCCGGGTCGGCCTGCGCGTCCCACCAGTCGCGCGTGAGCTGCGTCTCGATGTAGCCGGGCGCGATCGCGTTCACGCGCACGTTGCGCGCCGCGTATTCGATGCCGAGCGCACGCGTGAGGCCCAGCACGCCGTGTTTCGCGACCGGGTACGGAAAGCAGCCCGGGATGATCCGGAACGCATGCGTCGACGCGATGTTCACGATGCTGCCGCGACCGCGTTCGACCATTCCCGGCAGCGCCGCGCGGCAGCCGTGCCACACGCCGTCGAGGTCGACCGCGAAGCAGCGGCGCCAGTCTTCGTCCGTCATCGTCAGCGGATCGGCGAACACGTTGATGCCCGCGTTGTTCACCAGTACGTCGAGCGGGCCGAATGCGGCCTCGGTCTGCGCGAGCGCGTCGCGCACCGAATCCTGCCGCGCGACGTCCGCATGCAGCGGCAGCACGCGCGCGCCGTCGATGTCGTCGGCGATCGCCGCGGCCGTGCGCTGCGCTTGCGGGAAGTCGAGGTCGACGAGCGCGACGGCCGCGCCCTCGCGCGCGAACGCCCGCGCGATCGCAGCGCCGATTCCGCGGCCCGCGCCCGTCACCATCGCGACCTTGCCCGCGAGACGTCCCATCATGCGGCTCCGCCGCGCGCCGCGCGCAGGCCGGCCTGGAACGCGCGCGCGTTCGCCGCGGTCTCGTCCGCAGACTGGCCGGGCCGGTACAGCGCCGAACCGAGCCCGAAGCCGTTGGCGCCGGCCGCGAGGAACGGCTGCATGTTGTCCGGGGAAATTCCGCCGACCGGAATCAGCGGCACCGCGCGGGCGATCACCGCGCGCCACGCCTTCACGACGGGCACGCCGAGCTGCTCGGCCGGGAACATCTTCAGCACGTCGGCGCCGTTCGCGAGCGCGGCGAACGCCTCGGTCGGCGTCGCGACGCCCGGTGCGCTCGCGAGCCCGCGCTCGCGTGCACGGTGGATCACGGCCGCGTCGCTGTGCGGCATCACGATCAGCGTGCCGCCCGCGTCCTGCACGCGGTCGACATGCTCGGCGCGCAGCACGGTGCCGGCGCCGACGATCATGTCGTCGGGCAGCGCGCGGCGCAGCGCGGCGATGCTGCCGAACGGATCCGGCGAGTTGAGCGGCACCTCGACGATCCGGAAGCCCGCTTCGTGCAGCGCCAGGCCGTGGTCGGCCGCTTCGGCGGGCGTGATGCCGCGCATGATCGCGATCAGCGGGCACGCGTCGAACGCGCGCATCAGCGCGGCGTGCGGCGTGTACGGTGCGGGCAGCGTAAGGTCGGACGACATCGATGGTTCCTCTTCAATCGGTTCACTGGTCGGCGCAGACGGGCTCGCCATCCGCGCGCACGAGCCCGGCGCGCGACGCGATCCACCACAAGCCGCGCTCTGTCGCCTGCGCGACGACGCGCGCATGCGTGCAGCCGAACACGCTCAACGCGTCGACGTAGCGCGCGCACAATCCGTCGTCGCCGATCAGCAGCAGCGGCTGGTTCGCGAGCGCGACACCGCGTTCCGCGAGCATCGCGTCGAGCGCGTTCAGCTCATGGCCGATCAGCAGGCCGGACAGGTAATCGCCCTGCGCATCGGGCGCGAGCCGGTCGGTCAGGCCGAGCGTGCGCGTGCTGAAGATCGTCGCGAGCAGCCCCGCGCGCTGCGCGCCGCGTGCCACCGCGACACCGCGCGCGAATGCCGCGCGGTCGGGCGATTCGCTCGCGCGCATCGTGCGGCCGAGGATCGTGTGATCGCGCAGCGCCGCGAACAACTCGCCGGTCATGAAAGTCTGGAAGCGCTCGATGAGCCCGTCCTTCACCCATGCCCATTTCGCATGCGTGCCCGGCAATCCGATCAGTACGCCTGAACGATCTGCATCAAGCATGGGATCGTTCGCGAGTGCGCCGAATATCTGCGTTTCTTCGCCGCGCATCACGTCGGGCAAGTCGCCCGTCGCGATCACGCCCGGCACGATCGACACCGTCGTGCCGCGCGACGTCGTCACCGTGACGAGCCCCGCGACGAGCGCGTCGGCGCCGGCCGGCACCTGGACGTACGGCGCCTCGCGCCAGCCCTGCGCGCTGCCGACCATCCCCGCTGCCAGCACCGGCACGCCCGGCGCGCGGTCGAGCCAGTCGCCGCACGCTTCCTCGAACACGACGTCGAACGCACGCACGCCGCCGGCCGGCACGTGCATCACGCCCGCGGCACGGCTGCGCGTGTCGAGCAGCGCACCGTGCGCGTCGAACAGATACGCGCGCAGCGACGTCGTGCCCCAGTCGAGCGCGATCAACGACGGTGCGGCGCAGGAGGCGTCCGGAGCGGTCCGGGTCGAATTGGTCATCGTTTGATCCTGCGGGTACCCTGCGGCGGGCTCCAGCCCAGTTCCGCGGAAATGGCTCGCGCTTCGCGCTGCACGAGCGGAATCAGTTCGTCCATCCGGTCGTGCGGCATGTACGGAATCGTGCTCGCGACCGATACGGCCGCGACGATCGCGCCCGACGCGTCACGGATCGGCGCGGCCACGCAGCGAATCGACGCCTCGTTTTCCTCGAGGTCGAACGTGTAGCCGCCGGCCGCGTAATGCGCCATGCGCTGCAGGAACGCGCTCGTCTCGGGCCGGTTGTCCGGCTTGAAGTTGACGCCGGCCAGCGCGCGCCGCGCGGCTTCGAACAGCGAGCGCCACAGGTCCGGATCGAGGTCGAGCATCATCGCCTTGCCGATGCCGGTCGACGCGAGCGGCATCCGGTGGCCGACTCGCGAGCGCATCTCGAGGCCGCGCGTGCCGGGGATCTTGTCGATATACAGCACGTCGTCGCCGTCGCGCACGCCGAGGTGGATCGTGTCGAGCGTCGCTTCGGCGAGCGCCTCGAGGTGCGGCCGCGCGACCGCCGTGAGCGGCATCTGCTCGAGCGCGATCGTGCCGAGCTCGATCAGCTTGGGGCCGAGCAGGTAGCCGCCCTGCACCTGGCGCAGGTAGCGCGCCTGCACGAGGCTGCTGACGAGACGGTGCGTCGTGCTGCGCGTCGTGCCGAGCGCGGCGCCGATCGCGCGCATGTCGCGCGCGCCGTTCGCGATCGCTTCGAGGATCGCGAGACCGCGCAACAGCGTCTGCGTGCCGGCCTGCTGCGCTGCGAGGTCGAGCGGCGTGCTGGTCGCGCCGATGGTGTCGGTGAGCGGCGCAGCGTCCGGCGTCGCGCGCCGGGTGTCGAGAGCAAGGGATTCTGGCATCTTGATCATGGGACAGGCTTCTTCAACGGAATCGGTGAAGCCGCCGTCGCGACGCCGGAACGAGGTCGGGCGTCGCGGCAACGCGGCGGTCGATGCACCGAGGAAAGCGCCCGGCGAACTTCATGGAATGTGTCTCCGTGTGCGTCGGGCGCCGCGCGATGCGTGGGTCCGAAGCTGTCGATGTGCTTCGGATTGTAGGAGCGCACGCACTCGTCTCCAATATTTGAATGCGTTGTCCAGATAATGAGATAAACCGGCAAAGTGCTGCGGTGGCCGTCGCGAAACGGCCGCGCCATGCGCACGGGGGCGGAACCCGACACGTCGCGGGTTCCGCCCCCGTATTGGTCATGCGCGCCGCGCTTACTGCTGGCTCGTGCTGCGCGCCTGCATGTAGCGCTGCACGTCGGAGAACGACACGCGACCGCTACCGCTCGCGTCGATCTGCCGGAAGTGATTCGCGACATAGCCGAGGCCGGCCGCGCGCGCCTGCGCTTCGGTGATCGAGCCGGTGTTCTGCGTATCGGCCGCGCCGAACTGCCGCGCGAGCTTGCGCACCACCTGCGCGTGCAGCGCGGCGCCCGTCGTCTGCGTGCCGGCGGTCGGCTTGCGCGCGGCCGGCGGCACGTATGGATCGCCGAGCTGCGCCTGGCGCGCGCGCGCCGGGGTGGCGGCGTCGCTCGCCTGCGCGAACGCGGACACCGATGCGGATGCTGCAACGCCGGCGCACGCGAGCGCGGCGGCAACGACGATGAAACGTTTCTTCATGTCAGGCTCCAGTCTGGAATGAGGTCGTCGACGGCCGGCGAACGGCGCCGCCACGGGCGCGCGTCGCCAGGCCCGCACATCGCATCAGTGCGCGGCCGCGTTGTAGAAAGTCACGAGGTCGGCTTTCTCCTGCGGACGCGACGTATCGTCGAGATAGACCATGTGTCCACCCTGATAGTCCTTGATCGTCAGGTTCGGTTGCGCGCCGAGCCGCGCGAGGTCAAGCTCGGTCTGGTAGAACGGCGTCGCGATGTCGTGATACCCGTTCAGCGACAGCACCTTCAGCGACGGATTCAGCGTCAGCGCAGCCGCAAGATCGGGAATCGTGTCGGGCATCGCGAGGCCGTCGTGCGTCCAGTCCCAGGTCTGGATCGCATTGCTGCTGAGCGAATACGCCGACTGCGCGCTGTACTTCAGCACGTTCGGCAGGTAGCTGCCGATCGTGTCGGTGAACGGCTTCGTGATGAACGTGCTCGACGGGTCACCGTCCGCCGCGAGCGGGCTCGACGACGGCACGTTTACGCGCGCGTCGTAGCGGCCGATCAGCGTGCCCGGGATCAGCGACACCTGGAAGCTGTTGTCGAAGAAGGTCGGGACGACGTTGAAGTCCGCGTTCCACAGCGACTGCTTCACGCCGGTCGAATTCACCATCGTCGTGACGAGCGTCGGCGGGGGCGGCGTGTGGCTCGCGAGGTACGCGTTCACGGCGGGCACGTAACCGCCGGCCGTCAGCTGGCGCATCTGGTCCGCGTATTGCGGCAGGCTCGACGGGTTCGGGTTGTCGAGCTGGTAGTACGCGCCGACGGTGCCGTAGGACGGCACGAAGCCCGCGCAACTCACGGGGCTCGCCCCGTTGTTCGAGTTGCCGACATAGTCGCTCGCCATGTCGCAGTTCGCGTTGTAGTTCAGGATCGACGACTGCAGCACGATACCGTCGAGCTTCACGCCGGCCGTCTCGAGCAGGTTCGCGAGCACGTCGGTGCGCGGCGTGCCGTACGACTCGCCGAACAGGTATTTCGGCGAAGTGTCGCGCTGGTTCACGGCGATGTAGCGCGTCACGAAGTCGCGGAACGCGCCGCCGTCCTGGTCGACGCCCCAGAACGTCTGGTTCGTGTTCGGCGCGATCGCCTCCGAGAAGCCGGTGCCGATCGCATCGACGAACACGAGGTCGGTCGTATCAAGCAGGCTTTCCGCGTTGTCGACGAACGGGAACGTCGACGCGTTTGCGTTCGGGTCGCCCGTCTGGATCCGCTTCGGACCGAACGAGCCGAGATGGAGCCACACCGATGCGGAGCCGGGGCCGCCGTTGTACAGGAACGTGACGGGCCGTTTCGCCGCGGGCTGGTTGTCGGCGGTGTACGCGACGTAGAAGAACGATGCTTCGGGCGCGCCCGTCTGCGGATTGCGCGCGACGAGGTGGCCGGCGGTGGCCGTGTAGCGAATCGTCTTGCCGTTCAGCGTGATCTGGTGATGGGTGACGGCGGCCTTTTCGACCGCGGCGGACGCGTCGAGCGACGCGGTCGCGCTCGACGAATAACTGTTGGGATCGTTGTACGGCTTGTCCACCTGAGCGGCGGGATCGGCTGAATTGTCGGTACCTGCTGCGGAGGACGACGACACGTCGTCGTTGCAGGCCGTCAGAATCAGCGAAGAGAACACAACTCCCAACAACAGCTTCGCTTTGCTCGCTGGCATCGTTGCTTTCCTTCTCTCGAATGTTTTTTGTGTCGAGCAGCCGGGTAAGCCGCCCCCCGCCTCGATTGCGGCCGATAAGCCGAGGCGCTGGCCAATATACGTGAGCGGGTCGGCTTTGAAAAATTTGG
The DNA here is from genome assembly GCF_902833125.1 of Burkholderia sp. BCC1640. Classification (NCBI taxonomy): domain Bacteria; kingdom Pseudomonadati; phylum Pseudomonadota; class Betaproteobacteria; order Burkholderiales; family Burkholderiaceae; genus Burkholderia; species Burkholderia sp. BCC1640. Next base: position 72,884 of record NZ_CADFEF010000026.1, on the reverse strand, counting down.
AAATATTCGAGCACCGCTCGGTGCGGTGCACACCTTTCAGGAATGCTTCGATTAACGAACCATTGTTTTTCGGCAGCCTTTCAACTGCTTTCGCGTTTACCCGGAAACACTAAAACCGCGTGGATTTCGTGCCATATCGGCAAACAAAATCCCGCGCGGGCTGGCATTGCTCAGTAAAGCGAAATAGACGAATTCGTCTAATGGATATGTCCCGAAATGCGGGCGACATGAATGCGCTGCAGCGCACCAATGGCGCGCCGGCGACGGAACGGACAATGTGACGGCGCGGGCGCGCCGCTCACTGCGATTGCGGAAGTTCGGCCGCGCCCATCCGGCGGGCGATTACGGCCGCGCGCTGCGCCTGATAGGCCGAGCCGCGGTGCGCGTCGAACCAGCGCGGCTTCGGCAGCATCACCGCGAGGCGCGCCGACTGCCACGCGCCGAGCCGGCTCGCGGGAATCCTGTAGTAATAGCGGGCGGCGGCCTCGGCACCGTACACGCCGCGGCCCCATTCGACGGAATTCAGGTAGATCTCGAAGATTCGCTCCTTGTCGAGCACCGTCTCGAGCATCCACGTGATGATCAGCTCCTGCCCCTTGCGGATGTAGCTCTTCTCGCGCGACAGGAACAGATTGCGCGCGAGTTGCTGCGTGATCGTCGAACCGCCCGCGACGATCCGGCCGCGCGCCTTGTTCTTCTCCCACGCCTGCAGGATCGCGTCGACGTCATAGCCGTTGTTGGTCGCGAAGGTCGAATCCTCCGACGCGATCAGCGCGCGCTTCAGGTTGCGCGAGATCTGGTCGTACGGCACCCACTGGTGCTGGATCCGCGCGGGCGGATTGTCGCGCGACAGCCACCACGCGTCGGTCCGCATGAACGCGGTGGAACCCGGATTGATGAACGACCAAAGCGCGATCTGCACGAGATAGAACAGCTGCGTCGCGAGCCACGCGCCCGCGAACACCGAACCCGCATAGACGATCCAGCGGGTCGGGCTGATCGTCCGCGTGCGCTGCGTGCCGCTTACCGCCACCACCTGCCGCGCTCCGGTCAGGCCGCCGCGAGCGCCTGGCGCAGCGCGGCCAGCACCGGTGCGCCGTCCGGCCGCACGCCGCGCCAGATGAAGAACGATTCGGCCGCCTGCTCGACCAGCATCCCGAGCCCGTCGGCCGTGCGTGCGCCGAGCGACGCCGCATGCTGCATGAACACGGTCGGCTGCGCGCCGTACATCATGTCGTACGCGAGCGTGCCCGCGCCGAACGCCGCCGCGTCGCACTCCGGCAGCGCCGCGTCGAGGCTGCCGGCCGTCGCGTTGACGATCACGTCGTACGGTTCCGCACGCACGGTGTCCGGGCCGCCGCCCGACAGCACGCAGCCCGCATCGTGCGCGGCCTGCGTGAACTGACCGACGAGCGCCTCGGCCTTGCTCGCGGTGCGGTTCACGATCGTGATCGACAGCGGCGCGCGCTCGAGCATCGGCAACACGACGCCACGCGCCGCACCGCCCGCGCCGAGCAGCAGGATGCGCGCGCCCGCGAGCGACACGCCGAGATTCGATTCGATGTCGCGCACGAGGCCGACGCCGTCCGTGTTGTCGCCGTAGATGCGGCCGTCGGCTTCGATGCGCAGCGTGTTCACCGCGCCCGCCGCCGCCGCGCGCGGCGACAGCGTATCGGCGAGCGCATGCGCGTCGAGCTTGAACGGCACCGTCACGTTCGCGCCGCGGCCACCTTCGGCGATGAACGCGCGCACGGCGGCCTCGAAGCCGTCGACCGGCGCGAGCCGGTGCTCGTAGACGATCGCCTCGCCCGTCTGCGCGGCGAACTGCGAGTGAATGAACGGCGACTTGCTGTGCGCCACCGGATTGCCGAACACCACGTAGCGGTCGGCGCCGCTCGTCGAGGCGGCTGCGTTCATGATGCGCGTCCCTCTTCGCTCTCTTCACTTTCCTGGCCGTTGCCGCTCGCGGCCTCGCCGCCTTCGACCGCCGCGCCGTCCGCTTCGGCCAGTGCCTCGGCCTCGGCTTCCGCCGACGCGTCTTCCGCATCGACCAGCGTGTCGTCGCCGCCTTCGGTCTCGTCTTCGTCGTCGGCCGCGTCACCACTCGTCACGGTCGGCGCGTCGAGCACGTTCAGAAGCCGCACCGACGCCTCGATCGTCAGCTCGTCGAGCGACATCACGTCGAGCAGCACGCGCGTGCCGCGCGCATGCACGCCGAGCCCCGGCACGTGCAGCAGCAGCGGGATTTCCTCGAGGCGCACCAGGTCGCCCTTCACGACGCTCGCGACGACCTGCTTCTTCTGCTCCTGCGCGAGCCAGCGCAGGCACCAGAAGTACTCCATCCGGCGCTGGTAGTCGGCGTAGGCGGTATAGGTGTCGTCGAAGCCCTGCACGACCGCGTACAGGTCGGCGTCCTTCGGCTTGAACGGTGCGGCGAGCTTCGCGGTGACGCCGTGCTGCACGCACGCGAGCAGTTGCCACTGGTTCACGAGGTCGACGTAGCGGCGCAGCGGCGACGTGCTCCACGCGTACTGCGCGACGCCGAGGCCTTCGTGCGGCGCGGCCGTCGTCTGCATCCGCGTGCGCTTCGGGCCCGGCGCGCCGAAACCGCGCTGCGAGCGATAGATGCCGGGCACCGTGTGATCGTGCAGGAACGCGCCCCACGTCGAGTTCGCGAGGATCGCAAGCTCCGACACGATCAGGTCGAGCGGCGACCCGCGGCGACGCGGCGTGATCGTCACGTGCTCGCCTTCGACGTAGAAGTTGTAGTCGGTGTTGCGCTGCACTTCGCGCTTCAGGCCGTAGCCCGCGCGCGCGACCTGGCGCTTCTCGAACAGCGCCTGCGCGAGCGGCCACAGCACGGCGATGTCGTCCTTGTGCGGGTAGTCGCCGGTGCCGGCCGCGAGCGTCTCTTCATTGACGAGCTCGTCGAGCGTGTTGTGGCGCAGGTTGTTCTTCACGAACACGAGTTCGGCACGCGTCTCGTTCGCGACGATCTCCTGCGTCTCGCGGTTGACGATGATGTACAGCGACAGCGCCGGGCGGTAATCGCCTTCCTTCAGCGTGAACACGTCGACGACGTCGTCCGGCAGCATCGTGATCTTGTCGCCCGGCATGTAGACGGTCGACAGGCGCGCGCGCGCGATCGCGTCGACCGCGTCGCCGCGCACGATGCCGAGCGCCGGCGCCGCGATGTGCACGCCGATCCGCACGCGACCGTCGGACAGGTGTTCGACCGAGAACGCGTCGTCGATTTCGGTCGTCGTGATGTCGTCGATCGAGAACGCCTCGACGTCCGCGCGCGGCAGGTCGTCCGGCAGCGGGCCGACCGTGACGGCGGGAAAGCCCGTGCCGTGCGGGAAGAATTCCGCGAGGAAGCGCGCCTCGTGCAGCGCGCGCGGCGACGCGATGCCGCCGCAGTCGAGCATCAGCCGCGCCGGCGACACGCCGCGCGCCCCGGCCGCCGCTTCCATCGCCTTGTATTCGATCGCGTTCTTGTCCGGCCGCGTCAGCAGCCCGAGCACCTTGCCCGCGAACGCTTCCGGCAGCTTGCCGGCCTTCAGTTCCTCTTCATACTGCGCCTGGACGAGCGCCTGCTGGCGCTTGCGCTCGAGCGACGCGAGCGCCATCTTGAGCTGCTCCTCCGGCGCCCGCTGATACTGGCCGCGCCCCTTGCGGCGGAAGTAGACGGGCGAGCCGTGCAGCCGCAGCACAAGCGCCGCGCGCTCGACCGGGCCGTAGGTCGCGCCGAAATATTCCGAGGCCAGCGCCGTATATGCGAATTCCTCGGCCGGCGCGCATTCCCACAGGAAATCCAGGTCGATCTGTTGCGCGGCCGTATCGGCTTCCTGCATCAGCTCGCTCGCGGCCGGCTTCTCGAATTCGATCAGCACGTCCTTTGCACGGACCTTCGCACGCCGCCCGCCGGGCAACTCGACCTGAAATGCGTCGCCCTGGCGCGACAGCACGCTGCCCGCCTTGAAACTGCCCGATTCCTCGAAGAAAACGTTCACTCAGTACTCTCGTTCAGACTGCCGGGCGCCGCATCGGCGGCGCCGCATGATGATGGGAATTCGATCGGCATGACGCCGGGTTCATGACGTTCTTTCGTCGCAAAAGGCGAGAACGTCGTCGACATAGTCGGCAAATTCGCTGATTCCATGATCGCTGCCTTCGATCACGCGCGTTTTCGCGCCCGGGTAATGGGCGAGCATCTCGCGGTAGTCCAGCACTTCGTCGCCCGTCGCCGCGAACAGATAGTAGCGTTCGGGCCGCGAAATCGCCGGCACGCGCAACGCATCGAGCTCGTGCAGGTGATGGCGTTCGACGACGATCGACCCGCCGCCGTGCCACAGCGGCTGTTCGCCCAGATACTGCTCGAGATCGCGTTGCGGCACGATCGCCGGATTCAGCACCACCGCCTTCCAGCCGTGCTTTTCGGCGAGCCAGGTTGCGTAGTAGCCGCCGAGCGAGCTGCCGATCACCGTCACGTCGCGCGCACCGGCCACCTCGGCTTCCGCGACGGCGATCGCCTCGAGCGGCGACACCGACAGCGACGGGCAGCGCCACTCGTGCGTGCGGCCGAGTTCGGCCATGCGCGCGGCAAGGAGCCGCGACTTCTGCGACTCCGGCGACGACCGGAATCCGTGCAGGTACAGGATCACGCGCGGCTCCCGAGCGCGTCGAGCAGCTTCTGGTGCACGCCGCCGAAGCCGCCATTGCTCATCACGAGCACGTGGTCGCCCGGGCGCGCGGCCTCGACGACCGACTTCACCAGCAGGTGGAGATCGTCGAACGCGCGGGCCTTGTCGCCGAGCGGCGCGAGCGCGTCGCCGAGGTTCCAGCCGAGCGCGTCGCGCCCGGTCGGGGCGCCGTAGCCGAACACCAGGTCGGCGTCGGCGAGGCTTGCCGGCAGTTGCGCCTTCATCACGCCGAGCTTCATCGTGTTCGAACGCGGCTCGAGCACGGCGAGAATGCGGGAATTTTGACGGCCGATGCGCGCACGAAGACCGGCGATCGTCGTTTCGATCGCGGTCGGATGGTGCGCGAAGTCGTCGTAGACGGTCACGCCGTCCACGCTGCCGCGCACTTCCATGCGCCGCTTCACGTTGCGGAACGATGCGAGCGATTCGGCAGCCTGCGCGGGCGGCACGCCGACGTGGCGCGCGGCGGCGATCGCCGCGAGCGCGTTCATCCGGTTGTGGTCGCCCTGTACCTGCCACGCGACTTCACCGACGCGCTCGGCCTGCGAATACACCGCGAAACGCTCGTCGACCGGCACGCCGTCCTCGGCAGGCAGAGCCTGCCAGCCGCCGTCGACGCCGAAGCGCTCGACCTCGCTCCAGCAGCCGCGCGCGAGCACGCGCTCCAGCGCGTCCGAGCGGCCGTTGGTCACGATCCGGCCGACGCCCGGCACGGTGCGCACAAGGTGATGGAATTGCGTTTCGATCGCGGCGAGATCCGGGAAGATGTCGGCGTGATCGAACTCGAGATTGTTGAGCACCGCGGTGCGCGGCCGGTAGTGGACGAACTTCGAGCGCTTGTCGAAGAACGCCGTGTCGTATTCGTCGGCCTCGATCACGAAGAAACTCGAATCGGTCAGCCGCGCCGACACGCCGAAGTTCAGCGGCACGCCGCCGATCAGGAAGCCCGGGTTCAGGCCGGCATCTTCCAGCAGCCACGCGAGCATCGACGACGTGGTCGTCTTGCCGTGCGTGCCCGCGACCGCCAGCACCCATTTGCCGGCCAGCACGTGCTCGCCGAGCCATTGCGGGCCGGATACATACGGCAGGCCGCGATCGAGGATCGCCTCCATCAGCGGGTTGCCGCGCGTGACGACGTTGCCGATCACGAACAGGTCGGGCTTCAGGTCGATCTGCTCGGCGCCGTAGCCCTCGATCAGCGTGATGCCCTGCGCCTCGAGCTGCGTGCTCATCGGCGGATAGACGCCCGCGTCGCAACCCGTCACCGTGTGGCCCGCCTCGCGCGCGAGCACGGCGAGACCGCCCATGAAGGTGCCGCAGATGCCAAGAATATGGATGTGCATAGATGAATGCTTTCGCGCCGCCGGGCGCCGTCGATTCGGAAAGGAAGGTCTGCGGCACGCCGGACAGGCCGCCCGGCCAACGACTTTCGCCGCGACACAAAGACCGTCATTGTAACTGACGGCCCGCCCTGCCCGGCGGCCCGAACGATGGATCCGAACGCCGCGCGGCGCGGCGGACGGCACCCGGCCGCACCGCGTTCGACCGTGGCGGCGATCGAGTATGATTGCCGGATCATGTCTCGCAAACCTCTTGTCGACCCGCGGCGTGCCCGCGAGGAAATTGCCCAGTCCGCCGCCCGCCTGATCGCGGAAGACGGCCTCGATTACGCCGGCGCGAAACGCAAGGCCGCGCGCCAGCTGTTCGGCGATACGCGCGTTGCCGGCGAATGGCTGCCGGATAACGACCTGATCGAGGAAGAACTGCGCGAGTACCTCGCGCTGTTCCAGAGCGACACGCAGCCGGACGAACTGCGCCGCCTGCGCGAGATCGCGCTCGACTGGATGCGCCGGCTCGCCGAGTTCAATCCGTACGTGACGGGCGCGGTGCTGAATGGCACCGCGAACGCGCATTCGGACATCCATTTGCAGATATTCACCGACAACCCGAAGGACGTCGCGATCTACCTGCTGAACCAGAACGTCCAGTACGACGTGTCCGAAACGCGGCATTTCGCCGGTCGCGCCGACGTCGAGACGCTCAGCTTCCTGTGGCGCCCGCGGCGCGACGTGGACGCGATCGGCATTCACGTCGCGCTCTACGCGAGCGACGACCTGCGCGGCGCGGTCAAGGCCGACGCCCGCGGCCGGGTCGCCCGCGCCGACGCCACTGTGTTGCGCGCGCTGCTCGAGGCCAGCAACGCCCCTTCCGAACCGGAATGATTCAACGATGATGATGAAACGCATGTTGGCGCTCGCGGTGGTCGCGGCCGCCGCCGTTGCCGGCGGGCTCGCCGCCGGCCATTGGTTCCGCGGCGGCAGCGCCGATGACGGCGTCGCCGTCGCCGCATCCGCCGCGAAAGGCAGCCCGGTCGACCAGCTGTGGGCGGCGTCGCTGACCGGCGTCGACGGCAAGCCGGCGTCGCTCGCTTCCTTCAAGGGCCAGAAGGTCGTGGTCAATTTCTGGGCGTCGTGGTGCGGCCCGTGCGTCGAAGAGATGCCGGAACTCGTCGCGCTGTCGCACCAATACAAGCAGAAGGGGATCCGTTTCATCGGGATCGGCGTCGATTCCGACCAGAACGTGAAGAACTTTCTGCAGAAGGTGAAGGTCGACTATCCGGTTTTCGTCAGCGGTTATGCGGGCGCCGATCTGGCCCGTAATTTTGGAAATACCGCCGGCGCGCTGCCGTTTACGGTCGTCATCGACGAAACCGGCAAGATTCGCGAGACAAAATTGGGACAAATCCAACCGGCCGAGCTGAAAAAGACCCTCGACGCGTTGTGATCGCCCTGAACGGCTGCCTGCGCGTTGGCGGCGATTTGTGCGTCGATCGGCGCAATTTCACGGGAATTCGCTGATACTTTGCGGCCGCACCGGTAATTCTTGCAGGTCCGGCGCGCGCGGCCGTTCGGCAAAACTAGACAAATTTCTCTAAATAGCGCTAAAGTTCGCGCAATTCCGCAGAAATAGAAGCGACCATGACACGATTGCTGGTGCTGCACGGCCCCAACCTGAACCTTCTCGGCACCCGGGAACCGGAGGTGTACGGCCGCGTCACGCTCTCGCAGATCGATCAGGCGCTTGCCGCGCGGGCGCAGGAAGCCGGCGCCGAACTGTCGTCGTTCCAGAGCAACCATGAAGGCGCGCTCGTCGACCGCATCCAGGCCGCGCGGGAGGAACAGACCGATTTCATCCTGATCAATCCCGCCGCGTATACGCACACGAGCGTCGCGATCCGGGACGCGATCGCCGGCGTTGGCATCCCGTTCGTCGAGGTTCATCTGTCGAACGTGCACCGCCGCGAAGCGTTCAGGCACCACTCCTACTTTTCCGACCAGGCCGAAGGCGTGATCTGCGGGCTCGGCTGGAAAGGTTATCTGTACGCGCTCGAGTACGCGCTCGACAAGCTCCAAGGCGCGTCGCGCGGCTGATTTCGCGATCTAGATTCAGCGCCGGTCCCACCGGCGCTTTCACGTATTGAAAGGGGAATTCCCGATGGATCTTCGTAAGCTGAAAACTCTGATCGACCTCGTCTCCGAATCCGGCATCTCCGAGCTGGAAGTGACGGAAGGCGAAGGCAAGGTGCGTATCGTCAAGAACGCGCCGCCGGTCTATGTCCAGCCGACGGGCGGATTTGCCCCGCAGGTCAGCGCACCGGCCCCGGCGGTCGCGCTGCCGACCGAAGGCGCGGCTGCCGCGCCGGCCGCAGGCGCCGCTGCCGCGCCCGCCGTGCCGCAAGGCCACGTCGTGACGTCGCCGATGGTCGGCACGTTCTATCGCGCGCCGTCGCCGGGCGCGGACCCGTTCACCCAGGTCGGTGACACGGTCAAGGAAGGCCAGACCATCTGCATCATCGAAGCGATGAAGCTGCTCAACGAGATCGAGTCGGACAAGGCCGGCGTGATCAAGGAAATCCTCGTCGAGAACGGCCAGGCCGTCGAATACGGCCAGCCGCTTTTCGTGATCGGCTAAGCCCGCCGCGCGGCCTGTCCGGCCGCGCACCGCCGATGCTCGCCAGGCGCCGTTCGCGCGCCCCTCGAAGAGACGAATACTCGCTATGTTTGAAAAAATCCTCATTGCCAACCGCGGTGAAATCGCGCTGCGCATCCAGCGCGCGTGCCGCGAGCTCGGCGTCAAGACGGTGGTTGTCTACTCGGAAGCCGACAAGGAAGCCAAGTATGTCCGCCTCGCGGACGAAGCCGTCTGTATCGGCCCGGCCCCGTCGAACCTGAGCTACCTGAACATGCCGGCGCTGATCAGCGCCGCGGAAGTCACCGATGCCGAGGCGATCCACCCCGGCTACGGCTTCCTGTCGGAGAACGCCGACTTCGCGGAACGCGTCGAGCAGTCGGGCTTCACGTTCATCGGCCCGCGTCCGGAAACGATCCGCCTGATGGGCGACAAGGTCACCGCGAAGCAGACCATGATCAAGACCGGCGTGCCGTGCGTGCCGGGTTCGGAAGGCGCGTTGCCGGACGATCCGAAGGAGATCGTGAAGATTGCCCGCGCGATCGGCTATCCGGTCATCATCAAGGCAGCGGGCGGCGGCGGCGGGCGCGGGATGCGCGTCGTGCACACCGAGGCCGCGCTGGTCAATGCGGTCAACATGACCCGCGAGGAAGCCGGCCGTGCGTTCGGCAACCCGCAGGTGTACATGGAGAAGTTCCTCGAGAACCCGCGCCACATCGAAATCCAGGTGCTGTCGGACGCGCACAAGAACGCGATCTGGCTCGGCGAGCGCGACTGCTCGATGCAGCGCCGTCACCAGAAGGTGATCGAGGAAGCGCCGGCGCCCGGCATTCCGCGCCGCCTGATCGAGCGCATCGGCGACCGCTGCGCGGACGCGTGCAAGAAGATGGGCTATCTCGGCGCGGGCACGTTCGAATTCCTGTACGAGAACAACGAGTTCTACTTCATCGAGATGAACACGCGCGTGCAGGTCGAGCACCCGGTGTCGGAAATGATCACGGGCGTCGACATCGTCCAGGAACAGATCCGCATCGCAGCCGGCGAGAAGATCGCGCTGCGCCAGCGCGACATCCAGTTCCGCGGACATGCGATCGAATGCCGGATCAACGCGGAAGATCCGTTCAAGTTCACGCCGTCTCCGGGTCGGATCACGTCGTGGCATACGCCGGGCGGCCCCGGCGTGCGCGTCGACTCGCATGCATACAATGGCTATTTCGTGCCGCCGAACTATGATTCGATGATCGGCAAGCTGATCACCTACGGCGCGACGCGCGACCAGGCGATCCGCCGGATGCGCATCGCGCTGTCGGAGATGGTCGTCGAAGGCATCCAGACCAACATCCCGCTGCACCGCGAGCTGATGATCGACTCGAAGTTCGTCGAAGGCGGCACCAGCATCCACTATCTCGAACACCGGCTCGCCCAGAAGCAGCAGGTCGCACCGGAAGAAGCGTAAGCATGAGCTATCGCGAACTCGTCGTCGAACTGGCCCGTGAGCATGCGGAGGCGCTGTCCGACGCGCTGCTCGACCTGGGCGCGCTGTCGGTGTCCGTCGAGGACGCCGACGCCGACACGCCCGACGAACAGCCGCTCTTCGGCGAGCCGGGCCTCGTTCCCGAACGCACCGCATGGCAGCACTCGCGCGTGATCGCGCTGCTGTCGCCCGATCACGATCCGGCCGTGCTGCTCGCGGCGGCCGCGAACGAGATCGGCGTCGCCGAGACGCCGAAGTTCGACGTACGCGAAGTCGAGGAACAGGACTGGGTGCGGCTCACGCAGTCGCAATTCGAGCCGATTCCGATCGGCGAGCGGATCTGGGTCGTGCCGTCGTGGCACGACGCACCCGACCCCGACGCGCTGATCCTCGAACTCGACCCCGGCCTCGCATTCGGCACGGGCAGCCACCCGACCACGCGCCTGTGCATGGAATGGCTCGAACAGTCGGTGAAGCCCGGCCAGTCCGTGCTCGACTACGGTTGCGGCTCGGGCATTCTCGCGATCCTCGCGAAGAAATGCGGGGCGAACCCCGTGGTCGGCATCGACATCGATCCTCAAGCGGTCGAATCGGCGCGGCAGAACAGCGAACGCAACCACGCGGAAGTCACGTACGGGCTGCCCGACGCATGCCCGGCCGGCGAATTCGACATCGTCGTCGCCAACATCCTGTCGAACCCGCTGAAGCTGATGGCGTCGATGCTCGCATCGAAGGTGAAACCGGGCGGGCGCATCGCGCTGTCGGGTGTGCTCGCGCGCCAGGCGGACGAAGTCGCGGCCGTCTATGCGCGCTACGTCGACATCTCGGTCTGGCGCGAACACGAAGGTTGGGTATGCCTCGCCGGAACGCGGCGGGAAAGCCATTAGAATAGCGCTGTCCTTCACTCTGGCCAGCAGGCCGCCCGGCTCGACATGCTTCTTGCGACGCGCTGCCCTCATTGCGAAACCGTCTTCCGGCTGCAGCAGGAACAGCTCTCGCTGCATGACGGGCTCGTGCGCTGCGGACACTGCCATCAGGTCTTCAACGCGGCGCAGTCGCTCGTTCCCGAGCCGGCGCTGACCGAAGCGGAACCGGCCGGGCCGGCCGCCGCCGTACCGCAACACGAAGCCGCGCCCGCACGGCTCTTCGCCACCGACGCACCGGTCGAGCCGACGTCCGGCTCCGACTACCAGCCCGAAGGCTGGGACATGTGGGCGCCGTGGCTCGATGCCGGCGTCGATCCGTCCCTGCAGCACAACGTACAGACCGTGCGCACCGAGCCGCTGGTGCCGCTCGCGCCGCCGGCCATGGACGCTGGCGTCGTCCACCTGTCCGGCACGCCTGCCCCGATCGCATCGGCTCCGGCCGAACTGCACGCTGTCGCGTCGGCGGAGCCGGATTGGGCGCGCCACGAAACCGACTCATCCGGCGCATCGCGGGCCACGCCACCCGCCGAACCCGACCTGCGCGAACCGCGCTTCGTCGCGCACACGCCGTCGGCGGCCGACGCGGACGAACCTGTTGGCAACGCGCACTTCTCCGTACCCGACGACGAACGCGCACCGCGCGAACCGCGCTTCGCATTCACGCCGGCGCAAGCCGTCCCTGAACCCAGCGCCGACGCCGACGAGCGCGCCCCCGCACCGGCCGCGGCGGCCAGCGAAGCGGCCGTCCAACCGGCCGCGCCCTTCCCCGCCGCACTGGCCGACGACGATCGCCCGCACTTCGCCGTGACCCGCGAGACGCGCGCGCCGCAGCGACGCGGGATGCTCGGCGGCTTTTTCGGCGGACTCGTCGCCGCCGCGCTCGCGGTGCTGCTCGTCGCGCAACTCGCGTGGTGGCAGCGCGAAACCGTGATGATCTACTGGCCGGTCACGCAAGGCTGGTTCCGGCAGGCGTGCGCGCCGCTCGGCTGCACGGTGACGCCGCCGCGCGCAATCGATGGCCTGCGGCTCGACGCGGCCGACCTGCGCCAGATCGACGGCCCGCGCGTGCTGGAGTTGAAGGTGCCGCTGACGAACCGCTACCGCGTCGCACTCGCCTACCCGTCGCTCGAGCTGACGCTGCTCGACGACACGAATCACGTGACCGTGCGCCGCGTGCTCGCGCCGCGCGACTACGTCCGCCCGGGCACGCCGATCGACGCCGGGCTGCCGCCCGGCACGACGCGGACGATGGTCGTCCGTCTCGACACGAACGGCGCGCCCGCCTCGAATTTCCGCGTCCAGATCTTCTATCCGTGACGCCCCGCGGCGCGCGCATGCGCGCCGTCTCAACCCGCGCGCCGCAGCGGCGCGCTATTTCGGAGCACGAACATGAGCAAAGTTACGCTGGGTGGCAACCCGATCGATCTCGCCGGCACGTTCCCGGCCGTCGGCTCGCAAGCCCCCGACTTCAAGCTGGTCGGCAAGGACCTCGCCGATCTGTCGCTCGCCAGCTTCGCCGGCAAGCGCAAGGTGCTGAACATCGTCCCGAGCCTCGACACGCCGACCTGCGCAACGTCGACCCGCAAGTTCAACGAAGCCGCGTCGTCGCTCGACAACACGGTCGTGATCGTCGTATCCGGCGACCTGCCGTTCGCCGCCACGCGCTTCTGCACGACGGAAGGCCTCGCGAACGTCGTGACGGCTTCGACGTTCCGCGGCGCCCGCGCGTTCGCGAACGCGTATGGCGTCGACGTGACGAGCGGCCCGCTGAACGGCCTGACGGCCCGCGCGGTCGTCGTGCTCGACGCGCAGGACAAGGTGACCCACGCGGAACTCGTCGGCGAGATCAAGGACGAGCCGAACTACGACGCAGCGCTCGCCGCACTGAAGTAACCCGCTGCCGCCCGGCGCTGCCGCGCGAGGCCCGACGGCCTCGGCGCACCGGCCGGGCGGCCGCTTCCTTTTGCTCTCTACAGGAACGCACGCCTTGACTACGCTGATTTGCGGCTCGCTCGCCTACGACAACATCATGACCTTCGAAGGCCGGTTTCGCGAGCACATCCTGCCCGACCAGGTTCACCTTCTGAATGTGAGCTTCCTCGTGCCGACGATGCGTCGCGAATTCGGCGGTTGCGCGGGGAACATCGCTTACGCGCTGCACATGCTCGGCGGCGACGCGCGCATCATGGCGACGGTCGGCGCGAACGACGCCGATCGCTATCTCGAGCGTCTCGACAGCCTCGGCCTGTCCAAGGCCAGCGTGCGCGTGGTGCCCGAAACGCACACCGCGCAGGCGATGATCACGACCGATCTCGAGAACAACCAGATCACCGCATTTCACCCGGGCGCGATGATGCAGTCGCACCTGAACCGCGCGGACGAAGTGTCGGGCGTGAAGCTCGGCATCGTCGCGCCGGACGGCTTCGACGGGATGGTCCAGCACGCCGAGCAATTCGCGAAGGCCGGCATCCCGTTCATCTTCGATCCGGGCCAGGGCCTGCCGCTGTTCGATGGTGCGACGCTGCGCCGCATCATTGAACTCGCGACCTTCGTCGCGGTCAACGACTACGAGGGCAAACTCGTCAGCGACAAGACGGGCTGGTCCGAACAGGAAATCGCCAGCCGGGTTCAGGCGTTGATCATCACGCGCGGCGAGCACGGCTCCACTATTCTTCACAAAAACGGCGAAGAACAGATTCCGGTCGTGCAAGCCGAGCGTGTCGTCGATCCGACCGGCTGCGGCGACGCCTTCCGTGGCGGCCTGCTGTACGGCATCGAGAATGGCCTCGACTGGGCAACCACGGGCCGCCTCGCGAGCCTGATGGGCTCGATCAAGATCGCCCACCAGGGGCCTCAAACTTACGCACTGACGCGCGCCGAAATCGACGCGCGTTTCGAGGCTGCCTTCGGGTACAGTCTCAAATGAATATTGTGGGAGAGCAAAAATGACGACCAAGAAAACCCTCACGCTCGCCGCCATGCTGACGGCCACGCTGACGCTCGCGGGCTGCTTCACGGCGCCGGGCTCGGCAGATGTCTATAGCGTCGGTCAGGCGCAGCGCGAACAGACCGTCCGCATGGGCACGGTCGAAAGCGTCCGTGCCGTGCGCATCCAGTCCGACGGCGGCGGCAGCGCGATCGGTACGCTCGGTGGCGGTGCGCTCGGCGCGGTCGCAGGCAGCGCGATCGGTGGCGGCAAGGGGTCGATCCTGACGGCCATCGCGGGCGGTCTTGTCGGCGCGGTCGCGGGCAACGCGGTCGGCGAAAACCTCAGCACGGCGAACGGTGTCGAGATCACCGTGCGCCTCGACAACGGCGACCTGCGTTCGATCACGCAGGCGGCGAGCGGCGAAGTGTTCCGCGCCGGCGAGCGTGTGCGCCTGCTGTCGAGCGGCGGCGTCACGCGCGTCACGCACTAACGAGCATCCTCAGCACGCGGCGCAAGCCGCGGTCGAACGCATGTGCGAAGCTGCACATGCGTTTTTTTTCGTCCGTGCCCGGCAGCCGGTCGACGCATCGACGAATACGGACGAAAAAAATCCCGCCACCTGAGCCAGATGGCGGGACCGATTGAGTAGCGCTACTCAACCCGCGGACACCACGTGAGTGTCCGGGTGGTACTGGTCAGCCGCGATTACGGACGGCTGCCGGTCGGGAACGGCCATGCCGCTGCCGGGTTGAGCGCGGTCTTCACGCCCGATGCCGGCGCGACCGATGCGGTCGACGCGGTGGTTGCCGGTGCAGCCTTCTTCACGACGGCCTTCTTCGGAGCAGCAGCCTTCTTCGCCGGGGCAGCGGCCTTCGGTGCGGCAGCCTTCGGTGCAGCGGCAGCCTTCTTCGCAGGCGCAGCCTTCTTGGCAGGGGCAGCCTTCTTCGCAGCGGCCTTCTTCGCAGGCGCAGCCTTCTTCGCGGCAGCCTTCTTCGCCGGCGCGGCCTTCTTCGCAGCAGCCTTCTTCGCCGGTGCGGCCTTCTTCGCAGCAACCTTCTTCACTGCGACTTTCTTGGCTGCAACCTTCTTCGCAGCGGCCTTCTTCGCCGGTGCTGCCTTCTTCGCGGCAACCTTCTTCACCGCGACCTTCTTCGCAGCGACCTTCTTCGCAGCAACCTTCTTGGCTGCAACCTTCTTCGTTGCGACCTTCTTTGCCGCGACCTTCTTCGCAGCGGCCTTCTTCGCCGGTGCTGCCTTCTTCGCGGCGACCTTCTTCACCGCGACCTTCTTCGCAGCAACCTTCTT
This sequence comes from Burkholderia sp. BCC1640, assembly GCF_902833125.1. Taxonomy (NCBI): domain Bacteria; kingdom Pseudomonadati; phylum Pseudomonadota; class Betaproteobacteria; order Burkholderiales; family Burkholderiaceae; genus Burkholderia; species Burkholderia sp. BCC1640. The sequence goes on along the minus strand of NZ_CADFEF010000026.1, from coordinate 57,578 downwards.
CACCGCAGCGGCCTTCTTCGCCGGAGCAGCAGCCTTCTTCGCAACGGTCTTCTTGGCAGCGACCTTCTTAGCAGCCGGTTTTTTCTTGGCAGTAGCCATGTTGTTCTCCTTCAGGTTCAGATGAGAGTCAGTTCAAACTACACCCTTCGTCAAAACCCGCTTCCCGCGGACGCTGTTCAGGACGTGCGCTTCGAAGCGGGCTATTCATCGGCGTACGCGGATACCACGCGCTTACGCTAATGAATACGGTATGGCGCGCGTGACCCCATGGCCTCGCGCGCCAAATCAAGTCGGTAGCCGGCGCACCTCGCGCCGCTACCCCTAATCGCTTGATCAAGCGGACCGCCACACGGCCGTCCGCTTTTTCCGGAGGGAAGTTTGCCCATCCCACTGAAGGGTTCGCAAAGTGCCGATCATGTCGTTGGGCCGATAAGGCACCGGGCATGCTTTGCATCAGGCGTTCTTGCTCCTAAACCTTGGGCCGGGGCCGAGAGGCCGCCGGCTGCTCCATCATGTGACGGGTTCGCTGCTGCGGGTTATTCCCAGGACAGCGCACCGCCCGTCTGATACTCGATCACACGCGTCTCGAAGAAGTTGCGTTCCTTCTTCAGGTCAATCATCTCGCTCATCCACGGGAACGGGTTTTCCTCGTTCGGGAACAGCGGATCGAGGCCGATCTGCTGGCAACGACGGTTGCTGATGAAGCGCAGATAGCTCTTGAACATCGACGCGTTCAGACCCAGCACGCCGCGCGGCATCGTGTCCTCGGCGTAGCGGTATTCGAGTTCGACAGCCTGCTTGAACAGCTCGCGGATCTCGGCGCGGAATTCCGCGGTCCAGAGATGCGGGTTCTCGAGCTTGATCTGGTTGATCAGGTCGATGCCGAAATTGCAGTGCATCGACTCGTCACGCAGGATGTACTGATATTGCTCTGCAGCACCCGTCATCTTGTTCTGGCGGCCGAGTGCGAGGATCTGCGTGAAGCCGACATAGAAGAACAGGCCTTCCATGATGCAGGCGAACACGATCAGCGACTTCAGCAGCTTCTGATCCGCTTCGAGCGTGCCGGTCTTGAAGGCCGGGTCCGTCAGCGTGTGGATGAACGGGATCAGGAATTCGTCCTTCGCGCGGATCGACGTGACCTCGTGGTACGCGTTGAAGATCTCGCCTTCGTCGAGACCGAGCGATTCGACAATGTATTGATACGCGTGCGTGTGGATCGCTTCCTCGAACGCCTGGCGCAGCAGGAACTGCCGGCATTCGGGCGCCGTGATGTGGCGGTACGTGCCGAGCACGATGTTGTTCGCGGCGAGCGAATCGGCCGTCACGAAGAAGCCGAGGTTGCGCTTGACGATGCGGCGCTCGTCCTCGGTCAGACCGTTCGGGTCCTTCCACAGTGCGATGTCGCGGGACATGTTGATTTCTTGCGGCATCCAGTGGTTCGCGCAACCCGCCAGATACTTTTCCCACGCCCACTTGTACTTGAACGGCACCAGCTGATTGACGTCAGTCTGGCCGTTGATGATGCGTTTGTCGGCGACATTGACCCGCGCTTCCGAACCGCCAGCGGGAACAGCCGATGCTTGCGGCGGCACCGCAAGATCGCCTTCGAAAATGTCGCGGACCTGATGGGCGGCAGGCGTTGCAGCCTGCAGTCCGACAGCCATCCCTGCGGAGGTGCGCATCGCGTTTTGCTGCGCTCCGCTCGCGGGGGTTACGGCAGTCTTCTCGTCATCCCAGTTGAGCATAAATTCTCACCATCAATTTAGAACGGTTTGTACCATCTTTTCCTGAGCGATAAAAGGGTTCGCTCACGAAAAATCCTTTTTTCGATTCGCGTTGCGACCTCGATACAACACTTTGAGCAACGCATCGTCGTTCATGCAGAGCGCGACGCGTGTCACGCATGTATCGCGAGGTGCGCTCGACGCATCGAACGCTGATCGAAACGCGACGTCGTCGGGGATGTTTCGATCGCTTGTCACTGCCTGCAACGCAAGTGCCGCGTTACAGATTCCTTATCATTTTTTTAGTAGAGAGCGGCGCACACTTCAACCTCGATCGGTTGCCGTGCGCGCCGCCCGAACCTTCTTCAGGTCATGCGCGCCGCGTTACTGGCAGGCTTCGCACTCGTCGAAGCCCGGGTCGCCCGGACGCATCGTGCACACCGGACCGTCTGCTTCGACCGGCGCCAGCGCCGGTGCAGCATTGATCGCGCCCGACGATGCATCGCCGCCCGCTGCACCGAAGCCGCCTGCCGCGCCTTGCGCGCCGCCGCTGCTCGAGCCGCCGCTCGTCGGCACTGCGTTCAGCGCGCCGTGTGCGACCGTCGACTTCTCGACGTGCGTCGCCGCCATCGTGCGGAGGTAGTAGGTCGTCTTCAGACCGCGCAGCCATGCGAGCTTGTAGACCTCGTCGAGCTTCTTGCCCGACGCGCCGCCCATGTAGATGTTCAGCGACTGCGCCTGGTCGATCCACTTCTGACGACGCGACGCCGCTTCGACCAGCCACGTCGGGTCGACTTCGAACGCGGTCGCGTAGATCGCGCGCAGGTCGGCCGGGATGCGGTCGATGCGCGACAGCATGCCGTCGAAGTACTTCAGGTCGGCAACCATCACTTCGTCCCACAGGCCGCGTTCCTTCAGGTCGCGAACGAGGTACTCGTTGACCACCGTGAATTCGCCCGACAGGTTCGACTTCACGTACAGGTTCTGGAAGGTCGGCTCGATGCATGCCGACACGCCGATGATGTTCGAGATCGTCGCCGTCGGCGCGATCGCGACGCAGTTCGAGTTGCGCATGCCGTGTGCGGCGATCCGCGAACGCAGCGTCGTCCAGTCGAGCGACTCGGACGTGTCGACCTCGACGTAGCCGCCGCGCGCTTCCGTCAGCAGCTTCAGCGTGTCCTGCGGGAGGATGCCGCGATCCCACAGCGAGCCGCGGTAGCTCGAGTAACGGCCGCGTTCCTCGGCCAGCTCGGTCGACGCGTAGTACGCGTAGTAGCAGACCGCTTCCATCGAACGATCGGCGAACTCGACGGCCGCTTCCGACGCGTACGGCGTGCGCAGCAGATGCAGGCAGTCCTGGAAGCCCATGATGCCCATGCCGACCGGACGGTGCTTCAGGTTCGAGTTACGCGCCTTCGGCACCGCGTAGTAGTTGATGTCGATCACGTTGTCGAGCATGCGCATCGCGACGCTGATCGTGCGCTTCAGCTTGTCGTGGTCGAGCGCGTAGCTGCCGTCGGCCTGCTTCACCAGGTGGGCGACGAGGTTCACCGAGCCCAGGTTGCACACCGCGATTTCGGTGTCGCTCGTGTTCAGCGTGATTTCCGTGCACAGGTTCGACGAATGGACGACACCGACGTGCTGTTGCGGCGAGCGCACGTTGCACGGATCCTTGAACGTGATCCACGGGTGGCCGGTTTCGAACAGCATGCCGAGCATCTTGCGCCAGAGTTGCTGCGCCGGGATCTTCTTGAACAGCTTGATCTCGCCGCGCGCGACCTTGTCTTCGTAAGCCGTGTAAGCCTTCTCGAACTCCGCGCCGAACTTGTCGTGCAGATCCGGGCAGGTCGACGGCGAGAACAGCGTCCAGTCGGCGCCTTCCATCACGCGCTTCATGAACAGGTCGGGAATCCAGTTCGCCGTGTTCATGTCGTGCGTACGGCGGCGGTCGTCGCCGGTGTTCTTGCGCAGCTCGAGGAATTCCTCGATGTCGAGGTGCCACGATTCCAGGTACGCGCACACCGCGCCCTTGCGCTTGCCGCCCTGGTTGACCGCGACGGCCGTGTCGTTGACGACCTTCAGGAACGGGACCACGCCTTGCGACTTGCCGTTCGTGCCCTTGATATGCGAGCCGAGTGCGCGCACGCGGGTCCAGTCGTTGCCGAGGCCACCGGCGAACTTCGACAGCAGCGCGTTTTCCTTCAGCGCTTCATAGATGCCGTCGAGGTCGTCCGCGACCGTCGTCAGGTAGCACGACGACAGCTGCGAGCGGTGGGTGCCCGAGTTGAACAGCGTCGGCGTCGAGCTCATGAAGTCGAAGCTCGACAGCACGTTGTAGAACTCGATCGCGCGCGTTTCGCGGTCGATCTCGTTCAGCGACAGGCCCATCGCGACGCGCATGAAGAATGCCTGCGGCATTTCGATGCGGGTGCCGTCGACGTGCAGGAAGTAGCGGTCGTACAGCGTCTGCAGGCCGAGGTAGCCGAATTGCAGATCGCGGTTCGCGTCGAGCGCTTCGCCCAGACGCTTCAGGTCGAACTGCAGCAGCTTGTCGTCGAGCAGGCCGGCGTCGACGCCGCGCTTCAGGAACTGCGGGAAGTATTCGGCGTAGCGGGCCGACATGTCGGCCTGCACCACTTCCTCGCCGAGGATCTCGCGACGGATCGTGTGCAGCAGGATGCGGGCCGTGACCTGGCTGTATGCCGGATCCTTTTCGATCATCGTGCGCGCAGCGAGGATCGCCGAGTCGTAGACCTGGCTCATCGGCACGCCGTCGTACAGGTTCTTCACCGTTTCCGCGACGATCGGGTCAGGGTTAACCGCAGCGCCGAGGCCGTCGCACGCCGACACGATCAGCGCACGCAGCGCGTTCATGTCGAGCGGACGCGTGACGCCATTGTCGACGACGTTGATGCCGGTGCTCGACTCACCGCCCACGGCCGCTGCTTCCTCGCCCGCATGCTGACGCTCGAGGTGACGCTTCTCGCGATACAGCACGTACGCACGCGCGACGTTGTGCTCGCCGCCGCGCATCAGCGCGAGTTCGACCTGGTCCTGGATGTCTTCGATATGGAACGTACCGCCGTTCGGACGGCTGCGCACGAGCGCGCGCACGACGTTGTGCGTCAGCTGCTCGACGAGTTCGCGTACGCGCGCCGATGCCGCGCCCTGCCCGCCGTTGACGGCCAGGAAAGCCTTGGTCACCGCAATCGCGATCTTCGAAGGCTCGAACGACACCACGCTGCCGTTGCGGCGGATCACCTTGTAGTCGGCGAACGTGGCCTGCGGCGCGAGCGCCTGTGCGCCCTGTTCGGTCCCGCCGAGCGGACGGCTCGAGGCGCTCTCGTACTGGGACGTCGCGTTGTCGGTGGTTTGCATGTGCAAAGCTCCTGGTGTTGGATGGTGCGGAGAGAACCGCGGATTAAAACGAACGCTGCGCAATGGCGTGCGCGAGCGGTAAGAGGCGAGCGATGCGTCGGGGAAGCCGGTTCGGTCGATGCGCGACAACCGTTCCGGTCGTGTGCTTCGTCATGTGTACCCTGCCCCGTCGAAGTTCGCTGCGCTTGATCGCGACGCCCGGACCGCCCGGCCTGGCGCGCCGCCCTGAGAACCCTGTCCGCCGGCGTTGCCCGCCGGCCGGTGCCGCTCGGGTTTCCCCTGCGACACACACTATATCTAGTACAGAACTGCTCAACTGGCACCAAGTATAGTGGACATTCGGACGAGGTCAAAACGGATAATTTGCGATGGAGGTCTTGACATCGCTCGCGCGCAGACACGACAAGGCATTGGTCGGAGAAAAAACTTTCCCCGGTCAAAAAACCCTGCGCTCAGTGCTGACGGAAAGGAAAGTATTCGGCGGAAAAGCCGGCATCGCCTGCGAAGCGTTGCCAATCGAAGTGCGGTCCCGGGTCGGTCTTGCGGCCCGGCGCGACGTCGGAATGCCCGGCCACCGCATCGATCGGATAGCGCGCGGCAAGCGTGCGCGCGAGCACGCCGAGCGTCGCGTACTGCGCCGCGTCGAACGGTACGTCGTCCGCGCCTTCGAGCTCGATGCCGATCGAGAAGTCGTTGCAGCGCGGTCGGCCGAAGAACTCCGACGCGCCCGCATGCCATGCACGCTCGTCGCACGACACGAACTGCACGAGCTCACCGTCGCGACGGATCAGGAAATGCGCGGACACGCGCACGCCGCGCAGGTGGCTCTGGTAATAAGGGTGCGCATCGCAATCGAGGCGATTCAGGAACAGCGCCTCGATCGCGTCGCCGCCGAACTCGCCGGGCGGCAGGCTGATGTTGTGGACGACGACGAGCGTCGGCACCGCGCCCGCGGGCCGCGCCTCGAAATTCGGCGACGGCGCGTGGCGCGCTTCGCGCACCCAGCCGTGCGCGTCGACCGACAGCAGCGCTGCGTCGCTCATCGGGCGTCGCGGCCGCTCGCGTGTGCGCCGTGGCGCTGCGCGTGCTCGGTGCTGCAGAAGTATTCGCCACCCGCGGCGACGGCGTCGCCCTTCGGCGTATGCACGCCGCATTCGGCGCAGCGCACCATCGGTTCGGGCAGCGAGCGCGCATCGCCGTTCGGGCGTGCCGTCCCGGCGCTGCCGGAACCGGGCGCGCCGTCGAAGCCGCCACCGCGGCCGTTGCGCGCCTGCGCGTGCTCCTGGGCCTGGCGCAGCTTGCGCGTGAGCCACGAACCCGCGAAGAAGAGAAGGATCAGGAGAAGAATCTGTCGCATCGGAAACCTGCGTTCAAACCACGGAGCGGTGCAGCAGCACCTCGAAAACGAACCGGCTGCCGACATACGCGAGCAGCAGCGCGGCAAACGACACGAGCACCCAGCGCGCGGCGCCGCGCCCCCGCCAGCCGGACGTCTTGTGGGCGACCAGCAGGCCGCCGAACATCAGCCACGACAGCACCGCGAACACGGTCTTGTGATCGAGCCGCAACGCGCGCGCATCGACCTGCTCGCTGAACAGGATCCCCGACGCGAGCGTCAGCGTCAGCAGCACGAAGCCGGCGCCGATCAGGCGGAACAGCAGCTTCTCGAGCGTGAGCAGCGGCGGCAGCGTTTCGAGCCAGCTCGCGATCCAGCCGGTCGAGCCGTCGCGCCCGCCGCTCCTCAACGACTGCAGACGCCGCTCGACCATCAGCATCAGGACCGCGTGCAGCGCGGCGATCGCGAAAAGGCCGTACGCGATGTTCGCGATCAGGAAGTGCATCTTGAACAGCGGCGCTGCGGCATAAGGCAGCACCCGCACACCGCCGAACACGAGCGGCAGCAGCGACGCGCCGCACGCGAGCGGCAGCACCAGCAGGCGCAGGCTGTCTAGCGGGAAGAAGAAGCTCTCGATCCAGTAGATGCCGGCGCCGAGCCAGAACATCGCGGACAGCGCGAACGCGAAGCCGAAGACCATCGCGTCGTGCGGAAAAATCGTCATGTGCAGCAGCACGCCGTGCGCGACGAGCGCCGCGAACAGCAGCGCGCGGCCGGCCCCGCTCATCCCCGACGCGGCGGACGCCGGAACCGGCACGGCCGGCACGCTCGCGACGAGCGAGGTCGCGCCCTGGCGGTGCGTGCGCCAGCCTGCGACGGCGAGGCCGCCGTACAGGAATGCGGTGAGGGCATACAGTACAATATCCATGTTCGAAGTTTACACTAGGCCCCCTTCCCGCGACGGCTCCCTTTGTTCGGTTCCGTTGCGCCTTCGGGCCCCACTGTCCATCGCTCCCCATGCTCGACAATCTCACTCAACGGATGGCGCGCGTCGTCAAGACGCTGCGCGGCGAGGCCCGGCTCACCGAGGCGAACACCCAGGAGATGCTCCGCGAGGTGCGTCTCGCGCTGCTGGAAGCCGACGTCGCGCTGCCCGTCGTCCGCGAATTCATCGCCAAGGTCAAGGAAAAGGCGCTCGGCGAGGAAGTGATCAGTAGCCTGTCGCCGGGTCAGGCGCTCGTCGGCGTGGTCCAGAAGGAACTGACCGCCGTGATCGGCGGCGACTACGAAGGCAAGGCCGCCGAGCTGAACCTCGCCGTCACGCCGCCCGCCGTGATCCTGATGGCCGGCCTGCAGGGCGCCGGCAAGACGACGACCGCCGGCAAGCTCGCGAAGCTGCTGCGCGAGAAGTACAAGAAGAAGGTGCTGACGGTGTCGTGCGACGTGTATCGCCCGGCCGCCATCATGCAGCTGAAAACGGTGAGCGAACAGGTCGGCGCCGATTTCTTCCCGTCGACGCCGGACCAGAAGCCCGTCGACATCGCACTCGCGGCCGTCGACTGGGCGAAGCGCCACTACCATGACGTGCTGATCGTCGACACGGCCGGCCGCCTCGGTATCGACGAGGCGATGATGCAGGAAATCGCCGCGCTGCACGGCACGCTGAAGCCGGCCGAAACGCTGTTCGTCGTCGACGCGATGCTCGGTCAGGACGCGGTCAACACCGCGAAGGCGTTCAACGACACGCTGCCGCTCACCGGCGTCGTGCTGACCAAGCTCGACGGCGATTCGCGCGGCGGTGCCGCGCTGTCGGTGCGCCACATCACGGGCAAGCCGATCAAGTTCGTCGGCGTCGCCGAGAAGCTCGACGGCCTCGAGGTGTTCCACCCGGACCGGATGGCGAACCGGATCCTCGGCATGGGCGACATCCTCGCGCTCGTCGAGGAGGCCCAGCGCGGCGTCGACGTGCAGGCCGCGCAGAAGCTCGCCGACAAGGTAAAGAAAGGCGGCGACTTCGACCTGAACGATTTCCGCGCGCAGATCTCGCAGATGAAGAACATGGGCGGCCTGTCGTCGCTGATGGACAAGCTGCCCGCGCAGTTCCAGCAGGCGGCGGCCGGCGCCGACATGGGCCAGGCCGAGAAGCAGATCCGCCGCATGGAAGGGATCATCAGCTCGATGACGCCCGCCGAGCGCGCGAAACCCGAAATCATCAAGGCGACGCGCAAGCGCCGCATTGCAGCCGGCGCGGGCGTGCCGGTGCAGGAAGTCAACCGAATGCTGAACCAGTACGACCAGATGCGTACGATGATGAAGAAGCTGAAGGGCGGCAACATGCAGAAGATGATGCGCGGCCTGAAGGGCATGATGCCCGGCATGCGCTGATTTCGCCCGTCGGTCGGCGCGCGGGTTTTTGCCGTAGCGCGCGCCGGCCGTTCTGCTTCATCCTTATTTGTATACCGACTGCCCGCCAGAACACATGAACCGCGAAGAAGCCCTCCACATTTTCGACCACTCCGAAGAGATCGTCTCGGCCGATGCCGTCAACGCATCGATCGCCCGGATGGCCGACGCGATCCGCGCCGACATCGGCGACGCGTTCCCGCTCGTGCTCTCGGTGATGGGTGGCGCCGCGGTGTTTACCGGGATGCTGCTGCCGCATCTCGATTTCCCGCTGGAATTCGACTACATCCACCTGACCCGCTACCGCAACACGACGCAGGGCAGCCCGGAGATGCACTGGCGCGTCGCGCCGCGCGAATCGGTGAAGGACCGGATCGTGCTCGTGCTCGACGACATCCTCGACGAAGGCGAGACGATGGCGGCGATCCGCGACCGCATCCTCGACATGGGTGCGAAGCGCTTCATGTCCGCCGTGCTGTGCGAGAAGACGCTCGCGAAGGCGAAACCGCTGCACCCGGACTTCTGCGGCTTCTCGGTGCCGGACCGCTACGTGTTCGGCTGCGGGATGGACGCAAAGGGCTACTGGCGCAATCTGCCGACGATCCGCGCGCTGACCGCGAACGTCTGACCGCCCTGCCCGCCACAAAGAAAAGCGGCGCCCCGGTTTCCCGGGGCGCCGCTTTTTTGCGTCGGCACGCGCCGCACCGCCCGCGCTACAGCTGGTGCACGAACGCCCGGATGCCGGCCAGCAGCATCTCGACCGAGATCGCGACGAGCACCAAACCCATCAGCCGCTCGAACGCGGCGACGGTTCGCTCGCCGAGCCACTGCTGGATCCGTTCGGCCAGCACCAGCGTGATCGCGCAGACGATCATCGTGACCGTCAGCGCGCCGACCCACTCGAACATCTTGCCCGGCGCCTGCGACGTCAGCAGCATCACCGTCGCGAGCGCGGACGGCCCGGCAAGCGCCGGAATCGCGAGCGGCACGATGAACGGCTCGCCGCCTGCGCGCGGATCGCTGCCGAGCGCGCCGTCCGGATGCGGGAAGATCATCCGCAGCGCGATCAGGAACAGCACGATCCCGCCGCCGAGCCGCAGCGACAGGTCGGTGAGGCTCATCATCCGCAGGAAGCGGTCGCCGACCACCATGAAGAACAGCAGGATCACGAACGCGATCCCCACTTCACGCAGGATCAGCTTCACGCGCCGCTCGCGCGGCACGTCCCGCATCGCCGTGATGAACAGCGGAATGTTGCCGAGCGGATCCGTGATCAGCACGAGGAGCACGGTGGCCGACAGGAAGGTGTATTCCACCGTGTCCCCCGGTTGCAGCGCTTAGCGCGCGAGCGCGGCGCGGATCTTCTCCGTCACCGTCGCCGCGGCCGCGTCGGCCGGCAGCAGCGTCGCTTCGGCGTCGCGGCGGCCCTGATACTCGATCTTGCCCTCCTTCAGGCCACGCTCGCCGATCACCAGGCGATGCGGCACGCCGATCAGTTCCCAGTCGGCGAACATCACGCCCGGGCGCTCGCCGCGATCGTCGAGGATCACGTCGATGCCGGCAGCGGCCAGTTCCGCGTACAGCTTGTCGGCTGCTTCGCGAACCATGTCGCTGCGATCGTAGCCCATCGGGCACAGCACGACCTCGAACGGGGCGATCGACTCGGGCCAGATGATGCCGCGGTCGTCGAAGTTCTGTTCGATCGCCGCGCCGAGAATGCGCGTGACGCCGACGCCGTAGCAGCCCATCAGCATCGGCTGCGGCTTGCCCGATTCGTCGAGGAACGTCGCGCCCATCGCTTCCGAGTACTTGGTGCCGAGCTGGAACACGTGGCCGACTTCGATGCCGCGGCAGATGTCGATCTCGCCCTTGCCGTCCGGCGACGGATCGCCTTTCTTGACGTTGCGCACGTCGGCGACGTCCGGCTCCGGCAGGTCGCGGCCCCAGTTCACGCCCGCGATGTGATAGTCGACCTCGTTCGCGCCGACGACGAAATCGCTCATGTTCGCGACCGTGCGATCGGCGATCACCTTCACCGGCTTCTTCGTGCCGACCGGGCCGAGATAGCCCGGCGGCGTGCCGAACCACTCGACGATTTCCTGCTCGGTCGCGAAGCGGTGGTTCTTCAGCCCCGGCAGCTTCGACACCTTGATCTCGTTCAGATCGTGGTCGCCGCGCAGCATCACGAGCCAGATGGTCGGCTCGGCGCCTTCGTTGTCGGTGGCAAGCACGATCGACTTGATCGTGCGCTCGAGCGGGATCGCCAGCAGTTCGGCGACGGCCTCGCACTTCGCCTTGCCGGGCGTCGCGACCTTCTCCATCGCTTCGGCCGGTGCGGCGCGCGCGGGCGTCAGCGGCAGCGCTTCGGCCGCTTCGACGTTCGCCGCGAAGTCGGACGTCGGGCAGTAGGCGATCGCGTCCTCGCCGGTATCGGCGATCACGTGGAACTCGTGCGAGAAGTTGCCGCCGATCGAGCCGCTGTCGGCCGCGACCGCGCGGAACTCGAGGCCGAGGCGCGTGAAGATGCGCACGTAAGCGTCATACATCTTGCGATACGACTCGTTCAGGCCGGCTGCGTCCTTGTCGAACGAATACGCGTCCTTCATGATGAATTCGCGGCCGCGCATCACGCCGAAGCGCGGACGAATCTCGTCGCGGAACTTCGTCTGGATCTGATAGAAGTTCACCGGCATCTGCCGGTAGCTCTTGATCTGGTTGCGCGCGATGTCGGTGACGACTTCCTCGTGCGTCGGCCCGATCACGAAGTCGTTGTCCTTGCGATCCTTGAAGCGCAGCAGTTCCGGGCCGTACTGTTCCCAGCGCCCCGATTCCTGCCACAGCTCGGCCGGTTGCACGGCCGGCATCAGCAGCTCGATGGCGCCTGCCCGGTTCATTTCCTCGCGCACGATCGCCTCGACCTTGCGAATCGAACGCAGGCCGACCGGCAGGTAGTTGTAGATGCCGCCGGCGACGCGACGGATCATGCCGGCGCGCACCATCAGCTTGTGGCTGACGATCTCTGCGTCGGCCGGTGCTTCTTTGAGGGTGCCGATAAAGAAACGGGAAGCTTTCATGCGGACGGTTCCAAATACGGCGCCCCCAGGCGGGGCGCCCGAAAAAGTTTCAAGGTGAAAAAGCTGCGCGCGACGAACGACGATGGCGCAGATGACGTAGCAGACTAATCAGGGACAATTCAGCCGGTGCACCCCGCGCGGATTCGCTCCGTCACGGTGCGCAGCGCCCGTTATCTGTTTATAATCAAAGCAATTTTAAAGGATTCGAAGGTGGTTGTATGCTGGATCGTGAAGGCTTTCGCCCGAACGTCGGCATCATCCTCTTGAACGCGCGCAACGAGGTGTTTTGGGGCAAGCGGCTCCGCGAGCATTCCTGGCAGTTTCCTCAAGGTGGGATCAAGTACGGCGAGACCCCCATGCAGGCGATGTACCGGGAACTGCACGAGGAGACCGGACTGCACCCGGAACACGTCAAGATAATCGGCCGCACCCGCGACTGGTTGCGTTACGAGGTGCCTGACAAGTTCATCAAACGCGAAGTACGCGGCCATTACCGCGGCCAGAAGCAGATCTGGTTCCTGCTGCGGATGGTCGGACGCGATTGCGACATTTGCTTGCGCGCGACCGATCACCCGGAGTTCGATGCGTGGCGCTGGAACGAGTACTGGGTGCCGCTCGATGCGGTGATCGAGTTCAAGCGGGATGTCTATCAGTTGGCGCTGACGGAACTGTCGCGCTTCCTGCGCCGCCCGGCGCAGCGAGCCGAAAAGCCGCGTGGGCCGCGTCCGTCGCGCTATCCGCGCGTTATCGGTGCGCAGGTCCAGCAGACGCTGACGATTGTCGACACATCGGTGGTCTGTTCGGAGATCGAAGTGGAGGCGAGCACGCTCGACGAGATGCCGCCCCGCGAGATCATCGGCAAATGACGAGTCGGACTGCATGACCGGGCGCGACCTTGTGTCGCGCCCTTTTTTTACGAGGAATGCATATTGAAAGCGATTGCTCTCGCGCTCGCATCGATTGTCGCGGCGGCCACGCTGGCCGGTTGCGCGAATTCGAAGACGCCGACCAACAAGGATGACAGCGAGTTCGTGTACCTGCTGGACCGCCAGGGCAACTGGAAGGAAAACCCGGTCGACACGCTGCCGCCGCTTCCACAAGCAGGCGACCTGTTGCCGTTCAACGTATCGCAGAACACGCCGCTCAAGTTCTCCGTCGATGCGAAGTCGCTCGCGGTCGGCACCGACGGCGTCGTGCGCTATGCGGTCGTCATCACGAGCCCGGCCGGCGCACGCAACGTGAACTACGAAGGCATCCGCTGCGACACCTACGAATGGCGTCAGTATGCAGGCCTGAATTCGGACCACGACGGCTGGGACCGAACGGTCGAGAACGACTGGCGTCGCATCGAGAACGGCGAGCTGAACGCGTACCACTCGGCGCTGTACCAGGACTACTTCTGCTCGAACAAGATGCCGCAGGGCACGACCCAGCAGATTCTCGAGAACATCCGGTTCCACCGCACCGCGATGAGCCAGCTGCGCTGACCGCGCGACGCAGGGCGCCGGCCTGGCCCCTGCCTCTCGCCAGTCGCAACAAAAAGCCCGCATAACGCGGGCTTTTTTGTGTCTCGCGACGCCTTGGCCGGATGATTACACGAGCACGAGGTTGTCGCGGTGAATCAGCTCCGGTTCCAGCATGTAGCCAAGCACCGTCTCGATCTCGCCGCTCGGCTTGCGGTGAATCAGCTTCGTTTCCGCGCTGCTGTAGTTCGTGAGACCGCGCGCCACTTCGCGCCCATCGGGGCCGACACATGCGATCACCTCGCCGCGCGCGAATGCGCCCTGCACGCCGATCACGCCGATCGGCAGCAGGCTCTTGCCGCCAGCCGTCAGCTTCTCGACCGCGCCGGCGTCGATCACGACGTGCCCGCGTACCTGCAGATGATCGGCCATCCATTGCTTGCGCGCGGCCATCCGCGCGGTGCGCGCGATCAACTGCGTGCCGATCGCCTCGCCCGCCGCCAGTCGCACCAGCACGTCGGCTTCACGGCCGCTCGCGATTACGGTGTTCGCGCCGCTGTGCGCTGCGCGCTTCGCCGCGAGGATCTTCGTCAGCATTCCGCCGCGGCCGAGGCTCGAGCCGGCTCCGCCCGCCATCGCCTCGAGTTCCGGTGCGCCCGCACTGGCTTCCGCGACCAGCGTCGCGTTCGGATCCTTGCGCGGATCGGCGGTGAACAGCCCGGACTGATCGGTCAGGATGATCAGCGCATCGCCTTCGATCAGGTTCGCGACCAGCGCGCCGAGCGTGTCGTTGTCGCCGAACTTGATTTCGTCGGTGACGACCGTGTCATTCTCGTTGATGATCGGCACGACGCCGAGCCGCAGCAGCGTGAGCAGCGTCGAGCGCGCATTCAGGTAGCGTTCGCGATCGGCAAGGTCGGCATGTGTCAGCAGGATCTGCGCGGTGCGGATATCGTGCTCGGTAAAGCGGCTTTCGTAGACTTGCGCGAGTCCCATCTGGCCAACCGCGGCGGCGGCCTGCAGTTCGTCGATCTCGCGCGGACGCTTGCTCCAGCCGAGCCGCTGCATCCCTTCAGCGATCGCGCCCGAACTGACGAGCACCACTTCCTTGCCCTGCGCGCGCAGCGCGGCGATCTGGGCCGCCCAGCGGCCGATCGCAGCATGATCGAGCCCCTTGCCGTCGTTGGTTACGAGGCTCGAGCCCACCTTCACCACCAATCGCTTCGAATCCGCGATGATCGAACGCATCGTGCGCTGTCTCCTGTATCTGATGCCGGCCCGACCGGGCGCGATTAAATTCCGGCACCAGGCGCGACACCCGGTGCGTTCCGGCCCCGCTCAGGCGTCGTCGCCGGGCGTCGCGCCGCCATCGGCAGGCGGCGCATCGCGGAACCGCACGTCCGCGGCCAGATCTTCCTCTTCCGCCGCGCGATGCGCGTCCGAATGCTCGGCGAGGTAGTCGTAGATCGCGTAGCACAGCGCTTCGCAGCCCTGACCCGTGAGCGCCGAAATCTCGAATACCGGGCCGTCCCAGCCGAAACGGTCGAGGAAATCGGCGACGCGCGCCTCGCGCTCGTCTTCCGGCACCATGTCGAGCTTGTTGAGGACGAGCCAACGCGGCTTCTCGTAGAGCGCCTCGTCGTACTTGCGCAGTTCGCCGACGATCGCGGTTGCTTCCGCGACCGGATCGACGCTTTCGTCGAACGGAGCCAAATCGACGAGATGCAGCAGCACACCGGTGCGCTGCAGGTGTCGCAGGAACTGGTGGCCAAGGCCCGCACCTTCGGCTGCGCCCTCGATCAGCCCAGGGATGTCGGCGATCACAAAGCTCTTGCTCGGGCCGACACGCACGACGCCGAGGTTCGGCGCGAGTGTCGTGAACGGATAGTCGGCGATCTTCGGCTTCGCATTCGACACCGACGAGATGAAGGTCGACTTGCCGGCGTTCGGCATGCCGAGCAGACCGACGTCGGCGAGCACCTTCAGTTCGAGCCTCAGCATGCGCCGCTCGCCCGGCTTGCCGTCGGTTTTCTGGCGCGGCGCACGGTTCGTGCTCGATTTGAAATGCAGGTTGCCGAGGCCGCCTGCGCCGCCCTTCGCGAGCATCACCTGCTGATCGTGCTCGGTCAGGTCGGCGATCAATTCGCCCGTGTCCATGTCCGTCACGACCGTGCCGACCGGCATGCGCAGCGTGACGTCGTCACCGCCCTTGCCGTAGCAATCGGATCCGCGACCGTTTTCGCCATTGCGCGCCAGGTGCTTCTTCGCGTAACGGTAGTCGATCAGCGTGTTGATGTTGCGGTCGGCGATCGCGTAGACGTTGCCGCCCCGGCCGCCGTCGCCGCCATCCGGCCCGCCGAACGGGACGAATTTCTCGCGGCGCATCGACGCGCTGCCATCGCCTCCGTCGCCGGCGATGACTTCGATTCGTGCTTCGTCAATGAACTTCATTCGTCACTCCGACCAGTATTTCCGCTATTGTGCCGCGCGCCGGCGCGCTTGAACAATCTGCCGTTCGGCCGATTGCCCGCCGTTTCGCGACAGCCGCCGGTGCGCACATGCGCCCGGCGGCCAAATAAAAAAAGGCCCCGCGAAGACTGCGGGGCCTTTCGGCTACGAAGCCCGTGGGTGCCTGAACTTAGGCAGCCGCCGGGACGACGATGACCAGATGCTTCTTGTCCGCGCCCTTGGTCGCGAACTTGACGTGACCGTCGACCAGCGCGAACAGGGTGTGATCCTTGCCCATGCCGACGTTCTCGCCAGCGTGCATGCGCGTACCACGCTGACGCACGATGATGCCGCCAGCGTTGATCGCCTGGCCGCCGTACACTTTCACGCCGAGACGTTTCGACTCGGAGTCGCGGCCGTTCCGGGAAGAGCCGCCTGCCTTTTTGTGTGCCATCTGATTGCTCCTTTACCGAGGCGCTTACGCGTTGATCGCGTCGATGCGCAGCTCAGTGTAGTTCTGGCGGTGGCCGCCGTGCTTTTGGTAGTGCTTCCGGCGACGCATCTTGAAGATGGTGACCTTGGCATGACGACCGTGCGACACAACGGTGGCCTTGACGGAAGCCCCACTGACCAGCGGCGTACCGAACTTAATCGATTCACCTTCGCCCACTGCGAGAACCTGGTCGAGCGTGATTTCAGCGTCAATGTCAGCCGGTATCTGTTCTACTTTGAGTTTTTCGCCAACGGCAACCTTGTACTGCTTGCCGCCGGTTTTTATGACCGCGTACATTGAGAACCTCACTCTGGATCCAATTTTTCCGCACACCACGCGCGGAAAACACGTGATTATACATGGGGTTAGCACCCGAGTCAAAGCCGATCCACGATTGCCGCGCGCAAGCCCTGGCCGGACGGCCAAAATCACGGTGCAGGCACGTCCGACAGACCGGGATATCGCGGATTCGACTTATAATCCGCGGCATCACCCATTTCGATCATCATGTCGTCGTCCACCGCCTCCCCCACCCTCAGCGCCGCCCACCTGCTCGCCCCGATCGCCAGCGACATGGAGCAGGTGAATCGCGTTATCCGGCAAAGCCTCGCGTCCGACGTGCTGCTGATCAACCAGATCGCCGAGTACATCATCGGCGCGGGCGGCAAGCGGCTGCGTCCGGCCCTGTTGTTGCTCGTCGCCGGTGCGCTCGGCGAGACGTCACACCAGCGGCACGTGCTGGCCGCCGTCGTCGAGTTCATCCATACGGCCACGCTGCTGCATGACGACGTCGTCGACGAATCCGAACTGCGGCGCGGCCGCCAGACGGCGAACGCGCTGTTCGGCAATGCGGCGAGCGTGCTGGTCGGCGACTACCTCTATTCGCGCTCGTTCGAGATGATGGTCGGCGTCGGCAAGATGCGCGTGATGGAGATCCTGTCGGAAGCGACGACGATCATCTCCGAAGGCGAAGTGCTGCAGCTTCTGAACATGCACGACGCGGACGTCGACGAGTCGCGCTACATGCAGGTGATCCGCTACAAGACGGCGAAGCTGTTCGAGGCATCGGCCCGCTTGGGCGCGGTGCTCGCCGGCGCCGATGCGCCGACCGAAGCCGCCGCGGCCGAATACGGCCGCCGGATCGGCACCGCATTCCAGATCATGGACGACTGGCTCGACTACGCGGGCACGGCCGAAGCGATGGGCAAGAATGCCGGCGACGATCTGCGCGAAGGCAAACCGACGCTCCCGCTCATCTATCTGATCGAGCGCGGCACGCCCGAACAGTCGGCGCTCGCGCGCGAGGCGATCGAACAAGGCGGCACCGATCGCTTCGATACGATTTTCGACGCGATCACGCGTTCGGGCGCGCTCGACCATACGCTCGAATGCGCGCGCCAGGAAGCACAGGCCGCTGCGGCCGCGATCGCCGCGTTCCCGGATTCGATCTACAAGGAAAGCCTGCTCGCGCTGTGCTCGTACTCGACGTCGCGGCAGTCGTAAACGCGCCGCGAAGGGAACGCGATACCCGAAGGGAACGCGATACCTTGCCTCGAAAAATTTCTTCAACAAGGTATTCCCTTTTAGAAAAAACATCGTTATAGTTACGTTCTTGCTTGAGACGACGCAGCGATCTTCACGAAGGCGCCAGAGTCGGAAGAGCAAAAAATCGGGGTGTAGCTTAGCCTGGTAGAGCGCTACGTTCGGGACGTAGAGGCCGGAGGTTCGAATCCTCTCACCCCGACCAGATTTGAAAAAACCGTGCACCATGTGCACGGTTTTTTTTTGCCTTCGTTTTGCCCGGTCGCACGGGCCCGATGCCGCGTGCGACACATCCCGGCCGCCGGCCTCTGCTATATTCCCTCCATCCCTGTCCTTCACTGCCCTTCTGACGCGTGGACCAAATTCCCTTATGGGCGCAAATCGGCGCCGTCTTCCTGCTTCTCCTCTGCTCCAGCTTCTTTTCCATTTCCGAGACCGCGATGATGGCGCTCAACCGCCATCGGCTGAAGCACCTCGCCGGCCAGGGCGTGCTCGGCGCGAAAACCACGCAGGGTCTTCTCACGCGCACCGACCTGCTGCTCAGCGTGATCCTGATCGGCAACAATCTGTTCAACACGATCATCCCGGTTCTGACGACCTCGCTCGCGCTGCATACGTTCGGCCGTAACAACCTCGCGCTGTCGATCGCGACCGGCATCGTCGCGTTCCTGATCATCGTGTTCGCGGAAATCGCGCCGAAGATCGTCGGCGCAACCTTTCCCGAGCGCATCGCGCTGCCCGCCAGTCTCGTGATCGCGCCGCTGATGCGCGTGTTCAAGCCGGTCGTCTGGTTCGTCAACGCGCTCGCGAACGGCGTGCTCTGGGTGCTGCGCATCAACACGAAGAAGGGCCGCGATCAGCGGATGTCTGCCGACGAGCTGCGCGCGATCGTGCTCGAATCGAGCAGCTTCATGCCGACCAAGCACCGCAGCATCCTGCTCAACCTGTTCGACCTCGAGAACATCACGGTCGACGACGTGATGGTGCCGCGTCGGCAAATCGAATCGCTCAACTTCTACGCGCCGCTCGACGACATCCTGCATCAGCTCGAGACCTGCTATCACAACCGCCTGGTCGTCTACGAAGGCGACATCGACAAGGTGCTCGGCGTGCTGCACGTCCGGAAGACACTCACCGCACTGCACAACCAGGATTTCGACCGCGAAACGTTGCGCACGCTGCTCGCCGAGCCGTACTACGTGCCGTCGGGCACGCCGGTCGTCCAGCAACTCCAGTATTTTCAGGAAAGCCGGCAGCGAACTGCGCTCGTCGTCAACGAGTATGGCGAACTCGAGGGGCTCGTCACGCCCGAGGACATCATCGAGGAACTGATTGGCGAGTTCACGACGTCGATGCCGCGCGGCGAACGCGCGGGCGGCTGGGACCAGAACGGCGAATGCATCGTCGCCGCCAGCATGCCGCTGCGCGAACTGAACCGCTGGCTGCACCTGCAATTGCCAACCGACGGACCGAAGACGCTGAACGGCCTGATCCTCGAAATCCTCGAAGAAATTCCCGAAGGCGACGTGTGCCTGAAAATCCGTGACGTAATGCTCGAGGTCATGCGCAGCGACGATCAGGCCGTGCGCACCGTCAAGCTCTTCAAGCCGCGCAGCACGCGCGCACGCGCCGCGCGCTAGCCGAACGGCCGACTGTCGGCGCCGCTCGCGATACGCGACCATTTGCTGGTCACGATCAACAGGCGGCCGAGCGCCGGCTCACATGCACTTCCCACCTCCCGGGGCGCCGCCGCGCACGCAGCGGCCGCCCGCCTCCCTCGACGCATCGCCCGCTGAAACGCCCCGGTCGCTCGATGCGGCGCAGCTCGACGACTCGCCCGCCGTACGGCTGCTGACCGACACGTTGCACGCCGCCCGCGTGCGCGACGCGTCCGACATCCACGTCGAGCCGTTCGAAGGAGGCTGGCGCATCCGCCTGCGCATCGACGGCGTCCTGCATGAACACGCGCGGCCGCCAGCTCATCTGCGCGATGCACTCGTAACACGCATCAAGGTGCTCGCCCGCATGGACATCGCCGAGCGCCGGCTTCCGCAAGACGGCCGGCTGCGCATCGCGGTCGACGGCGGCATACGAGGAGACTACCGGGTCAGCTCGCTGCCCACACTGTTCGGCGAGAAGCTCGTGTTGCGTCGCCTGGAAATGTTGCCGCCCGACCTCACGCTCGCGCGCCTCGGCTTCGACGCGCGTCAGGCCGCGGCGATGGAGGCCGCGATTCGCGCGCCGCACGGTCTCGTGCTCGTCACCGGGCCGACCGGAAGCGGCAAGACGCTGTCGCTCTATTGCGCGCTGCAGATGCTCGACCGCGATGCGCACAACGTGTGCACGGTCGAGGATCCGGCCGAGATTCAGCTCGACGGCATCAACCAGGTCGGCGTGGCCGAAAAAGCCGGGCTCACTTTCGCCACTGCGCTGCGCGCGCTGCTGCGGCAGGACCCGGACGTCATCATGGTCGGCGAGATTCGCGATGCGGAGACGGCCGACGTCGCGATCAAGGCCGCGCAGACCGGGCACCTCGTGCTGTCGACGCTGCACACGAACGACGCGCCGACAGCCGTCGCGCGACTGCTCGACATCGGCGTCGCACCATACAACCTGGCGGCCGCATTGCGCCTCGTCACCGCGCAACGCCTCGTCCGGCGCCTGTGCACGGTCTGCCGCGTGCGTTCGGACGCATCGGCACGCGCGCTGCGCGAAGCAGGCTGCGATTCGGCAGCGCTGGAATCCGGATGGCGCCCGTTCGTCGCGCGCGGCTGTGCCGCCTGTCACGGCATCGGTTATCGCGGCCGGATCGGCCTGCATCAGACGATGCCGGTTTCACCGGCAATGGTGGAGCACATCGTCGCACGCGCAAGCGTCGGCACGCTCGCGCAATGCGCGGCGTCCGAGGGTGTATGCAGTCTGCGCGACGCGGCACTCGCGCACGTCCGCGACGGCACGACGAGCATCGCGGAAGCGCTGGCTGCAACGCCTGACGCGTGATCGCCATGCATGCACCGCCAAACGAAACCTGCTTCGCGTGGCGCGGCCGTCGTCGCAACGGCACGCCATGCCGCGGGAACGTCATCGCCTTCGATGCAGCCGCCGCACGAGCAGCACTCGCGCGCGACGGCGTCGCGGTGCTGTCGCTCGACGTCCGCGGCGCGGCCCGACCACCCGCGGCCGGCGCACGAGAGGTCACGCGCTTCACGCGTCAGCTCGCGAGCCTGCTGCAAGCCGGACTACCGCTCGCACCGTCGCTCGAGATGCTCGCCCGCACCCGGACACGCGACGGGCTGCCGCGCATCGCCGCCGGTCTCGCGCGCGAGATCGTCGGCGGGCAACGCTTCGCCGCCGCGCTCGCACGCTATCCGTCCCAGTTCGGCACGCTGTATCGCCAGTTGATCGAGGTGGGCGAGGCATCGGGTGCGCTCGGTACCGTACTGACCCGCGTCGCGGAGCACCGGGAACGCGCCGACGCGCAATGGCGCAAGCTGCGTGCCGCGCTCGCGTACCCGGTCGCCGTCATCGTGTTCGCGCTCGCGATCTCGGCCGCGCTGATGGTGTGGGTCGTGCCGACGTTTCGACAGATTTTCGACGGTTTCGGCGCGGCGCTGCCGGCACCAACCCGCGCCCTGCTCGCCCTCTCGTCCGCGACATCGGCCTGGGGTGGCACGTTGGTTGCGGGCGCAGCCGGCGCCGGACTCGTCGCGCGCCACGCGCTGCGGCGCTCGTCTTCGCTGCGCTATACGGTCGCGCGGCATCTGTTGAATCTGCCGCTCGTCGGCACCGCGCTCATACGCTTCGCGACCGCACGCTGGTGCCGCTCGCTTGCAACGCTGCTCGGCGCGGGCGTCCCGCTCGCCGATGCGTTCGCCACGCTCGAGCGCACCGCCGGCCATCCGGTGTTCGAACAGGCCACCGCACAGATCGCGACGCGCGTGCTGCGCGGCGCGCGTCTGGCCGATGCGATGCACGCGGCAGGATGCTTCCCGGACGACGTCGTGCAGCCGATCGCCGTCGCCGAGGAAACCGGCGCGCTCGACACGATGCTCGCCGATATCGCCGCGCTATGCGAGCGTCAGCTCGACGCGCGCCTCGATGCGCTCGCCGCGCTCGGCGAGCCGCTGATCGTGATCGTGCTGGGCGCACTCGTCGGCGGCCTTGTGATCGCGATGTATCTGCCCATCCTTCAGCTGGGCAACGTGGTGTAGCATCGCAACCGATTCTGTCGCCTTTCATGCCCGAACCCGAGCCCCATGACGTCCGCGCCCCTGATCACCGTTTTCGACTCGCCCGACAGTACGTTGCTCGCGCTGGCGATGCTGCCGCCCGCAGTGCAGTATGCGTTCGCCGTCATGCTCGGCCTGTGCGTCGGCAGCTTCGTGAACGTCGTCGTGCACCGGATCCCGGTGATGATGCAGCGCGCCTGGCAGGCCGAGATCGCCGAAGCGACCGGCAGTGCAAGCACGCCGCCGGATGACGGCTATCCGCCGCACTACGATCTGTGGCGCCCGCGCAGCGCCTGTCCGCATTGCGGTCACGTGCTGCGTGCGTGGGAGAACATCCCGCTCGTCAGCTACTTGCTGTTGCGCGGGCGCTGCCGTCAGTGCGGCCATGCGATCGGCGTACGCTATCCGCTCGTCGAGCTCGCCGGTGCGCTGCTCGCCGCCGGTTCGCTCGCCGCGTTCGGCCCCACCGTCGCCGCACTCGCCTCGTTCGGATTGTGCGCGGCACTGCTGGCAATGAGCGCGATCGATATCCGGACCGGGTACCTGCCCGATTCGATGACGCTGCCGTTGCTGTGGGCCGGGCTCGCACTGAACCTCGGCGGCACGTTCACGTCGCTGCGTTCGGCCGTGGTCGGCGCGATGGCCGGTTACCTGTTCCTGTGGTCGATCTACTGGCTGTTCAAATGGTTGCGCGGAATCGAGGGCATCGGCTTCGGCGACCTGAAGCTGCTCGCCGCGCTCGGCGCATGGATGGGCTGGGCCGCACTGCCGCAGGTCGTGCTGTTCGCCGCGGTGACGGGCGCGCTCGTCGGGCTCGTCGCGACCTGGCGCGGACGCATGCGCTTCGAGGAGCCGATTCCGTTCGGCCCGTTCCTCGCGGCAGGCGGCGTCGCGACGCTGTTTTTCGGCACCCCTTTCTATTCGGCACTCGGCGGCTGACATGACGCACCGCCGGCGGTCGCCATGTTCGCTGCGTCGCGGGGAGGCGCTTCGCTGCCTCGTGACGGCACGGCGGAGGCTCACATGTTTGCAATAGGACTCACCGGCGGCATCGGCAGCGGCAAGACGACCGTCGCCGACATGTTCGCCGCACGCGGTGCATCGCTCGTCGATACCGACCTGATCGCGCACCGCATCACCGCACCGGCCGGCCTCGCGATGCCGGCGATCGAACATGCATTCGGACCGGACTTCGTCGCGGCCGACGGCTCGCTCGACCGTGCAAAGATGCGCGCACTCATTTTCAGCGACGACGACGCACGCCGGCGCCTCGAAGCGATCACGCATCCGCTGATCCGCGCCGAGACCGAGCGCGAGGCCCGCGAAGCGCAGGGCCCTTACGTGATCTTCGTCGTGCCGCTGCTCGTCGAGTCAGGTAACTGGAAGGCGCGCAGCGATCGCGTGCTGGTCGTCGACTGCCCGGTCGAGACGCAGATCGCACGTGTGATGCGGCGCAATGATTTCACGCGCGAACAGGTCGAAGCGATCATCGCAAGACAAGCGACGCGCGAAGCACGTCTCGCTGCGGCCGACGACGTGATCGTCAACGACGCGACGACACCCGCAGCTCTCGCCGCACAGGTCGATGCACTGCACCAACGCTATCTCGCATTCGCGGCCGCCGCGCACTGATCGCCGCGCGCGATCGTGATGGTGTACGAAATTGGTGCGTTGCTAGGGTAGACAGTGAGCATTAGAATGTCCTCCATTGTTTCAATCCCTACCCTAGAGGCGAGCGCGCTTGATTCTTTACGAGTATCCGTTCAACGAGCGAATTCGCACGCTGCTGCGCCTCGAAGACCTGTTCGAGCGCTTCGCGTTCTTTTTGGCTCAGGAGGACCCGCGTGAACATCACGTCGCGCTGACGACGCTGTTCGAAATCGCCGAGGTCACGGGCCGCGCGGACCTGAAATCGGATCTGATGAAGGAGCTCGAACGTCAACGCCAGACGCTCGCCCCCTTTCGCGGCAATCCGGGCATCGAACAGAATGCGCTCGAGGCCGTTCTCGGTGAAATCGAGCAGACGCTCGCCAATCTTGCGCAGATGCAGGGCAAGACCGGGCAGCATCTGATCGACAACGAGTGGCTCGCTAGCATCCGCAGCCGCGCGGTGATTCCCGGCGGCACATGCAAGTTCGACCTGCCGTCGTACTATGCGTGGCAGCAATGGCCCGCGGAACAGCGGCGCCAGGACATCGCGAAATGGATCCTGCCGCTGCTGCCGTTGCGCGACGCCGCTGCGATCGTGCTGCGGCTCGCGCGTGAATCGGGCCAGGCTTCGAAAGTGATGGCGATGCAGGGCAGCTACCAGCAGATGCTGTCGGGGCGCACCTATCAGCTGATGCAGGTGCGCGTGCCGCCGGAGCTGCGAGTGATTCCCGAAGCGAGCGCCAACAAATACATGCTGTGGGTACGGTTCACCATGCAGGACGGCGACGTGCGGCCGCGTGCGGTGGACATCGACGTGCCATTCCACCTGACACTGTGCAATCTGTAACGGCCGCGTGCCGGTTCGACGCTCTCGTATGACTACCGTTGTGAAATGTCCTTCGTGCGGCGCAGAAGTGCGCTGGACGCCTGAAAACAAGTTCCGTCCCTTCTGTTCGGCCCGCTGCAAGCAGCTCGACCTCGGCGCATGGGCCGCAGAAAAGTACCGGATCGGCGGGTCCTCCGACGAGGGTCCGTCGTCGGAGGAAGACGGCACCGACGGCCGCCGCGACAGCTGAGCGGCGCGCGACGCCGCCCGTCCTGCGATGTGGCCCGCCTTTCCGGCGAGCCGCCACGGCGTCATTGCGACGCCGCCTCCTTCTCGAGCAGTTCCAGCACCGGCAGCGCCGCCGGCAACAGCGGCGCGACCTCGACCGGCAGTTGCTGCCACACGAACGCCTGCCCTTCCTTGCTGTGCGGTTCGCCCGTCCAGCCCGTCACCTTGCAGAAATAGAGCCGCACGTACGCGTGCGGATAATCGTGCTCGAGCGTATGCCAGCGGTGGCTGGCCGTGACTTCGATGCCGAGTTCCTCGTGCAATTCGCGCGCCAGCGCGTCCTCCACGCTCTCCCCGGCCTCCAGCTTGCCGCCAGGAAACTCCCAGTAGCCCTCGTACGGCTTGCCCTGCAGCCGCTGCGCGAGCAGGTAACGACCGTCTGCCTGCACCATCACGCCGACCGCGACCTCCGTCACCTTGCGTCCATCAGGCGCGCGCACACCGCCTGCTGCGAAATCCGCACTCATGCCTGCTCCTTGCGACCCGACCAGTCGCGCGCGAACTGCCATGCGACGCGACCCGAACGCGAACCGCGCTCGAGCGCCCAGACGAGCGCGTCGCCGCGCGCCGTCTCGATCTCGGCGTCCGCGCAGCCGAAATGGCGCAGCCAGTGCGCGACGATGTCGAGGTAGTCGTCCTGCTTGAACGGGTAGAAGCTGACCCACAGCCCGAAGCGCTCCGACAGCGAGATCTTTTCCTCGACGACTTCACCGGGGTGGATCTCGCCGTCCGGCAGATGCTTGTACGACTCGTTGTCGCTCATGTACTCGGGCAGCAGATGGCGGCGGTTCGACGTCGCGTAGATCAGCACGTTGTCGGACTGCGCGGCGATCGAGCCGTCGAGCGCGACCTTCAGCGCCTTGTAGCCCGACTCGCCCTCCTCGAACGACAGGTCGTCGCAGAACACGATGAACCGCTCCGGACGCTGCGCGATCAGGTCGACGATGTCGCCGAGATCGTGCAGGTCGTCCTTGTCGACTTCGATCAGGCGCAGGCCGTCCTTCGCATACGCGTTCAGGCAGGCCTTGATCAGGGACGACTTGCCGGTGCCGCGCGCACCGGTCAGCAGCACGTTGTTCGCCGGCTTGCACTGGACGAACTGTCGCGTGTTCTGCTCGATCAGCCCTTTCTGTCGGTCGATGTTGTGCAGGTCGTCGAGCGTGACCGACGATGCTGCCGGCACCGGCTGCAGATAGCCGCGCCCCTGGCGCTTGCGCCAGCGGAACGCGGTGGCGGCGTTCCAGTCGATGGCCGCCGGCGCAGGCGGAAGCATCCCCTCGAGGCGGCCGAGCAGCGCTTCCGCGCGCGTCAGAAACTGTTCGAGCTTGTCCATGTCGTTCGAGCGCTCCGGATCAGGAGCGGTAATCCGCGTTGATGCTCACGTAATCGTGCGAAAGATCGCACGTCCAGACGGTTGCCTGCGCGTCGCCGCGGCCGAGCAGCACGCGGATCGTGATTTCGCTCTGCTTCATCACGCGCTGGCCGTCCTCCTCCTGGTAAGCCGGATTGCGGCCGCCGGCCTTCGCGACGAGCACGTCGTCGAGATAGAGATCGATCTTGCCGACGTCGAGATCCGTGACGCCCGCGTAGCCGATCGCCGCGAGGATCCGGCCAAGGTTGGGGTCGGATGCATAGAAGGCCGTCTTCACGAGCGGCGAGTGCCCGATCGCATATGCGATCTGGCGGCACTCGGCGACGCTCTTGCCGCCTTCGACCTGCACCGTCATGAATTTCGTCGCGCCTTCACCATCGCGCACGATCAGTTGCGACAGCACCTGGGCGACCTGCGTGACCGCTTCGCGCAGCGCCGCATAGGCCGGCGAGTCGGTCGACGTGATCGCGGGCAGCGTGCTCTTGCCGGACGCGATCAGGATGAACGAGTCGTTCGTCGACGTGTCGCCGTCGATCGTGATGCAGTTGAACGAGCGGTCGGCCACTTCCTTCACGAGCGTGTCGAGCACCGGCTGCGCCACGTTCGCATCGAACGCGAGGAAGCCCAGCATCGTCGCCATATTCGGCTTGATCATGCCCGCACCCTTGCTGATGCCCGTCAGCGTGACCGTATGGCCGTCGATCGTCACCTGGCGCGACGTGGCCTTCGGCAACGTGTCGGTCGTCATGATCGCCTGCGCGGCGTCGTACCAGTTCGCGGCCTTGCGGTTTGCGAGCGCTGCCGGCAGCCCGGCCTTCAGGCGGTCGATCGGCAGCGGCTCGAGAATCACGCCGGTCGAGAACGGCAGCACCTGTGCAGCGTCGATGCCCGCAAGGCGCGCGAGTTCCGAGCAGGTCTCGCGCGTGTTCGCGAGGCCCGGCTCGCCGGTGCCCGCATTCGCATTGCCCGTGTTCACGACGAGCGCGCGGATGCCCGCACCGCCGGCGCGCACCTTTGCCAGGTGCTCGCGGCACACCGTCACCGGCGCGGCGCAGAAGCGATTCTCGGTGAATACGCCGGCGACCGTCGCCCCTTCATCGACGGAGATGACCAGCACGTCCTTGCGATTCGGCTTGCGGATGTTCGCTTCCGCCCAGCCGAGCGTGACGCCGGCGACGGGATGGAGTTGGGCGGGATCGATCGACGGAAAATTGACAGCCATGGGGCACACCTGCCGGATGGAAAATGCCGGCATGCGCCGGCATCGATTGGAAGAACCGGCGGCCGCACGCGCGGGCCGCCGCAACTCACATCACTGACTCGAAGCTGCGAACGAAGCGGCACGCGAATGCGCGCCGCCGCCGATCATGACAGCTTCCCGTGACATTGCTTGTACTTCTTGCCGCTGCCGCACGGGCACGGGTCGTTGCGGCCGACCTTCGGCATCTCGCCGCCGGGGCCGCTGTGGGTCATCGCGCTGCCGACCATGTCGGCCGTGGCCGTGGCCGCGGTGGCGGCCGCGACGTTCGCGACCGGCGCGCCGGATTCCGCATAGTCGGCATGCTGATACTCGACGTTTTCGAGATGACCGCCGCGCTCCTCGATCTGCTCGGCGGCTTCCTCGAGCTGTTCCGGCGACTGGATCTGCACGTTCATCACGATGCGCGTGACTTCCTGCTTGATCGCCTCGAGCATCGCGGCGAACAGCTCGAACGCTTCGCGCTTGTATTCCTGCTTCGGGTTCTTCTGCGCATAGCCGCGCAGGTGGATGCCCTGGCGCAGGTGGTCGAGCGCCGCGAGGTGCTCGCGCCACAGGCGGTCGACCGTCTGCAGCATCACCGAGCGCTCGAACGCGCTGAACGATTCGCGGCCGACCATCGCGACCTTCGTCTCGTATTGCTCGTCGGCGGCGGTCGTCACCGCTTCGAGAATCTCCTCGGCCGTGATCGACGTCGACTCGTTCACCATTTCCTGGATCGCAAGGTCGAGCTGCCAGTCGTTGCGCAGCACTTCCTCGAGTTCGGGCACGTCCCACTGTTCCTCGATGCTGCCTTGCGGCACGAACTGGTGGACGACTTCGGCGATCACGCCATGACGCATCGCCGAGATCGTCTCGGTGATGTCGTGAGCTTCGAGCAGTTCATTGCGCTGCTGATAGATCACCTTGCGCTGGTCGTTCGACACGTCGTCGTATTCGAGCAGCTGCTTGCGGATGTCGAAGTTGCGCGCTTCGACCTTGCGCTGCGCGGACTCGATCGAACGCGTGACGATGCCGGCCTCGATCGCCTCGCCTTCCGGCATCTTCAGGCGATCCATGATCGAGCGCACGCGGTCGCCCGCGAAAATACGCAGCAGCGGATCGTCGAGCGACAGGTAGAAGCGCGACGAGCCCGGGTCGCCCTGGCGGCCCGCACGGCCGCGCAGCTGGTTGTCGATCCGGCGCGATTCGTGGCGCTCGGTGCCGATGATGTGCAGGCCGCCCGCAGCCTTCACCTGCTCGTGCAGCGTCTCCCACTCGTCGTGCAACTGCTTGATGCGGCGCGCTTTTTCGTCGGCGGGGATCGCGTCGTCGGCGTCGATGAACGCAGCCTGCTTCTCGGCGTTGCCGCCGAGCACGATGTCGGTACCGCGACCGGCCATGTTGGTCGCGATCGTGATGCGGTTCGGCCGACCGGCTTCCGCGACGATCGCGGCTTCACGCTCGTGCTGCTTCGCGTTCAGCACCTCGTGCGGCAGGCCTGCCTGCTTCAGCAGGTGCGACAGCAGTTCCGAGTTCTCGATCGACGTCGTGCCGACCAGCACCGGCTGGCCGCGCTCGTAGCAGTCGCGAATGTCGCGGATCACCGCGTCGTAGCGCTCCTTGGCCGTCTTGTAGATCTGGTCCTGCTTGTCGATCCGCTTCGGCGGGCGGTTGGTCGGGATCACGACCGTCTCGAGGCCGTAGATCTCGTTGAATTCGTACGCTTCGGTGTCGGCCGTACCGGTCATGCCCGCGAGCTTCGCGTACATGCGGAAGTAGTTCTGGAACGTGATCGAGGCGAGCGTCTGGTTCTCGCTCTGGATCTTCACGTGTTCCTTCGCCTCGACCGCCTGATGCAGGCCGTCGGACCAGCGGCGGCCCGCCATCAGGCGGCCCGTGAATTCATCGACGATCACCACTTCGCCGTTCTGCACGACGTAGTGCTGGTCCTTGTGGAACAGCGTGTGCGCGCGCAGCGCGGCGTACACGTGGTGCATCAGCGTGATGTTCTGCGGCGCGTACAGGCTTTCGCCCTCGCCGATCAGGCCCCACTCGGCAAGCAGCCGCTCGGCCTTCTCGTGGCCCGACTCCGTCAGGAACACCTGGCGCGCCTTCTCGTCGAGCGTGTAGTCGCCCGGCTTCTCGACGCCCGTGCCGTCGGCCTTCTCCTCGCCGATCTGGCGCTCGAGCAGCGGCGGAAGCGCGTTCATCCGCACGTACAGTTCGGTGTGATCTTCCGCTTGGCCGGAGATGATCAGCGGCGTACGCGCCTCGTCGATCAGGATCGAGTCCACTTCGTCGACGACCGCGAAGTTCAGTGCCCGCTGCACGCGCGCGTCGGTCTCGTAGACCATGTTGTCGCGCAGGTAGTCGAAGCCGAACTCATTGTTCGTGCCGTAGGTGATGTCCGACGCGTAGGCTTGCTGCTTCTGGTCGTGCTCCATGCCGGACAGGTTGATGCCGACCGACAGACCGAGGAAGTTGTAGAGGCGCGCCATCCATTCGGCGTCGCGCTGCGCGAGGTAGTCGTTGACCGTCACGACGTGCACGCCACGGCCGGCCAGCGCATTCAGGTAGACGGGCAGCGTCGCGACGAGCGTCTTGCCCTCGCCGGTGCGCATTTCCGCGATCTTGCCGTAGTGGAGCACCATGCCGCCGATCATCTGCACGTCGAAGTGGCGCATCTTCAGCACGCGGCGGCTCGCCTCCCGGCAGACCGCGAACGCCTCGGGCAGCAGCTTGTCGAGCGACTCGCCGCCCGCGATCCGCTGGCGGAACTCATCCGTCTTGCCGCGCAACTGGTCGTCCGTCAGCTTCTCGATCTGCGTTTCGAGCGCATTGATCGTCGCGACGGTCTTTTGGTATTGCTTGACGAGCCGCTGGTTGCGGCTGCCAAAAATTTTCTGGAGAAAACCGGTTGTCATCGGATCGGATCCTGCGTCGCAGCACCGGCGCCCGGCGCGCGTTGCGCGCCCCGACGCCCGAGCCTCGGCGGCTTAGCGAATTAGTGGAATCAAACGAGGAATTTTAGCACGCGAGGAAGCATGCGCCGGTGTCCCGGCCGGACTCGCGCCGCACGCCAAACCCGTGCGAGCAATCGGGCGCATGGCCGGAAAGCCGCCCGTGCGCGAGCCGGCGCGGGTACAATCGGCGTCAACGTCCGCGCCCGTGCGCGCCCGAAGAATGCCTCGATGAACCGATTTTCCAAGCGTTTCGGCCCGCTCGCCGCGTATCGCCCGCAACCCGTGTCCGAAGTGCTCAACCGCACCGACGCGTTCGCGGCGCTGCGCGCCGGCGTCGAACAGGTCGCGTCGCTGCAGCGCGACCTCGCCGCGCTGCTGCCCGACTATCTCGCGAATCACGTCGAGCCGGGCTCCATCAAGGACGGCACCCTGACCCTCTTTGCCGCGCACAATGCGCTCGCCGCCCGGCTGCGGCAGGTCGAGCCGCGCCTGCTCGCCGATCTCCAGAAGCGCGGCTGGCCGGTCTCGGCGCTGCGCGTGCGCGTGCGTCCGAAGGACGCGCCGGAACCCCCGCACGTGAAGCAGGCGCGCATGACGACCGTCGGCGCCACCGCGTTGCGCGACCTCGCCGATCACCTCGAGCCGTCGCCACTGCAGGCTGCACTCGCGCGAATGGCCGCGCGGCACGGTGCAAAGTCGTCGCGCTGAGTGCGCGCCGCCCCCGCGGGCCTGACGCCCAACAAAAAAGCGACCCGAAGGTCGCTTTTTTATCGCGGGTGCCGAACGCCGATCAGGCGAAGGCCGTCTGCGTGTCGAACGCGAAGCCGCTCGGCGCGGCTTGCGGGTCGTCGAACGTGACGATCTCGTACGCGTCCTCGTGCGCGAGCAGTTCGCGCAGCAGCGCGTTGTTCAGCCCGTGACCCGACTTGTATGCGGTGTACGACGCCAGCAGCGGATGGCCGACCACGTACAGGTCGCCGATCGCGTCGAGCATCTTGTGCTTCACGAACTCGTCGTCGTAGCGCAGCCCGTCGTTGTTCAGGATCCGGTATTCGTCGAGCACGATGGCGTTGTCCATGCTGCCGCCGCGTGCGAGACCCAGCTCGCGCATCATTTCGACTTCATGGGCAAAACCGA
The DNA here is from genome assembly GCF_902833125.1 of Burkholderia sp. BCC1640. Taxonomy (NCBI): domain Bacteria; kingdom Pseudomonadati; phylum Pseudomonadota; class Betaproteobacteria; order Burkholderiales; family Burkholderiaceae; genus Burkholderia; species Burkholderia sp. BCC1640. The sequence continues at coordinate 26,009 of NZ_CADFEF010000026.1, read as the reverse complement.
ACGTGCGCGCACGCGCGATCTCGCGCACGTACGACGTGTTCGCGAAGTCGACCTCGAGTTCCTGGCCGGTCTTGTCGACGGCCGGGTGACGGAAGTCGATCGTGAACTTCAGCTTGAAGCCGAAATACGGATCGAGACGCGCGAACTTGTCGCCGTCGCGGATTTCGACCGGCTTCTTCACCTGGATGAAGCGCTTCGGCGCGTTCTGCTCCTCGATGCCCGCGGACTGGATCAGGAACACGAAGGACGCGGCGCTGCCGTCCATGATCGGGATTTCCTCGGCCGTCACGTCGACATAGAGGTTGTCGATGCCGAGACCGGCACACGCCGACATCAGGTGTTCGACGGTCGACACGCGCGCACCATCCTTCTGCAGCACCGACGCGAGCCGCGTGTCGCCGATCGACATCGCGGATGCCGGAATGTCGACAGGCGTGGGCAGGTCGACGCGCGAGAAAACGATCCCCGTGCCCGGCGCGGCCGGGCGGAGCGTCAGTTCGACCTTGCGGCCCGAGTGGAGACCGATGCCCACGGTCTTCACGATCGATTTGATGGTGCGCTGCTTCAGCATGATGTTCTTCATCTTGATTGAGAATATCAATCAGGAGTTATATTCGATAGGTGGGATTATAGCGTAATTCCCTATTCAACGCTGTTTGAAACTGCGTATCAATCTGTTTCGACTGTTTACCCGCGCCGATACGGGACGGGCCGATGCCCGGAACGGAGGCGTTTCCGGTCATCGGCCCGTGTTACAACTGCCCTGAGGCCGGTGAGTAGCGTTGCCGGCAGGCAACGGCGCACCGCACGATCAGGACGTCAACGTCGCGAGCACACTCGCCGCATCGCTCACTTCGAACTTGCCCGGCGCTTCGACGGCCAGCGTCTTGACCACACCGTCGTCGACCACCATCGCGTAGCGCAGGGAACGGATTCCCATGCCACGCGCGGACAAATCCTGCGTCAGCCCCAGCGCATGAGTGAAAGCAGCGCTGCCGTCCGCCATCATGCGCACCTTGCCCGCGGTGTGCAGATCACGTCCCCATGCGCCCATCACGAATGCGTCGTTGACGGACACGCACCAGAGCTCGTCGATGCCCGCCGAGCGCAGTTGCTCGGCGTGCTCGACATAGCCCGGCACATGCTGCGCCGAACAGGTCGGCGTGAAAGCGCCCGGCAATCCGAAGATCACCACCCGCTTTCCCGCAACCTGATCGCGCACGCTGCAGGCATTCGGCCCCAGCGTGCAGCCTTCGCGCGCGTCGTCGATGAACTCGAACAGTTGCGCGTCGGGCAGCGCGTCGCCCACTTGAATCATGGCTGGTCCCTCATAGCGATACGGTTTTTCGGCGTATTGCGGACAGCACGTCCCATCCCGCTCCGCTCATGCGAAGAGGGCACGTTTCCCGGCCCGGCGTCGCATTCGACGCGGCCTGTCGTGGTCCGTGGCATCCGTCACGCCGGCGTTACCGCGGCAATCTCGTCGATCGCGCCGCGGCTTCGCCTGTGTGTGCGTCGTCAGTCAGCCTGCTTGCGCAGGAAAGCCGGGATGTCGTACGTGTCGACACCCTTCTCCTGCAGCGCCTGCACGTGCGATGCCGCGGTTTCGCGCGAGTTGCGCCACACCGCCGGCGTATCGAGCGCGCCGTAGTCGGCCGTGCTGACGTGCTGCGGCTGCGCATAGCCGTGCGAGACCGCGCTGACCGGCTGGTTGTCGGTACCCGTGCGCAGCAGCGTCATCGGTGCCGATTGCTGCTTCTTCGCCGCACGGCCCAGACCCGTCGCCACGACCGTCACGCGCAGTGCATCGCCCATTGCGTCGTCGTACACCGCACCGAAGATCACCGTGGCGTCTTCCGCCGCGTAGCTCTTGATCGTGTTCATCACTTCGCGCGTTTCCGACAGGCGCAGCGAACGGCTCGACGTGATGTTGACCAGCACGCCGCGCGCGCCCGACAGATCGACGCCTTCGAGCAGCGGGCTCGCCACGGCCTGTTCCGCCGCGAGGCGTGCGCGATCGACGCCGGCGACCGTCGCCGTGCCCATCATCGCCTTGCCCTGCTCGCCCATCACCGTCTTCACGTCTTCGAAGTCGACGTTCACGAGGCCATCGACATTGATGATTTCGGCAATGCCTGCAACCGCGTTGTTCAACACGTCGTCCGCGCACTGGAAGCACTTGTCCATCTCGGCGTCATCGCCCATCACGTCGAACAGCTTGTCGTTCAGGACGACGATCAGCGAGTCGACGTGATCCTCCAGTTGCTGCGAGCCTGCTTCCGCGACGCGCATGCGCTTGCCGCCTTCGAATTCGAACGGCTTGCTGACGACACCCACCGTCAGGATGCCCATCTCCTTCGCGATCTGCGCGACCACCGGCGCCGCGCCCGTGCCCGTGCCGCCACCCATGCCGGCCGTGATGAACACCATGTGCGCGCCACGCAGCGCGTCGGCGATGCGCTCGCGCGCCTCTTCCGCCGCCGCCTTGCCCATTTCCGGCTTCGCGCCGGCGCCGAGGCCGGTGTTGCCGAGCTGGATCACGGACGGTGCGCGCGCGCGCGACAGCGCCTGTGCGTCGGTGTTCATCACGATGAAGTCGACGCCCTGCACGCCACGGTTGATCATGTGCTGAACGGCATTGCCGCCAGCGCCGCCAACGCCGACCACCTTGATGATGGTGCCGTTGGTTTCGGTTTCCAGCATTTCGAATTCCATTGTTGCCTCCGTCAAGAAAATAAAACTACTCGGCCGTTATTCGGCAGGAGATCGGGCAACCCCCTGTCGCGCGCCAGCCGCCGGCACCGGCGCGAATTTCGATTCGGTTCGTCAGAAGTTGCTCAGGAACCATTCCTTCATCCGCGAGAAGATCTGCCCCGCGTTGCCGGACTGCACGGCGACCTTGCGGCCGCGCATGCGCTGAGCACTACCTTCGACGAGCAGGCCCATCGCCGTCGAGTAGCGCGGATTGCGCACCACGTCGGCGAGGCCGCCTGCGTATTCCGGCGCGCCGATGCGGACCGGTTTCAGGAAAATGTCTTCGCCGAGCTCGACCATGCCCGGCATCATCGAAGCCCCGCCGGTAATGACCACGCCGGAGCTCAGCAGTTCTTCGTAACCCGACTCGCGCACGACCTGCTGCACGAGCGAGAACAGTTCCTCGACGCGCGGCTCGATCACGGCCGCGAGCGCCTGGCGCGACAGCGTGCGCGGGCCGCGTTCGCCGAGGCCCGGCACTTCGACCATCTCGTCCGGATCGGCGAGCGCCTGCTTCGCGATCCCGTAGCCGACCTTGATGTCTTCCGCGTCCGGCGTCGGCGTGCGCAGCGCCATCGCGATGTCGCTCGTGATCTGGTCGCCGGCGATCGGAATCACCGCGGTATGGCGGATCGCGCCTTCGGCGAAGATCGCGATGTCGGTCGTGCCGCCGCCGATGTCGACCAGCACCACGCCGAGATCCTTCTCGTCTTCCGTCAGCACGGCCAGCGACGACGCGAGCGGCTGCAGGATCAGGTCGTTCACTTCCAGCCCGCAGCGGCGCACGCACTTGACGATGTTCTGCGCGGCACTGACCGCGCCCGTCACGATGTGCACCTTCACCTCGAGGCGGATGCCGCTCATCCCGATCGGCTCGCGCACGTCTTCCTGGCCGTCGATGATGAATTCCTGCGTGAGGATGTGCAGCACCTGCTGGTCGGTCGGGATGTTGATCGCCTTCGCGGTCTCGATCACGCGCGCGACGTCCGTCTGCGTGACTTCCTTGTCCTTGATCGCGACCATCCCGCTCGAGTTGAAGCTGCGGATATGGCTGCCGGCAATCCCCGTAAACACGTTGGTGATCTTGCAGTCGGCCATCAGCTCGGCTTCCTCGAGCGCGCGCTGGATCGACTGCACGGTGGCCTCGATATTGACCACCACGCCCTTCTTCAGACCCTTCGATTCGCTCTGGCCGAGGCCGATCACCTCGTAATGGCCTTCGCCCTTCAGCTCGGCGACGATGGCCACCACCTTCGACGTGCCGATGTCGAGGGAAACCAGCAGATCCTTGTAGTCTTTGCTCATAAAGTGCTCTTGCGTGTGATCTCTCGTTACTTCTTGCGCTTGTCGGTATCGGTCAGGAACCGCATGCCTGCCGCACGAATCGCGAATCCGTTCGGATAACGCAGGTCCGCGTACTCGATGTCGTTGCCCCAACGCTCCGTGACGGCCGGCCACGCGGCGACGAGGCGCTGGCTCCGGTCATGCAGGGTCTCGCTGGTGCGCTCCTTGCCCAGCTCGACCTGCATGCCGTTCGACAGCTTCACCGTCCACGCGTAGCGCGCCGACAGCGTCACTTCTTCCGGCGCCGCCTTCAGCGGCGCAAACCAGTTCGTGAAGTCGCGATACCGCGTGACGACTTCCTTCGCACTGCCCTCCGGGCCGTCGAACGCCGGCAGTTCCTGATCCAGTTCGCCCTGGTTTGCGGTGAACAGCTCACCGTCTACGCTCACGAGCTGCGCGCTGCCCCAGGTCCCGAGCGGTTTGTACTCCTCGAGCGTGACAGCCAGCGCATTCGGCCACACCCGGCGCACGCTCGCGTGGCGCACCCACGGCATCTGCTCGAACGCGGCACGCGCCGTATCGAGATCGACCGTGAAGAAATTGCCCTTCAGCCGGCCGACCACGCCCGCACGCACCGTCGGCGTGTTGATGTGCTCGGTGTCGCCGTCGATCCGGATTTCGCGCAGCGCGAACGTCGGACGCTGGATCAGCCAGTAGCAGCCGGCCGCCGCCAACACGAGCAGCAACAGCGCGTACAGCGCGCTGGCGGCAAGGTTGAGTTGGCGAACGTTGTTCCACATACGTCGTTCCGTTCCTGCGTCAGTCGTTGAGCGTAAGCGACAGCACCTTCACGACCAGCTCCGAATAGCTGATGCCGATCGATCGCGCGGCCTTCGGCGGCAGCGAGTGGTCGGTCATCCCGGGGGCCGTGTTCACTTCCAGGAAATACGCGTTGCCGGCGGCATCGAGCATGAAGTCCGCCCGACCCCAGTCGGTACAGCCGAGCACGTCGAACGCGCGGCGCGCGATGCGCTTCAGTTCCGCTTCCTGTTCCGCGGGCAGCCCGCACGGAATCAGGTACTGCGTATCGTCGGCGACATACTTCGCGTGGTAGTCGTAGAACTCGCCTGCCGGCACGATCTTGATCAGCGGCAGGTCGAGATCGCCGGCGATGCACGCGGTGTATTCGCCGCCGCCTTCGATGCTCTTCTCGACGATCACGATCTTGTCGTGCGTCGCCGCTTCCGACAGTGCGGCGGGCAACGCGTCGGCCGTCTTCACCTTCAGCACCGCGACGCTCGAGCCCTCGCTCGCCGGCTTCACGAACAGCGGCAGGCCGAGCTTCGCGACGATGTCCGCCGCGCGCGCCGCGTAGTCGTCGCCGCGCATCACCGTCTCGAACGGCGGCGTCGGCACGCCCGTCTGCTGCCACACGAGCTTCGTGCGGAACTTGTCGAGGCCGAGCGCCGAGCCGAGCACGCCGCTGCCCGTGTAGCGGATCCCGTAGAAGTCGAGCGCGCCCTGGATCTGGCCGTTCTCGCCGTAGCCGCCGTGCAGCGCGTTGAACGCGCGCACGAAGCCTTCGTCCTTCAGCGCCGACAACGGCCGCTCGGCCGGGTCGAACGGATGCGCGTCGACGCCCGCGTCACGCAGGCCCTGCAGCACGAGACGGCCCGAGGTGAGCGACACCTCGCGCTCGGCGGATTCGCCGCCGAACAACACCGCCACCTTGCCGAAACGTTTCGGATCGATCCCGCTCATGTCATGCCTTCTGTTGTGTGTGTTGCACGAGCTTCGCCGGCACGCCGCCGATCGAACCCGCGCCCATCGTGATCACCACGTCGCCGTTCTGCGCGACCTTGGCCAGTGCGTCCGGCACGTCGTCGACCGTCGCGACGAACACCGGGTCAACCTTGCCCACCGCGCGCAGCGCACGCGACAGCGCGTCGCCGTTGGCCGTCGCGATCGCCGCTTCGCCCGCGGCATAGACTTCCGTCAGCACCAGCGCGTCGACCGTCGACAGCACATTGACGAAGTCGTCGAAACAATCGCGCGTGCGCGTGTAGCGGTGCGGCTGGAACGCCAGCACGAGGCGGCGGCCCGGGAACGCGCCGCGCGCGGCCGCGATCGTCGCGGCCATCTCGACGGGGTGGTGGCCGTAGTCGTCGATCAGCGTGTACTGGCCGCCGTCCGCGCTCGGCACCTCGCCGTAGCGCTGGAAGCGTCGGCCGACGCCGTTGAATTCCGCCAGCGCCAGCTGGATCGCGTCGTCCGCCACGCCGAGATCGGTCGCGATCGCGATCGCCGCGAGCGCGTTCTGCACGTTGTGCAGGCCCGGCAGGTTCAGCACCACCGCGAGCGGCGCACGGCCTTCGCGGATCACCGTGAAGTGCATGCGGCCGTCGCGCGCGTCGATGTCTTCCGCGCGCACCTGCGCGTCCGGCGACAACCCGTAGCGCACGACCGGCTTCGAGATGAACGGGATGATCTGCCGCACGTTCGGATCGTCGACGCACACCACCGCGCTGCCGTAGAACGGCAGGCGCTGCGTGAACTCGATGAACGCCTGCTTGAGCCGCGCGAAATCGTGGCCGTAGGTGTCCATGTGATCGGCGTCGATGTTCGTGATGACTTCGATCACCGGATACAGGTTCAGGAACGACGCGTCCGACTCGTCGGCCTCGGCGACGATGAAGTCGCCCGTGCCGAGCCGCGCGTTCGCACCGGCGCTGATCAGCCGGCCGCCGATCACGAAGGTCGGGTCCAGCCCGCCCGCCGCGAGCACGCTCGCGACGAGGCTCGTCGTCGTGGTCTTGCCGTGCGTGCCGGCGATCGCGATCCCCTGCTTCAGGCGCATCAGCTCCGCGAGCATCACCGCGCGCTGCACGATCGGCACGCGCTGGTGGCGCGCGGCGAGCACTTCGGGGTTGTCCGAGCGCACGGCCGTCGACACGACGACCGCGTTCGCGCCCTCGATGTTCGCCGCGTCGTGCCCGATCGCGATCCGCGCGCCGAGCGCCGCGAGACGATCGGTCACCGCGTTGCGCGACAGGTCGGAGCCGCTGACCTCGTAGCCGAGGTTGACGAGCACTTCGGCGATGCCGCTCATGCCCGCGCCGCCGATCCCGACGAAATGAATGTGTTTGACGATGTGTTTCATTGCAGTTGTTCCAGGTTCGCGCCGGCCACCTTCGCGCAGACGCGCGCGACTTCGTCGGTGGCCTCGGGCTTCGCCAGCGAGCGCGAACGCTCCGCCATGTCCGCGAGCGACACCCGCGACTGGCCGCGCAGCCAGTCGGCAAGCAGTTCCGCCGACAGGTCGCGTTGTTGCACCAGCACCGCCGCGCCCGCATCGGCGAGGAACGCGGCGTTGGTCGTCTGGTGGTCGTCGACCGCGTACGGGAACGGCACGAACAGCGCCGCCACGCCCACCGCCGCGATTTCCGACACCGTCATCGCGCCGGAACGGCAGATCACGAGATCCGCCGCCGCGTAAGCGGTGGCCATGTCGTCGATGAACGGCACGAGCCGCACGTCGTCGCCGCCGGTGAATCCGGCCGCTTCGTAATTCGCCTTCAGCGCGTCGATGTGCTTCGCGCCGGCCTGGTGCACGATACGCGGGCGCTCGCCCGGCGCCAGCAGCGCCAGCGCGCGCGGCACGACTTCGTTCAGCGCGGCGGCGCCGAGACTGCCGCCGACGACCAGCACGTTCAGCGGGCCGCTGCGCGACGCATAGCGTGCTTTGGGCGTTTCCGTGCGCGCAAGTTCCGCGCGAATCGGGTTGCCGGTCCATTCCGCGTGCGGCAGTGCGCCCGGGAACGCGACGAGCACACGCTTCGCGAATTTCGCGAGCACCTTGTTCGCGAGACCGGCGATCGAATTCTGTTCGTGCAGCACGAGCGGGCGGCCCGACAGCGCGGTCATCACGCCCGCCGGGAACGTGATGTAGCCTCCCATCCCGAGCACGACGTCCGGCCGCACGCGACGCAGCGCGCCGAGACTCTGCCAGCACGCGCGCAGCAGGTTGATCGGCAGCGTCAGCTTGGTCTTCAGGCCCTTGCCGCGCAGTCCGCCGAAGCGCACGTATTCCATCGGAATGCCGTGCTTCGGCACGAGCGTCGCTTCCATCCCGGCCGGATTGCCGAGCCACACGACGCGCCAACCCGCCGCTTCCATCCGGTGCGCGACGGCGAGCCCCGGGAACACGTGGCCCCCGGTGCCGCCTGCCATCACCATCAGCGTGCGTCGCGACGCGGTCATACCTTCCCTCCCCGCATCAATACGCGATTTTCATAGTCGACCCGCAACAGCACCGCAAGCGCGACACAGTTCAGCAGGATGCCCGAGCCGCCGTAGCTCACGAGCGGCAGCGTCAGGCCCTTGGTCGGCAGCAGGCCGAGGTTCACGCCCATGTTGATGAACGTCTGCGCGCCGAACCAGATGCCGATGCCCTTCGCCATCAGGCCCGCGAACGTGCGGTCGAGCGCGAGCGCCTGACGGCCGATCTCGAACGCGCGGCGCACGATCCAGTAAAACAGCAGGATCACGACCAGCACGCCGACGAAGCCGAGTTCCTCGCCGATCACCGCGAGGATGAAGTCGGTATGCGCTTCGGGCAGGTAGTTCAGCTTCTCGACGCTGCCGCCGAGGCCGACGCCGAACCACTCGCCGCGGCCGAACGCGATCAGCGAGTGCGTGAGCTGGTACGCCTTGCCCTGCGCATAGCGTTCGTCCCACGGATCGAGGTACGCGAAAATCCGCTCGCGACGCCACGGTGACAGCCATACGAGCATCGTGAAGGTGCCAACCGCCGTCGCGACCAGGCCGCCGAACAGCTTGCCGTTGACGCCGCCGAGGAACAGCACGCCCATCGCGATCGCGGCAACCACCATGAACGCGCCCATGTCCGGTTCGAGCAGCAGCAGCGCGCCGACGAGACCGACCGCGAACGCCATCGGCAGGAAGCCCTTCGCGAAGCTCTGCATGTATTCCTGCTTGCGCACCGTGTAGTTCGCCGCGTAGATCGTCACCGCGAGCTTCATGATTTCCGACGGCTGCATGTTCGTGATGCCGAGCGGAATCCAGCGGCGCGCACCGTTCACACCCTTGCCGACGTGCGGGATCAGCACGATCACGAGGCCGACCAGTGCGATCAGGAAGAGATGCGGCGCGTATTTGTCCCAGGTCGACACGGGCACGCGGAACGCGATCACCGCCGCGATGAACGCGACGCCAAGCGACACGCAGTGGCGCATCAGGAACGCATAGTCGTGATACGACGCGTATTTCGGCGAATCGGGCATCGCGATCGACGCCGAGTACACCATCACCACGCCGAGCCCGAGCAGCGCGATCGCGACCCACAGCAGCGAGTAGTCGAAATCGAGCATCCGCGAGCGGCTCGGCCGCACGCCGTTGACGACGCTCGCGAGGCCGCCGGTCGCGGCGCGCGTGGCCGACGCGACGCGGCCGCCGGCGGCATTGCCGCCGGTGTCGCGCCGGTCGTTGAAACGGGAGACGAGGCGATCGGACCAGCTCATGGCGTCGCTCCTTTGTCGATGGCGATTTCATCCACCGCCGCGCGGAACACATCCGCGCGATGGGCGTAGTTCCTGAACATGTCGAGGCTTGCGCACGCGGGCGACAGCAGCACCGCATCGCCCGGCTCGGCGAGGTCGGCAGCGGCACGCACCGCGCCTTCGAGCGTCGCGTGGTCGGCGAGCGGCACGCCGGTTTCGGCGAGCGTGTCGCGAATCGCCGGCGCATCGCGGCCGATCAGCATCACCGCACGACACCAGCGCGCGACCGGCGCGACCAGCGGCGCAAAATCCTGCCCCTTGCCGTCGCCGCCGGCGATCAGCACGATCTTCTGCGCGAGCCCGTCGAGCGCGGCTACCGTCGCGCCGACGTTCGTTCCCTTGCTGTCGTCGACGTAGTCCACGTCGTCGATCGTCGCGATCACTTCGACGCGATGCGCCTCGCCGCGATATTCGCGCAGCGCGTGCAGCAGCGGCGCGGCCGGCAGGTCGATCGCGCGTGCAAGCGCGAACGCGGCCAGCGCGTTCGCCGCGTTGTGCAGCCCGCGGATGCGCAGCGCGTCGGCCGGCATCAGGCGCTTCTGCGCGATGTCGGGCGTATGCGCGCCGTCGCGCTTGCGGCGACGGCTCGTCGTCTCGTCCGGCGCGTCGCGGTCGACCGCTTCGACCAGCCACGCAATGCCGTTGTCGCGCGACAGGCCGTAGTCGCCGTCCTGCGTCGGTTCGTTCAGGCCGAACGTGACCGTGCGCGCCGCATCGGCCGCGCCGGCGGCCGGCGCGAACTTCATCACGGCCGCATCGTCGCGGTTGAGCACGCGCGTGGTCGTCGCGCCGAAGATCCGGCCCTTCGCGGCCGCATAGGCGTCGAAGCTGCCGTGCCAGTCGAGGTGATCCTGCGTGATGTTGAGGATCGCGGCCGCGTCCGGCGCGAACGTGCGTGCCGTCTCGAGCTGGAAGCTCGACAGTTCGAGCACCCAGACGTCGGGCAACGCCGTATCGTCGATCGCGCCCGCGAGCCGGTCGAGCATCGCCGGGCTGATGTTGCCCGCGACGGCGACCTTCTTGCCCGAACGCTGGCACAGCAGGCCCGTGAGGCTCGTCGTCGTGGTCTTGCCGTTGGTGCCGGTGATCGCGAGCACCTTCGGCTGGTAGCCGCTCGTGCCGAGCGCGCGCAGCGCCTGCGCGAAGAATTCCAGTTCGCCCCACACGGCGATCGCGCGCTCGTTCGCGGCCGCGATCAGCGCCGCCAGTGCCGGTTCAAGCGGCGACAGGCCGGGGCTCAGCCCGACGATCTCGACGCCGCCGTCGAGCAGTGCAGGCGTGAACGGCCCGCCGACGAACTCCGCATCGATGCCTTCGGCCTGCAGCGCGGCAAGGTTCGGCGGCGCCTCGCGGGTATCGGCAATACGCAGCCGGCACCCGTGCCTCGCGCACCATCGCGCGATCGCGAGACCCGATTCCCCGAGCCCCAGTACGAGCACCATCGGCCGCTGCCGATCTCCAAACATCTCGCCAGACATCCTTGTTACCTTTCCTTTACCGCAACTTGAGGGTGGACAGACCGAACAGGCACAGCATCAGCGTGATGATCCAGAAGCGCACCACCACCTGCGTTTCCTTCCAGCCGGACAATTCGAAATGGTGATGCAGCGGTGCCATCTTCAGCAGGCGCCGCCCTTCGCCGTAACGCTTCTTCGTGTACTTGAACCACGACACCTGCAGCATCACCGACAGCGTTTCCGCGACGAAGATGCCGCCCATGATGAACAGCACGATTTCCTGGCGCACGATCACCGCGACCGTGCCGAGCGCGCCGCCAAGCGCCAGCGCGCCGACGTCGCCCATGAACACCTGCGCGGGGTGCGTGTTGTACCAGAGGAACGCGAGCCCTGCCCCGCCCATCGCGGAGCAGAAGATCAGCAATTCACCGGCGCCCGGGATGTGCGGGAACAGCAGGTATTTCGAATAGACCGAGCTGCCCATCACGTACGCGAACACACCCAGCGACGCACCGACCAGCACGACCGGCATGATCACGAGACCGTCGAGGCCGTCGGTCAGGTTCACCGCGTTGCTCGCGCCGACGATCACGAAGTAGGTCAGCACGATGAAGCCCCAGACGCCCAGCGGGTAGCTGATCGACTTCAGGAACGGCAACATCAGGTCGGCCCGCGCGGGCAGCCCCATCGACAGGCCGCTGCGCACCCACGCCATGAACAGGTCGAACACACGCACGTTGTTCGCCTCGGACACGCTGAATGCGAGGTAGACGGCCGCGAACAGCCCGATCACCGACTGCCAGAAATACTTTTCGCGCGACGACATCCCGCGCGGGTCCTTGTAGACGACCTTGCGGTAGTCGTCGACCCAGCCAATCACGCCGAAGCCGAACGTGACGAGCATCACGATCCAGATGAAACGGTTCGTCAGGTCGCCCCACAGCAGCGTCGCGACTGCGATGCCGATCAGGATCAGCACGCCGCCCATCGTCGGCGTGCCGGACTTGACGAGATGGCTCTGCGGGCCGTCCTTGCGCACGGCCTGCCCGACCTTCATTTGCGTCAGCTTGCGGATCACCCACGGTCCGCACACGAGCCCGATCCCGAGCGCGGTGATGGTAGCCATCACCGCACGGAACGTCAGGTACGTGAACAAGCGCAAAAAGCTTGCGTCTCCTTGCAGCCATTGCGCCAGCGCCAGCAGCATGCTTCCTTCCTTCTACTCAGTGTGCCGCGGGCACCGTGCCCGCCGCGGGTTGTTTCGTCAGCGCGTCGACCACGCGCTCCATCTTCATGTACCGCGAGCCCTTCACGAGCACCGTCGCCTGCGCGCCGTAGCCCGCCGCGAGCAGTGCCGTCACCAGCGCGCCGACGTCGCCGAAATGGCAGGCCGTGTCGCCGTACGCGGTACATGCATCGCGCGACGCATCGCCGAGCGCGAACAGCGCATCGATGCCGCGCTCGCGCGCATACGCGCCGATCTCCCGGTGAAATGCCGGGCCTTCGTCGCCCACCTCGCCCATGTCGCCGATCACCAGCACGCGCGGCACCGGTTGTGCGGCCAGCACGTCGATCGCCGCGCGCATCGAATCGGGGTTCGCGTTGTAGGTGTCGTCGACGACCGTCGCGCCCGCGAGGCTGCCGACGTCCGCTCGCCGGACCTGCAAACGGCCCTTGACCGGCTCGAACGATTCGAGGCCCTGCTTGATCGCGGCCAGCTCGATACCGGCCGCGAGCGTCGCGGCCGTGGCCGCCAATGCGTTGCGTGCGTTGTGCTCGCCGAGCGCGCGCAGCCGCACCGTCACCGAGCCGGACGGCGTGTCGATCGCAAGCTCGCCGCCGTGCAGACGGCCCGTGACCTGCGCTTCGATCTGCCGTTCGGCGTCGTGCAGCGCGAAATCGAGAATCCGGTTGCCGGTCGCCGCGACACGCCAGATACCGGCGTACGCATCGTCGGCCGGAAACACCGCGACGCCGTCCGGTGTCAGCGCGTGGATCACGGCCGCGTGTTCGAGCGCGACCGCCTCGACCGTCGCCATGAATTCCTGGTGTTCGCGCTGCGCATTGTTGACGAGCGCGACGGTCGGCGCCGCGAGGCGCGCGAGAACTTCGGTCTCGCCCGGGTGATTCATCCCGAGCTCGATCACCGCGACGCGATGCGCGCCCGACAGGCGCAGCAGCGTCAGCGGCACGCCGATGTCGTTGTTCAGGTTGCCGGCCGTCGCCAGCCGCGCGTCCGTGCCGACTGCCGCCGTAAAGATCGACGCGATCATTTCCTTGACGGTCGTCTTGCCGTTGCTGCCCGTCACCGCGACGAGCGGCACCGCGAAGCGCTTGCGCCAGCCATGCGCGAGCGCGCCGAGCGCGGCACGCGTTTCACCGCCCTCGACGACCGGCATCGCAAGGCCCGCCGGCGCGTGCGCGACGAGCGCCGCGGCCGCGCCGCGCGCGGCCACGTCGCCGAGGAAGTCGTGCGCGTCGAAGCGCTCGCCCTTCAGCGCGACGAACAGGTCGCCCGGGCCGACCGTGCGGCTGTCCGTCGACACGCGCTCGAAGGTGGTGTCCGGATCGCCGTGGACGGTCGCGCCGGGAATCAGGCGCGCGGCTTCGCCGAGACTGAGCATCGTCATTCGCCGCCTCCCTTGCCGTGCGTCGCGCGTGCCGCGAGCGCGAGCCGCGCGTGATCCTGATCGGAGAACGCGCGCTTCTTGCCCATGATTTCCTGCGTCGCCTCGTGCCCCTTGCCGGCCAGCACGACGACGTCCTCGCGGGCGGCGCCGCGCACGGCCTGCAGGATCGCGCTCGCGCGATCCTCGATACGGCGTGCGCGATCGGGCGCGGTCATCCCCGCGATGACCTGGTCGATGATGCGCTGCGGATCCTCGCTGCGCGGATTGTCGCTCGTCACGACGACTTCGTCGGCGAGCCGCTCGGCGATCGCGCCCATCAGCGGGCGCTTCGTCGCGTCGCGATCGCCGCCGCAGCCGAACATGCAGACGAGCCGCCCGCCGCGCGCCGCCGCGATCGGGCGCAATGCATCGAGCGTCTTGTCGAGTGCATCGGGCGTGTGCGCGTAGTCGATCACGACCAGCGGTTCGTCGTTCTGCAGCCGGCCGCCAAGGCGCTGCATGCGCCCGTTGACGGACTCGAGCCGCGTAATCTCCGCGACGGCCGCATCGAACGGCACGTCGGCCGCGAGCAGCGAGCCGAGCACCGCGAGCAGGTTGCTGACGTTGAACGTGCCGAGCGTGCCGACCTCGACGTCCGCGTCGCCCCACGACGAGCGCAGGCGGAAAGCCGTGCCCGTGGCGGTCGCGCGCACGTCGAGCGCGACCAGCTCGCGATCGGCGTCGGCCGCCTGTGCGTCGCCTATCCCGTATGCGATCGTGCGCACGCGGCCGGCCAGCTTCTCGAGCAGGCGACGGCCGGCCTCGTCGTCGCGATTGACGACCGCCGCGCGCAGACCGCGCCACGCGAACAGCTTCGACTTCGCGGCTTCGTACGCGTCGAACGTGCCGTGATAGTCGAGGTGATCCTGCGTGAGGTTCGTGAAAACGGCGATGTCGAATGCCGTGCCGTTCACGCGGCCCTGATGCAGCGCGTGCGAAGACACTTCCATCGCGACGGCTTTCGCGCCCGCGTCGTGCAGTTGCGCGAGGCTGCGCTGCAGCTGCGGCGCGTCAGGTGTCGTGAAGCCGGTCGGCACCAGCTGCCCCGGCATGCCGCTGCCGAGCGTGCCGATCAGCGCGCACGGCTGGTGCAGCGCCGTCAGCGCGGCCGCGATCCATTGCGTGCAGGACGTCTTGCCGTTGGTGCCGGTCACGCCGATGGCGAGCAGGCTGTCGCTCGGGTCGCCGTACCAGCCGCTGACGATCTCGCCGGCCAGCTGGTCGAGCGCCGGCACCGCGAGTGCGACGGGCACGGCCGGTGCGGCTTCGAGACCTTCCGGCTGATACAGCACGGCGGCCGCGCCGCGCGCGACGGCATCGGAAATGAAGGCGCGATTGTCTGCCCCGTCGACCGCATAGCCGAGGAACACGTCGCCGGTCTTCAGGCTGCGCGTGTCGGCATGCAGTTGCGCTGCGGGGGCCACATGCTGGCGCAGCCACGCAAGCGCGGCCGCGATCTGCTGATGCGCCGGATGGGAACTGCGAGCGGCGCTCATCGAACAACTCCTGGTGAATTACGTGTCGTGCTGGATACGATCATATGCTTCGCACCGCCGCCCGCGGCGAGCTTTTGCGGGCCCGTCCCGGCGGGCGCGCCAGGCGCGTCGTCGGACACGACGAGCTGCTTGATCGGCATGTTCGGTGGCACGTTCAGCGCGCGCATCGTATCGCCCGCGATCGCCGAGAATACGGGGCCCGACACCTGGCCGCCGAAGTGGCTGCCGGCGGTCGGCTCGTCGACCGACACCGCGATCACGACGCGCGGATTCGGCATCGGCGCCATGCCGACGAACGACGCGCGGTACTTGCGCGTGTAGCCGTGACCTTCATGCTTGTACGCGGTACCGCTCTTGCCGCCGACGCGATAACCCGGCACGGCCGCATCGGGCGACGTACCGCCCGGCGCCACCACCGTTTCGAGCATCGCACGCACTTCGCGCGCGGTAGTCGGGTTGAACACCTGCGTGCCCACGATCGGCTGATTGGGGTCGGTCTTGAAAATGGTCACGGGCATCAGCTCGCCGTCATGCGCGATCGCCGTATAGGCGCGCGCGAGCTGGAACAGCGACACCGACAGGCCGTAGCCGTACGACATCGTCGCCTGCTCGATGCGACGCCAGCTCTTCCACGGACGCAGGCGACCGGCCACCGCGCCCGGGAACCCGACCTTCGGCGCCTGGCCGAGGCCGATGCTCGTATACATATTCCACATTTCCTCGGGCCGCATCGTCATCGCGATCTTCGTCGCACCGATGTTGCTCGACTTCTGGATCACACCGCCGACCGTCAGCGTGCCGAAACCTGCGTCGTCGGTGATCGGTGCGCCGTCGAGCACGAAATGCCCGTTGCCCGTCTCGACGAGCGTGTTCGGCGTCACGCGGTGCAGGTCGAGCGCGAGCGACACCGTAAACGGCTTCATGATCGAACCCGGTTCGAACACGTCGGTCATGATCCGGTTGCGCAACTGCTCGCCCGTCATGCGCGAGCGGTCGTTCGGGTTGTACGTCGGGTAATTGACGAGCGCCAGCACCTCGCCGGTGCGCACGTCGACGACCATCGCCGCGCCGGCCTTCGCCTTGAACTTCTCGACGGCGGCCTTCAGATTCGCATACGCGATGTACTGGATCTTGCTGTCGATCGACAGGTCGACGTCCGTCCCGTTGTGCGGCGGAATCTGTTCGGCGACATCCTCGACGATGTGCCCCATCCGGTCCTTGATCACGCGGCGCACGCCGGATGTGCCGGACAGCATCTTCTGGTCGCCGAGTTCGACGCCCTCCTGCCCTTCGTCCTCGACGTTCGTGAAGCCGATCAGGTGAGCGGTGATCTCGCCTTCCGGATAGAAGCGCTTGTATTCGTTGCGCTGATAGATACCGGGAATGTCGAGCGCTGCGACCTTGTCCGCGACGTCGATCGGCACCTGGCGCTTTACGTAGACGAAACCCTTGTCCTGCGACAGCTTCACGCGCAGTTCCTTCGGCGTCATGCCGAGGAGCTTGCCGAGCTGGTTGACCTTGCCGGCGTCGAGATCGTCCGGCACGGCGTCGGGAATCGCCCAGATCGCGCGCACGGGCAGACTCGTCGCGAGCACGAGCCCGTTACGGTCGAGGATCTTGCCGCGCGTGGCCGGCAGCTCGATCGTGCGCTGGTAGCGGCTCTCGCCCTGCTTCTGGTAGAACGCGTTGCCGGGGCCCTGGATCCAGAACGCCCGCGCGGCGAGCGCGACGAACGCCATGAACAGCAGGAACACGACGAGTTTCGAGCGCCACATCGGCAGGTGCACGCCGAGCACGGGGCTCGACGAGAACTTCACGTCCTGGCGCTTTTGCGACGGCTTCATCGCGCGCCTCCATTGCCCTTGGTGGCCGTATCGGCCGACGCGGGAATCGGCGCGTCGATCGCCTTCGCGGCGCCCGACGGCAGCGTCAGGTACTGGGTGCGGCCCGTCGTGATCGGCTGCATCTTCAGCGAATCGTTCGCGAGCTGCTCGATGCGGGACGTCTTGGACAGCGCGCTCTGCTGATATTGAAGCTGCGCGTAGTCCTGCTGGAGCTGACGCTCCTGCGACTGCGCGCGCTGCAGCTGAATGAAGATCTGGCGCTGCTGGTTCGTCGAGTTGACGACCGACAACGCGCAGCCCATCACGATGATCAGCAGGAAGATGTTGAAGCGGCTCATGGCGTGACGCGCTCCGCGATGCGCATCACTGCCGACCGGGCGCGCGGATTCGCGGCGACTTCCGCCTCGCTCGGGAACTGACGGCTGATGATCTTGAGCGGCGGGCTTGGGAGGTCGACGGCACGGATCGGCAGGCGACGATCGACCGCGGGCGCACTCGCGTGCGCTTGCATGAATCGCTTGACGATCCGGTCTTCGAGTGAATGAAAGCTGATGACCACCAGCCGCCCCCCTTGCTCCAGCAACGACAATGCCGCGTCTAGTACGACTTGCAGGTCCGCAAGCTCTTGATTGACGTGAATCCGTATAGCCTGAAAGGTGCGGGTTGCCGGATCCTTGCCCTTCTCACGGGTTTTGACGACGTTACCCACGATTTGGGCAAGCTCGCCCGTGGTGTCGAGAGGCCCAAGACGGTCGGACTCTGCCCGGCGAGCAACAAGCGCCTTTGCAATCTGAAAAGCAAACCGTTCTTCCCCATAATCTCGTATCACCTCCGTCAATTCCTGCACCGAAGCCCGCGCGAGCCACTCGGCCGCCGACTCGCCGCGCGTCGGATCCATTCGCATGTCCAGCGGGCCATCCGCGCGAAAGCTGAAGCCGCGCGCCGGATCGTCCACCTGCGGCGAGGACACGCCCAGGTCCAGCAACACACCCGACACCTTCTCGACACCGCGCGCCGCAAGCGCATCGCGCATCGATGCAAAGCTGTCATGCACGATCGAGAAGCGCGCATCCTCGATGCGCTGCGCCGTCTCGATCGCCCTCGGATCCTTGTCGAACGCGATCAGCCGGCCGCCCGGCGCCAGCCGCGCGAGCACCGCGCGACTATGACCGCCGCGCCCGAACGTGCCGTCGACATAAATGCCGTCCGGCCGCGTCACGAGCGAATCGACCGCTTCGTCCAACAGTACGGTCCGATGCTGCAATTCGTTTCCCATCGCGGGCGTCTCCGTCACCGCAATCAGAACGTGAAGTTCTTCAGCGCGTCGGGCATGCCCTGCGCCATCGCTGCCTGCTCCTTCGCGATGTAGGTCTGCGAATCCCACAGCTCGAAGTGACTACCCATTCCCAACAACATGACTTCCTTTTCCAGTCCGGCCGCCATCCGCAGCTCGGGCGATACGAGAATCCGGCCTGCGCTGTCGAGATCGACATCCATCGCATTGCCGAGAAAAATTCGCCGCCACCAATGCGCGTCCATCGGCAGCGCGGCGATCTTGGCGCGAAATACCTCCCATTCGGGGCGCGGAAACAGCAACAGGCAGCCGTCCGGGTGCTTGGTCACAGTCACCCGTCCTTCTGCCTGTCCTTGCAGCGCTTCGCGATAGCGAGCCGGCACCGACATCCGCCCTTTCGCATCGAGCGTCAGCGCCGACGCCCCTTGGAACACTTTCCGCTCTCCCGTTCAGGGCACCGAAGCACCCGCTCAATGCTCAAGAATTTAGCCGGAATAGCCCGCTAAATCACACAAAAATACACTTTCTCACACTGTCTCCCACTTTAGTGGAAGGGTTTGGCACGGTCAAGGGAGCGGCCCGGTTTTTTGACGAATTTTGTTAGTTAGAACAAGGACTTACGCGCGCATGCTCATGCGGCCCCTCATACCAAAAACCGTTATAAATGAATGAGCTAGTGCAACTTGTGAAGGTGATACGTGAGAAAGGCGGGCCAGACTGGCGTGCGGACGGGGCTTTCGGGGGCGGGAAAACGCGGAAAAAACGGGCGGTATCGGGGACGGCGAACCAGGACGGCGTCGCGCGCCGCCCCGGCCCGAATGTCAGAGATAGTATGCAGTGCTCGTCATGACTTTCGATGCGGCGCGCATCAACATCCGGGCAGGCAACGGCAGCTCGATCCCGCCTGCATCGGTCGCGGCCTTGCCGTGCTTCACTTCGTCGAGCCGCATCTGCTCGACGATCGCACGCGACGCCGTGTCGGTCGGCGGCAGCTCGGACAGGTGCCCGTCGAGATGGCTCTCGACCTGACGCTCCGTCTCCGCCATGAAGCCGAGGCTGACCTTGTCGCCCAGCGTGCCGGCGACGACGCCGATCGCGAGCGCGCCAGCGTACCACAGCGGGTTGAGCAGGCTCGGACGCGAATCGAGTTCCTTCAGCCGATGCGCGGTCCACGCGAGATGATCCTCCTCCTCGCGCGCGGCTTCCTCGAACATCGCCTTCGACGACGACGAGCGCGCGGTCAGCTTCTGCGCCTGATAAAGCGCCTGCGCGCAGACCTCGCCGACATGGTTCACGCGCATCAGCCCGGCGGCGTGCGTGCGCTCCGCGGGCGTCAGTTCGCCGGCCGGCGGCTCCGCCGGCGCGGGCACCGGGCGGCTCATCCGGCTAATGCCGGTCAGCGATCGCAGGCCGCGATCGAATTCGCTGATCAGTTCATCCAACACCATCCTGTTCTCCTGGCTGCGTGTGCTGCCGCGGGCGGCAAAGGCACGTGCTCCGCTGCGTAACCGACTTGATTATTCAGCGGAAATTGCGGTTAACCCGTGATTTTAACCATTGTTGCATAAAGGAAACATGGCAGCCTTGCGCCACGGCATTTCGCTTTGTCGGAAAAATCGGCTTTGCTACATTACGTGCAACTTCTTGCGAAGTTGACGGGGCCCGTCAACACAACATAACTATCCGCCCCGCCAAAAAAATTCAGTGTTTCTTGGAGATCCGTTAATGAAAAAGTCGCTTCTCGCGCTCGTCGCGCTGGGCGCGTTTGCTGGCGCAGCCCATGCGCAAAGCAGCGTGACGCTCTACGGCATCATCGATGAAGGCTTCATCTTCAACAACAACGCCAAAGGCGGCCACCTGTACGGTCTGGCAAGCGGCGTGATGCAAGGCAGCCGCTTCGGCCTGCGCGGCACCGAAGATCTGGGCAGCGGCCTGAAGGCGATCTTCGTGCTCGAAAACGGTTTCGACGTCAACTCCGGCAAGCTGGGCCAGGGCGGCCTGATGTTCGGCCGCCAGGCTTACGTCGGCCTGTCGAGCCAGTACGGTACGGTCACGCTGGGTCGCCAGTACGACTCCGTCGTCGACTTCGTCGGCCCGCTCGAGGCAGGCGACCAGTGGGGCGGCTACATCGCTGCTCACCCGGGCGACCTCGACAACTTCAACAACGCATATCGCGTGAACAACGCGGTCAAGTACACGAGCCCGACCTACGGCGGCTTCTCGTTCGGCGGCCTGTACAGCTTCGGCGGTCAAGCCGGCCAGTTCTCGAAGAACCAGGTCTGGTCGCTCGGCGCCGGTTACAACAACGGCCCGCTGGTGTTGGGTGTCGGCTACTTGAATGCACGCACGCCGGCGAACTTCGGCGGCATGTTCAACACCGGTGCGTCGGCTGCAGCGACGGCCGTGTCGTCGCCGGTCTACGGCGCATATGCGAACAGCGCGAACACGTACCAGGTCATCGGTGCGGGCGGTGCGTACACGTTCGGCGCAGCAACGATCGGCGCGACGTACTCGAACACGAAGTTCAAGGGCTTCTCGGTCGGTCCGTTCGTGAACCAGACCGCGACGTTCAACAACGGCGAAATCAACTTCAAGTATCAGCTGACCCCGGCGCTGATCGTCGGCGCGGCGTACGACTACACGCAAGGCAGCAAGATCGACGGCAACTCGGCAGCCAAGTACCACCAAGGCTCGCTGGGCGTCGACTACTTCCTGTCCAAGCGCACGGACGTCTACGTGATCGGCGTGTACCAGCATGCGTCGGGCAACGTGCTCGACTCGGCAGGCAACGTCGTTCAGGCACATGCGTCGATCAACGGTCTCGATCCGTCGAGCACCAGCAACCAGGTTGCAGCGCGCGTCGGCATCCGTCACAAGTTCTAATCAGCTTGACTGACAAGCCGCAGCATATTGAAGGCGCCTTCGGGCGCCTTTTTCTTTTGCGGCTGCGAAGCGGCGAGCGGCGAACAGGACGATCACCGGGCGGCCCGTTCACGGCGACGACGCGTTCGCGACGCCTCATCCACGTGAAGGCCGCCGCTGCCGGCGGGTGGCACGCACCGAGACCGCGCCATGCGGATCGTGGCCGGCGGCGGCCCGCTCGAGCCGCTCCGTCGGCCACGGCGCCCCCCCCGGTAGAACGCGCGCCGTTACTGCGACCGTCGAACCACGATGCGGCATCCTCAATGCCCGCCACGAATAAAAAAGCCCGGCACTGGCCGGGCTGGTTGATTCGACTTCGGTGTTACGCGCGTCCGTCGCGCAGTTCGCGCCTCAGGATCTTGCCGACATTCGTCTTCGGCAATTCCGTGCGGAACTCGACGAGTTTCGGCCGCTTGTAGCCGGTTAGCCGCTCCTTGCAGTACGCGAGGATGTCCTTGTCGGTAAGCGCCGGATCCTTCTTCACGACGAACAGCTTCACGGCTTCGCCCGAGTGCTCGTCCGGCACGCCGACCGCCGCCACCTCGAACACGCCCGGGTGCGACGCCACCACGTCCTCGACCTCGTTCGGATACACGTTGAAACCGGATACCAGGATCATGTCCTTCTTCCGGTCGACGATCTTCACGTAACCGCGCGCGTCCATCACGCCGACGTCGCCGGTCTTGAAGAAACCGTCCGGGAACATGACCTTCGCGGTTTCGTCCGGACGGTTCCAGTAGCCGGCCATGACCTGCGGCCCGCGGATACAGATCTCGCCCGGCTCGCCGAGCGCGACGTCGTTGCCGGCGTCATCGCGGATGGCGACTTCCGTCGACGGCAGCGGCAGGCCGATCGTCCCGCTGTATTCGGTCGCGGTCACCGGGTTGCAGGTCGCGACCGGCGAAGTCTCCGACAGGCCGTAGCCCTCGACGATCGCCGTATGGGTCTTCTCATACCAGCGCTTCGCGACACCTTCCTGGATCGCCATGCCGCCACCATTGGCGATCACGAGCTTCGACAGGTCGAGCTGATTGAATTCGGGATGGTTCAGCAGTGCGTTGTACAGCGTGTTGACGGCCGGAATCGTCGAGATCTGGTACCCCTTCAACTCCTTGATCATGCCGCCGATGTCGCGCGGATTCGGGATCAGGACGCCCATGCCGCCCGTGCGCATCGTCAGGAAGCCGCAGACCGTCAGCGCGAACACGTGATAGAGCGGCAGCGCGACAACCGTCACGAACTGTTTCACCTCGGGGTACTTCTCGTGCGCGGGATGATGCCATGCGCCCGCCTGCAGCACGTTCGACACGATGTTCCGGTGCAGCAGCGTCGCGCCCTTCGCGACACCCGTCGTACCGCCCGTGTACTGGAGGAACGCGACGTCGTCGGGGCCGAGCTTCTCTGCCTTGAAGGTCTGCCGCGCACCTTCCGACAGCGCGGCCTTGAAGCGCGTGAACGACGGAAGCTGCCAGGCCGGCACCATCTTCTTCACGTTGCGCACGACGTAATTGACGAGCCAGCCCTTGATGCCCAGCAGATCGCCCATCGACGCGACCACGACATGCTTGACCGCGGTATTGGCGATGACGGCCTGCAGCGTGGACGCGAAATTCTCGAGAATGACGATCGCCTCCGCTCCGCTGTCCTTCAGCTGATGTTCGAGCTCGCGCGGCGTATAGAGCGGGTTGACGTTGACGACGGTGAAACCCGCGCGGAGCACCGCGACGATCGCCACCGGGTACTGCAGCACGTTCGGCATCATGAGCGCGACGCGCGCACCGCGCTTCAGGCCGCGCGACTGCAACCACGCGCCGAACTGGCGCGACAGCGCATCGAGTTCGCCGTACGTGATGCTCTTGCCCATGCAGACGAACGCCTTGCGGTCACGATACTGCTTGAAGCTTTCGTCGAGGAGATCCGGGATGGAAGGATACGGGGACGCGTCAATTTCGGCTGGAACGCCGGGTGGGTACGATTTCAGCCAAATTTTGTTCATACTGCGCGTCTCCTCACATATTTTCGAATGGTCGTGCTAAAACGCATCGTAGCGGCTCGTCCATGCTGAGACAACAGGGTTAGATGCCCACTTCGAACTTTCGGATGCATTCATCTGATGATATCAAGAAGTTCGGTCAAATCCGCTCAACTTCCACCAGACAATCGTAAAACGTCGCCGAGTTTCCGAGATCGGTCAGCGCCTGGCTCGTCACCTCGTTCGCGTTCCGTCCATCCGCCGACAATTTCTTCCACCAGATCGACAGTCCGACGACGAGCCCCGCGCGCGCACGATCAGTCACTCTCGCGACCGCCTGCATCGATCCGCGGTCGTTGAAGATGCGCACGATGTCGCCCTCCCCGATGCCGCGCGCGTCGGCGTCGGCCGGGTGTATATCGAGGTGCGGCTGGCCTTCCGTACTGCGCAGGCTGTCCACGTTCACGAACGTGCTGTTCAGGAAGTGGCGGGCCGGCGGGGAAATCATCGCCAGTGGATAGCGAGCGGCGAGTTCAGGCGCGGCCTCCGCCGATTCGAACGGCGGCAGATAATCAGGCACCGGGTCCATGCCCATCTGCTCGAGCCGCGCACTGTAGAACTCGCATTTGCCGGACGGTGTGCGAAAGCCGCCATTCGCGAAAGGCGCGTCCGCGACCTTGAGCTTCAGCCAGCCGGCACGCTTCAACGTCTCCCAATCGCTGTCGAGTGCCGGATCGTCCCAACGGAGCGCCGTCTGCGCAACCTCTTCGTCGCTGTGATAAAGCGCGGGCTCGTCGAGCCCCATGCTGAGTGCGATGCCCCGAAAGATTTCCGTGTTCGGCCGTGCGTCGCCAACTGGCGGAATTGCCGGTAGATTCGCCATCACATAGGTGTGGCCGTACGACTTGTGGACGTCGAGATGCTCGAGTTGCGTCGTGGCAGGCAACACAATGTCGGCGAAATCGACCGTATCTGTCTTGAAGTGCTCCAGAACGACCGTGAACAGATCTTCGCGCGCGAACCCGGCGGCAACTTTCGACGAGTCGGGCGCGACCGCGACGGGATTCGAGTTGTAGACGATCACCGCTTCGACCTTCGGCCCGAAGGTGGCGTCGCCCGGATGCAGCAGCGCATCGCCGATTGCATTCATGTTGATGATGCGCGGCAGTTTGTGAGGCCAGCCGGGCATCAGATCCGGACGCAGCAGCCCCGCCTGATTAACCGGTGCGGATTCCGACGACGACAGCAGAAGCCCGCCGGCCCGGTCCCGCCACGCGCCTGTCAGCGCGGGCAGGCTCGCAATCGCGCGCACGGCATTGCCGCCGCCGCGCACGCGCTGCATGCCGTAATTGAGGCGAATCGACGCCTTGCGGGTCGCGCCGTAACGACGTGCGAGTTCGATCAGTTCCGACGCTTCGATGCCGCAGATTTGCGCGACACGCTCCGGCGGATAGGACAGGGCTCGCGCCTTGAGCGCGTCGAAGCCGAGCGTATGACGCGCGATGTAGTCGTGATCGAGCAGATCTTCGGTAATCAGCACATGCATCATGCCGAGCGCGAACGCGCCGTCGGTGCCCGGTTTCAACGCGATGTGCTGATGGCATTTCTCGGCCGTCAGTGAGCGGTAGGGATCGATCGCGACCAGACGGGCGCCTCGACGCTTGGCTTCCTGCGCTCGGGTCCAGAAATGCAGACTGGATGCGATCGGGTTGGCGCCCCAGATCAGAATCAGTTCGCTTTCCTCGAAATGCTCGAGATGCATGCCGACGCTTCCACCATACGTGTAGCGCAGCCCCGCTGCACCGGCTGCGGCGCAGATGGTCCGCTCAAGCCGGGACGCACCGAGCTTATGGAAGAACCGCTGCGCAATGCCTTCGCCCTGCACGAGTCCCATCGTTCCCGCGTAGCTGTACGGCACGATCGCCTCCGGCGCGCGCGCGGCGATTTCCCCGAGACGACGACCGATCTCGTCAAGTGCTTCGCTCCAACTGATCGGCACGAAGCGCCCTTCCCCCTTCGCGCCGATGCGCTTGAGGGGAACGGTGAGCCGGTCGGGGTGATGAACGCGGTCGGCATATCGGCTGACTTTCGTACACAGCACACCCTGCGTGGGCGGATGGTCGGGATCGCCCGTCACCTTGATGGCCCGGCCGTTTTCGACGGTCACGCGCATTGCGCACGTGTCCGGACAATCGTGAGGGCAAACGGCCCGAGCTATCTGAGTGGCGGCGTTCATCGTTCTGGATGCGACTGGGGTGGAGATTCGCAAATTTTACGTGGATGGGCCGAATAAGGCCTCATTTCGCGCGAATTTCCTGCCTATGCAGTGAGAAAATAGAGATGGCGGATGAAAAATATCAACGCTGAACCGACTCCGAATCGCCGATGCGACGATACGGACGCGGAGCGGGTGTTAGAAGTGCCTTGCCGAACCGGCAAGAGTCGTCTCCCTGGCTGGAGATTGCAACGAATCGGCGGTTGATTGGTCCGGGATGATGGAAAGCGGTGGATTCCGGCGACGCGCTTGGGCAGCAAACGGAGAGGTTCGATTGCCTGCACTCGCATTTCCGTCGCGCCAATGCAAAAACCCCCGCCTTGTCGGGCGGGGGTTCTTGGCTTGAGGGAGCCTGACGATTACCTACTTTCACACGGGAATCCGCACTATCATCGGCGTAGAGTCGTTTCACGGTCCTGTTCGGGATGGGAAGGGGTGGGACCGACTCGCTATGGTCATCAGG
>NZ_CADFEF010000025.1:0-108580 GCF_902833125.1 Burkholderia sp. BCC1640 | reverse complement strand
GAAATAAGGTGCATCCTCGGGGCAAACTTCTCCGAATGGGCGGCGCTTCGCTTCGGTATCCGGCCATTCCCCGCCCACATCGCCGACCACCTCGCGCGATCGCCTATTAATCAGTGTTTCCCTAGGAGAGTCGTTAGCCTCTCATCTTCAATGTGGTGTCAGCTTTGAATCGGCGCTCTTCCAGAGTGTCTGGCTACATTACCGCCCATCGATTGCGTACGCGAGGTGGCAGCCGGTAGGTGCATGGTGGGTGCCGCTGATTACCGTGGCTGACATTCAAGCGGTCATCGACAAGAAGCAAGAGAAGTTGGAGGCGTACCGGAAGCGTGCTCAGGACGTGTGGCTTCTTGTGGTACTCGATGGATTTGCCGGCTCATCGGCGGGGACATTGGATGACGCAGTTCGAGTACATAAGTTTGTCAGCCCGTTTACAGGTGTTGTGCTTTTGGAGCACGCAATGGGGAGAGCAAGCACATTGTGTACGAGACCAGAGACCAGCACCTGTATCAGGGGGTAGCGACGCGGGCTGAGTAGTGAGGCGGGCACGCGTAGAGGGGAAGCATGCCCGCGAATCGTTAGCCCAGTTTGAGCGCCAAGTCCTCAGCGCGAAGGTGTGTATAGCGCTGGAGGTGCTTCAGATTCTTATGGCCGGTGATGGCTGCGACCTCCATCACATTCAGCCCTTTCTCAAACAGGCGGCTCGCTGCTTCGTGCCGCAGGTCGTGGAAATGAAGTGTGCCCAGCCCACATTCATCGCGGACACGGCAGAAAGCGTACTTCATGGCGGACTGAGTCAGCTTGAAGACTCGGCCTTTGTGAGGCGGTGGGCACCACGTCAGCGCTTCGATAGCTCGACTGGATAACGGGACCTTTCGGGGAGTTCCATTCTTCGTCATTGGAAGAAAGGCGGTGCGCGCTTCAAGGTCGATGTGTTCCCACCGCAGCTTTGCTATCTCACCTTGGCGCATGGCTGTCTCAATGGCAAGGATGATTGCCGGGGCAATCTCGCGGTTGAAGTCAAGAGCCTTCTCAATTAGCCGCTCGTCGTCACCGGCCATTAGCCGCACGTCACGCGGAAGGGGGAGCTTAGGGCGACGGAAGCCACGCACAGGGTTGACCGTGAGCCCCATCTCCCATTCGTCTATCGCAACTCGGTAGACGGCTGAGATAGCGTCCAGCTCGCGACCTACGGAGCTACCGAGCACTTCCGTTATGCGCCGGTCGCGCCATTCGGCAAGGTGGAATTTGTTGAGTTGGGCGGCCGGGATGGAGCAGAGTTTCTTTTCCTTTCTGAGCAGTCGCTGAAGCGTTCGGCGGTCCCATTCGCTCGACCGCTTTCCGGGCGTAGGATGCTCTATGTACTTCCGGAACAGGTCTCCAACAGTGGGGCCGGTATCAATGACCTTGGCCGCGTGTCCGGGCTCTTGTTCGGCCGCCCAGCGCGTAGCGGCTTCCTCGCTGGCGAAGGTTGCGGAAAGGCTGGGCAGCCCCTTGCGGCGGATTTTGACCTGCCATTTTGTCCCACGCATGGTGATTGTTGCCATTCATGTTCTCCAAGTGATTGATTAAGAACATGAAAGGGGTCTCGTGTCGCACGACCGCGAATTCGTGAGCGGGCTGGCGAACCGGATCATCGAAGTGCGCACGGACGGCACGCTGTTCGACTTCGGCGGGAATTACGAGGAGTTCCTCACGAGCCAGGGGCAGGAGTAATTGCCCCGGGCAGCCATGCCCGATCTGATGTACCGGAAGCCCGCCAGGTGGAAGCCTGGCGGGCTTTTTCGCATCCAGGCCGACCAAGTGAGCGCGTGCCGCGCCAGCCCGGCGGCTCGATGAAGGGAAAATGTCAGGTCGGGCGTGGCGCCCGCGATCACGATTCGACGCGGCGGCACCGTTCCCCGCCGACAGCCGCTTGCACTACCTCGCGCGCCGCCCGGCGCGTCAATCCGCGAGCCGCTTGTCGGCGAGCGCCTTGCAGCAGTCCTCGTACACCCATTGCACCAGTTTCGCCCGGTAGTCGAGATCGTCGGTATCGACGATTTCCTCGACCGCGTCGCGCGCCCACGACGCGTCGACGAAATCGGCGTGCCGCTTTGCGATGTCCTGCGCCAGCGCGGCCAGCTTCGCGATCGCGAGCCAGTCTGACTGCCGGTGGTGGCGGTCGAGCCAGCGGTGTGCGGCCTGCACCTGGAACGACGCATCCGGCCAGGATTCGTTCAGGTAAAACGCGCCGAGATTGCCGCAGGTGAGCCAGCACAGCAGCTCCAGGCGATCTTGCGAGCCGAGGATATGGGGTGCGTCGGTCATGGCAGCGCTCACGAAAGCATCGATTCCGGGTGGCGCGGCCTGCAGCAGCCGGCGCCGATACTAAAAACATAGCACGATGCGGGGCGCGAGGTGCGACCTCGTGACGCGTCGGCGCGGCGCGAATGCCGCGGTGGCGGGAAGCGGGCGTCCGGCGCCCGGTCCCCGTCGTTCGCGCGGGCCGTTCGGCGACGCTCGAAGTCACGTTCGGCGTCGTCGCGGAGCCGCGCCGCACTCGTTAGAATGGCCGTTTTCCGGGAGACAGGAAGCGATGAAAATCTACGATCAGTTCTATATCGACGGCGCATGGCGCAAGCCGGCCGGAACGGGCACGATCGACGTGATCGACTCGGGCACCGAGGCCGTGATCGGCCGGATTCCCGAGGGCGTGGCGTCGGACGCGCAGGACGCGATCCGCGCGGCGCGCGCGGCATTCGACGCATGGGCCGCGACGCCGGCCGCGACGCGCGCGGCCTATCTGCGCAAGATCGTCGAGCGTCTGCAGGCGCGCAGCGAGGAACTCGCGCAGTCGATCACCGGCGAAGTCGGGATGCCGATCAAGCTGTCGCGCGCGATCCAGGTCGGCGGTCCGATCTACAACTGGAAGGCATACGCGAAGCTCGCCGAATCGTTCGAATTCGAGGCGAAGGTCGGCAACTCGCTGGTGGTGCGCGAGCCGGTCGGCGTCGTCGCGGCGATCACGCCGTGGAACTACCCGCTCAACCAGATCACGCTGAAGGTCGCGCCGGCGCTGGCGGCCGGCTGCACGGTCGTCCTGAAGCCGTCCGAGGTCGCGCCGCTCAACGCGTTCATGCTCGCCGAGGCGATTCACGAAGCGGGCCTGCCGGCGGGTGTGTTCAACCTCGTGTGCGGTTATGGCCCGGTCGTCGGCGAGGTGCTGGCGACCGATCCGGACGTCGACATGGTGTCGTTCACGGGTTCGACGCGTGCCGGCAAGCGCGTGGCCGAACTCGCGGCCGCGGGCGTGAAGCGCGTCGCGCTCGAACTGGGCGGCAAGTCGGCGTCGGTGATTCTCGATGACGCCGATTTCGCGGCGGCGGTGAAGGGCACGGTCAACGCGTGCTACCTGAACGCGGGCCAGACCTGTTCGGCACACACGCGGATGCTGGTGCCGGAGGCGCGCTACGACGAGGCGCGCGCGATCGCGAAGGCGGCAGCCGAAGCGTATGTCGCGGGCGACCCGCGTCAGGAAACGACGCGCCTCGGCGCACTCGCATCGGCCGTGCAGCAGCAGCGCGTGCAGGCCTACATCCAGCGCGGAATCGACGACGGCGCGGAACTCGTGACCGGCGGCACGGGCCTGCCGGAAGGGCTCGCGAAGGGCTTCTTCGTCAAGCCGACGGTGTTCGGCCGCGTCGATCCGAAATCGACGATCGCGCAGGAAGAGATCTTCGGGCCGGTGCTGTCGATCATCACGTATCGCGACGAAGACGAAGCCGTGCGCATCGCGAACGATTCGCCGTACGGGCTCGGCGGCGCGGTATGGGCGGGCAGCGACGAACGCGCGATGCGCGTCGCGCGCCGCATCCGCACGGGGCAGGTCGACATCAACGGCGGCACGTGGAACGGCGCCGCGCCGTTCGGCGGCTACAAGCAGTCGGGACACGGCCGCGAAAACGGTGTGTACGGGCTCGAAGAGTATCTCGAATACAAGTCGATGCAGCTCAAGCCGGCGAATCCGTCCTGAGCGTTTCACGCCGCATGACCCGGAACGGCACGCTCGCGTGCCGTTTTTTTATTGACCGCCGTCAAGGTGCGCGCCGGTGGATCCGTCGATCATCGCGTTTCCGATTTCCGATGTTTCGACGAGGTTCAGATGACCGCACGCACTTCCTTCCCGCCGCTCACGATTCGCGGCCGCACCTTGCTGCCCGTGGTGCAGGGCGGCATGGGCGTCGGCATCTCCGCGCACCGCCTTGCGGGCAGCGTCGCGCGCGAAGGCGCGCTCGGCACCATCGCGAGCATCGACCTGCGTCACCACCATGCAGACTTGCTCGCACGCTGTCGCGCGAATCCCGATCGCGCGACGCTGGAGGCCGCGAACCTCGAGGCGCTCGCGCGCGAGATTCGCCTCGCGAAGACCTACAGCGAAGGACGCGGGATGATCGCGGTCAACGTGATGAAGGCGGTGAGCGCGCATGCGGACTACGTGCGCGTCGCGTGCGACGAAGGCGCGGACGCGATCGTGATGGGCGCAGGCCTGCCGCTCGATCTGCCCGATCTCACGCAGGGTCATGACATCGCGCTGATCCCGATCCTGTCGGACAGCCGCGGGATCGCGCTGGTGCTGAAGAAGTGGATGAAGAAGGGGCGGCTGCCCGACGCGATCGTGATCGAGCATCCCGCGCATGCGGGCGGCCACCTCGGCGTCACGCAGATCGACGACATGCACGATGCGCGCTTCGATTTCGCGCGCGTGCTCGACGAGACGGCACAGGTGATGGCGTCGCTCGGTCTCGCGCGCGACACGATCCCGCTGATCGTCGCGGGCGGGATCAACAGTCACGACACGGTGCGTGCGGCGCTCGCGGCCGGCGCGAACGGCGTCCAGGTGGGAACGCCGTTCGCGGTGACGGAAGAGGGCGATGCGCATCCGAACTTCAAGCGCGTGCTGGCCGATGCGCTGCCCGAGGACATCGTCGAATTCGTCAGCGTGACGGGGCTGCCGGCGCGCGCGGTGAAGACCCCCTGGCTCGATCGCTACCTGCGCAACGAAACGCGCATTCGCGACAAACTCGGCGCGTTCAAGCAGCGCTGCCCGACCGCGCTCGAGTGCCTGAGCGTCTGCGGACTGCGCGACGGCATCGAAAAGTTCGGCCATTTCTGCATCGACACGCGGCTCTCGGCCGCGTTGCGCGGCGACGTCGCGAACGGCCTGTTCTTCCGCGGCCGCGAAGCGCTGCCGTTCGGCAACGCGATCCGTAGCGTGCGCGATCTGCTCGACCTGCTGCTGACGGGCTGTGCGACGGAGCCTGCGACAAACCGTCCAATGTTTACGCTGGCTTGACGGATATCAAGACGACGCAAAGACCCTACATGGAGAATGGAATAAATTCTACAAGGGGTCCGTACCATGCATAAAACGATTCGAACATGCATCACCGCTGCCGCCGTGGCGGCGAGCCTCGTCACGCTGCCCTCGCTGTCGCACGCGGCGTCGGCGGGAGACGGGATCAACCAGGGTGACGTCCTGGTCCGGCTGCGCGCGATCAGCATCCAGCCGAACGAGCGCGCGAGCGATACGCTCGGCGCGATCAATACAGGCGTGAACAACGCGATCGTGCCGGAACTCGACTTCACCTACATGATCCGCGACTACCTGGGCGTGGAGCTGATTCTGGGCACGTCGCGGCACCAGATGACATCGAGCCTCGGCAATCTCGGCGGCGTGGGCGTGCTGCCGCCGACGCTGCTGCTGCAGTACCACTTCAACCATGCCGGCAAGGTGCGGCCGTACGTCGGCGCGGGCCTGAACTACACGTACTTCTACAACAACGGGCTCAACGTCGGCGGGGAAGGCGTGTCGATCAACAAGAGCAGCTTCGGTCCCGCGCTGCAGTTCGGCGTCGACGTGCAGTTGACGAAGAAGGTGTTCATGAACGTCGACGTGAAGAAGATCTGGATGAGCACCGATGCGACGCTCGGCGACAAGGGCATCGGCACGCTGCACATCGATCCGCTGATCGTCGGCGTGGGCGTCGGGATGAAGTTCTAGACGCGAGCGAAAAAGAACAGAGTTGGGGTTGGCGGCATGGCAGTCGGCATGCCGCTCTTTTTTTGTGCGGCGGATTTACAGCTTGTCGTACTGAAAGCGCATCGCGGTGCCTTCGCGCGTGATGCGCTCCCACACCGCGCGTTTCTCGTCGTCGCTCAGGAACACCCAGTTCGACACTTCGCCGGCCGTGCGGCCGCAGCC
Organism: Burkholderia sp. BCC1640; assembly: GCF_902833125.1. Taxonomy (NCBI): domain Bacteria; kingdom Pseudomonadati; phylum Pseudomonadota; class Betaproteobacteria; order Burkholderiales; family Burkholderiaceae; genus Burkholderia; species Burkholderia sp. BCC1640. The sequence goes on along the minus strand of NZ_CADFEF010000025.1, from coordinate 102,339 downwards.
CTTGCAGACTTCGTCGAAGAGGGTCGAGCACACGCCGATGCAGGGGCTGTCGGGCAGGTCGTGGAGGTTGGAGGCCATCGGAAGGGTTCGCGCGTTGAATCGTCAGGGCGTCATTTTAATGCATCGCGACGACGCGCCCCGGCCGCGATCCCGGCGGCGCGACGGCCACCCGTCCGGACGGTTTCGCGGCCGCCTTCTTTTCCTGATGGACAGACGCCGATTACCCGATAGAATTCCCCCGGAACGCCCCGCTGCGCGGGCCGCTCGAGCGGCCAGCGGCGGCAATCTGTTCCGTTTGCGCGACACCGGCATGATTTTTTTGTGACGGAGCGCGAATGGTGGTAGCGTTCGGGGTTTTCGAGGGGCGGCGTGCCGGGATGCGCCGCCATGACGAGGCAGACGGCAGCCGGACACGGGTCCGGCCGGAGGGAGAACGGGATGAAAGCAAAGGTAGTGGGCCGGTTCGCAGCGCTTGCGCTGTGCGTGGGTGCATCGGCGGCGGCGGCGAAGGATACGCAGCTCAATGTCTATAACTGGTCCGATTACATTGCGAAGGACACGATCCCGAACTTCGAGAAGCAGGCGGGCGTCAAGGTTCGCTACGACAACTACGACAGCGACGACACGCTGCAGGCGAAGCTGCTGACGGGCAGCTCGGGCTACGACATCGTCGTGCCGACCAGCAACTATGCGGGCAAGCAGATCGCGGCCGGCATCTTCACGCCGCTCGACAAGTCGAAGCTGCCGAACCTCAAGTACCTCGATCCGCAACTGATGGCGCTCGTCGCCGGCGCGGACCCGGGCAACAAGTATTCGGTGCCCTGGGCGTACGGCACGACCGGTCTCGCGTACAACCTGACGAAGGCGCAGCAGGCGCTCGGCAAGGTTCCGCTCGACAACTGGGACATCCTGTTCAAGCCGGAAAACATCTCGAAGCTGAAGACCTGCGGCGTGTCGGTGCTCGACGCGCCGGACCAGATGTTCGCGGCGGCGCTGCACTACATCGGCAAGGATCCGATGAGCACGAACCCGGCCGACTACAAGGCCGCGATGGAAGTGCTGAAGAAGATCCGCCCGTACATCACGCAGTTCAACTCGTCGGGCTACATCAACGACCTGGTCGGCGGCGACATCTGCTTCGCGTTCGGCTGGTCGGGCGACGTCGTGATCGCGAAGCATCGCGCGATCGAGGCGAAGAAGCCGTACAAGGTCGAGTACTACATTCCGAAGGGCGGCGCGCCGGTATGGTTCGACGTGATGGCGATCCCGAAGGACGCGAAGAACAAGGACGCCGCGCTGCAGTGGATCAACTACATCGAGGATCCGAAGGTGCACGCGGCGATCACGAACGCCGTGTACTACCCGAGCGCGAACGCCGAGGCACGCAAGTATGTGCGGCCGGACGTCGCGAACGACCCGGCCGTCTACCCGCCGGCCGACGTCGTGAAGACGCTGTTCCTGCTCAAGCCGCTGCCGCCTGAAATCCAGCGTCTGCAGACGCGTCTGTGGACCGAGCTGAAATCGGGCCGCTGAAGCGAGCCGGAGCAGGCCAGCAGTCATGAAGCCCCTGGTGTCCCCGGGGGCTTTGTTCGTCAAACGCAGGAGAGAAGCAGCACATCATGAATAGCCAGTCGGGTGCGCCGGTCGCGGGCGCGCCGTCCTTCGTTCCTTCGTCCGGCGCCGATGCGCGCGCCGAGAACTTTGTCCAGATTGTCGACGTCGTCAAGAAATTCGGCGAGACCGAAGTGGTACGCAACGTGAACCTGACGGTGCGCCAGGGCGAGCTGTTCGCGCTGCTCGGCAGCTCGGGTTCCGGCAAGTCGACGCTGCTGCGCATGCTCGCGGGTCTCGAGACGGTCACGTCGGGCAAGATCCTGATCGACGGCGAGGACCTCGCGCAGATGCCGCCGTACAAGCGGCCCGTGAACATGATGTTCCAGTCGTATGCGCTGTTCCCGCACATGTCGGTCGAATCGAACGTCGCATACGGCCTCAAACAGGAAGGCACGCCGAAGGCGGAGCTGAAGGAGCGCGTCGCGGCGGCACTCGAGCTCGTGCAGATGAGCAAGTACGCGAAGCGCAAGCCGCACCAGCTGTCGGGCGGCCAGCAGCAGCGCGTCGCGCTCGCGCGTTCGCTCGTCAAGCGCCCGAAGGTGCTGCTGCTCGACGAGCCGATGTCGGCGCTCGACAAGCAGATCCGCCAGCGCACGCAGATCGAACTCGTCAACATCCTGAACAAGGTCGGCGTCACCTGCATCATGGTCACGCACGACCAGGAAGAGGCGATGACGATGGCGAACCGGCTCGCCGTGATGAGCGAAGGGCAGATCGTGCAGATCGGCTCGCCGAACGAAGTCTACGAATATCCGAACAGCCGCTTCTCGGCCGAGTTCATCGGCTCGACCAACCTGTTCGAAGGCGTCACCGTCGAGGACGAACCCGACCACGTGTACATCGAATCGCCGGAGCTGCCGAGCCGGCTGTACGTGAGCCACGGGATCACGGGCCCGCTCGGAATGCCGGTCACGGTGTCGGTGCGCCCCGAGCGGATCGCGCTCACGCGCAAGCCGCCCGAGGGCGCGTTCAACTGGGCGCGCGGCAAGATCACCAACGTTGCGTACATGGGCGGCTATTCGCTGTATCACGTGAAGCTCGATGCGGGCAAGACGGTGATCGCGAACGTGTCGAGCCTCGCGATCTCCGAGCTCGACACCCCGTCGCTCGGCGACGAGATCTACGTGCGCTGGAGCGCGACCGCGGGCGTGGTGCTGACGTCATGAGCACGCTCAAGTCCCTGCTTGCATGGCCCGTGCGGCGCTTCAACCTGACCGGCGGCTCGGCGGTCGTCGCGGGGCCGTATACGTGGCTCGTGCTGTTCTTCCTCGTGCCGTTCGTGCTGGTCGTGAAGATCAGTTTCGCGGAGCTGCAGCTCGGCATTCCGCCGTATACGGAACTCGCGTCGTACGCGGACGGCGTGGTGCACATCGCGCTGAACCTGTCGCACTATGCGTTCCTGCTCACCGACAGCCTGTATTTCGCGACCTACGTGAATTCCGTGGTGGTCGCGGCGATCACGACGCTGCTGTGCCTGCTGATCGGCTATCCGATGGCGTATTACATCGCGCGTTCGAACCCGGCGACCCGCAACCTGCTGATGATGGGCGTGATGCTGCCGTTCTGGACGTCGTTCCTGATTCGCGTGTACGCATGGATCGGGATCCTGAAGAACAACGGGCTCCTGAACAACTTCCTGATGTGGATCGGCCTGACCCATACGCCGATCGAGCTGTACCGCACGAACTACGCGGTGTACATCGGGATGGTGTATTCGTACCTGCCGTTCCTCGTGATGCCGTTGTACGCGCACCTCGTGAAGATGGACCTGCGCCTGCTCGAAGCCGCGTACGACCTGGGAGCCAGGCCGTGGAGGGCGTTCGTGCAGATCACGCTGCCGCTGTCGAAGAACGGGATCATTGCGGGCTGCCTGCTGGTGTTCATTCCGGCGGTCGGCGAGTACGTGATTCCGGAACTGCTCGGCGGCGCGAACACGCTGATGATCGGCCGCGTGATGTGGAATGAGTTCTTCAACAACGCAGACTGGCCGATGGCATCGGCCGTGACCTGCGCGATGGTGCTGCTGCTGCTCGTGCCGATGGCGATGTTCCAGCACTTCCAGGCGAAGGAGCAGGAGGGCCGCCGTCGATGAAGCCGAATCGTTACCTGCAGTTCGCGGCGCTGTTCGCCGGTTTCGCGTTCCTGTACATCCCGATCATCAGCCTGATCGTCTATTCGTTCAACGAGTCGAAGCTCGTCACCGTGTGGTCGGGCTTCTCGTTCCGCTGGTACTCGGCGCTCGTGGAGGACGACGAACTGCTGACGGCCGCATGGCTGTCGCTGAAGATCGGCGTGCTGACCGCGTTCGCGTCGGTGTTCATCGGCACGTGGGCTGGCTTCGTGCTCGCGCGGATGGGCCGCTTTCGCGGCTTCGCGCTGTTCAGCGGGATGATCAACGCGCCGCTGGTGATTCCCGAGGTGATCCAGGGGATCTCGCTGCTGCTGCTGTTCATCGAGCTGGCGAAGTGGATCGGCTGGCCGGCCGAGCGCGGCGTGTTCACGATCTGGCTGGGCCACGTGATGCTGTGCATCTCCTATGTCGCGATCATCGTGCAGTCGCGCGTGCGCGAACTGAACCCGTCGCTCGAGGAAGCCGCGCTCGATCTGGGCGCGACGCCGCTGAAGGTGTTCTTCACGATCACGCTGCCACTGATCTCGCAGGCGCTGATCGCGGGCTGGCTGCTGTCGTTCACGCTGTCGATCGACGACCTCGTGCTGTCGGCGTTCCTGTCGGGCCCCGGCTCGACGACGTTGCCGCTCGTCGTGTTCTCGCGCGTGCGCCTCGGCCTGAACCCGGAGATGAACGCGCTCGCGACGCTGTTCATCGTCGCGGTGACGGCCGGCGTGGTGATCGCGAACTTCGTGATGCTGCGTCAGGAGCGCAAGCGGATGATGTCGTTCGCGACCTGACGCGCGCACGGCTGTCGTCATGAAAAACGCACGGTGCCGACGTCGAGTCGGACCGGGCGTTTTCCTTATGTACCGCGCCGAGGCGCTCAGTATGCGAAGCTCTTGCCGGGCGTCTTCCACACTGCCGTGGCCATAGTGCAAGCCTGCAGCGTCGCGGCGCTGCCGGCCGGCGCGAGGCAGCGGCCGGTGGCCTGCGACACGAGTTGCGCTGTGCCCGGCAGCGTGCCGGCCTTCACCTGCCACTGCTGGCTCGCCGTGCCGGGCACGCAGGTGCGCAGCAGCGCGCCGTTGGCCGAGCCGGGCGCCTGCGCGGTGAGGCAGTAGCTGTACTTGGTCTGCAGCGTGCCGTCGCCGGCCACGACCCACAGTTGCGGATTGAAGTGCGTGCCGCCGGATGCGCGCACCGACGCGAGCGTCGGGCATGCGCCGAGCGTTGCGACGCTGCCGTCGGTCAGGCCGCCCGACGCCGTCAGGCATGCGCCGCCGCTTTTCACGAGGCCGGCGGCCGATTGCTGCGGCCCGCCGATCAGCGTGGCGACGCCATTCGCTTGCGACGCGGTCGCATAGCTCGCCGGACACGACTTGTTGACCGTGACCGAGGGTGCCGGGACCGACACTGCGTTGCCGATCGCGTCATACGCGCGAATGCTGAACTGCGCGTCCGTATGCGCGATCGACGCGCAACTCGTGCGGCTCGAGTTCCAGTCGAAATATTCGACCCACTGGCTGATCCAGCCGACGGGCACCTGCGTCTGCGTGGTGCCGACGTAGATGCTGCCGATATCGAAGCTGTCGCCGGTTGTACCGTTCGTCACGTCGGTCACGTTGCTCTTGAACCAGCCGGGGCCCTGGCTCGTGTCCGGCGTGATGCGGAACCGGTACGTGTGGCCCGCGTGCCATTCGTAGCGATAGCGGCATTGCGCGCCCGCGCTGCCGTCCGTCGCCGAACCGCTGACCGTGCAATAGCTTCCCGCGCCGATGCCCGCGCTCGCGGGCGTGCCGGGTTTGGCGGCGGTCGCGCCCCACAAGCTGAACAGGAACTGCTTGCCGACGCCTTCGCTGGCCGACACCAGCTCGGTCGACTGCAGGCCGGTATAGCCGTTGAGCGAACCGATCTGGTTCGACCAGAAGACGTTCGAGTTCGGGCCCGGGTCCGTTGCCGGCGTGATGAACAGGTCGAGCGTGCCGACGCTGCGCACGGACGACGGGAACCACGTGTTGCTGTAGAGCCCAGGTGTCGAGCCGAAGAAACCGGATAGCGTTGGCGCGGTGGCGGCCGTCAGCGTCGCGAGCCCTGCGGCCGTATCGGCCGTGATCGTGAAGCTGCGCGCGCCTGCCGGCGGCAACGCCGCGACCGGCGGCACACCGAGCGTGAAGCCGAGCGTGCAGGTGCCGCCCGCCGGCACCGTCATGCCCGACAACGCGATGCGTGACGTGCCGTCGTCGGTGAGCGTGCCGCCACACGTGCTGGTGAGGCTGCTCGCGCTGAAACCGGATGGCATGCCGATGAAGAGCCCGGCGGCAGCGGGCGCGGTGCCGGTGTTGGCGAGCTTGAGCGTTGCCTTGTCGGTTCCGCCGACCGACGGGGAGAGACTGGCGAGCGTCAGCGTCGCCGTATAGGCGGATGCGGCTAGCGCGGTGAGTGGCGTCAACAGCAGTGCGGCAAGTGCCGCGCTTCCTCGTTTACCGATGTGCATGACCGGACTCCATTGTTCTTGTTGGTGTCGACGCGCCGGGCAACGGCGCGCGGGGAGTCTAGCATGCGGCTCGCGGCGGTTTTGCGACGGCGTGGGCGGCTCCGGCGCAGGACGCGGAGGCGATTCCCGCGCCCCGGTTCACGCGCCGAACGCCGCCTTCGCCAGCAGCCCGAGCGCGACGCAGACGAGCACCGCGGCGAAGCCGGCCTGCACGTGCCGCGCGGACAGGTGCCGGGACGCATTGCGTCCGATTGCCATGCCAATCGCGGTCGCGACCGTGAACCACAGCATCATGTCGAGCGGCGCGCGCGTGCCCGACACGAGCGTCGCGAGCACGCCGCCGGTTCCGACCAGCGCGATCACCATCAGTGATGTCGCGACCACGCCGTGCATCGACACGTTCGTGAACTTGCGCAGCATCGGTACGATCACGAAGCCGCCGCCGACGCCGAGCAAGCCCGTCATCAGCCCCGTCACCGCGCCGGTCGACGCGAGCGCGAGCCCGACCGGCCAGGACCATACGAGGCGGCCCGTATCGGGATTCACGCGGCCGACGCACAACCGCGATTCGTCCGCGTCGCCGGAGGCGTGGCGCAGTGCCTGCCGCAGCAGGCGGCTCGCGACGACCAGCATCGTCAGCGCGAACAGCGCCAGCAGCACGCGTTGCGGCAGCACGTGCGCGAGCTTCACGCCGAGCGTCGTGAGCGGCACGCCCGCCACGGCCATCAACAGCGCCGCGCGATAGCGCACGAGCCCGCGACGAAACCCTTCGAGCGCGCCGAGCGCGGCACTGCCCGCGACCGCGACGAGCGCGACGGGCGTGGCCTGCTGCATCGGCCAGCCCATCCCGACGACGAGCGCGGGCACCGCGAGAATGCCGCCGCCCGCGCCGGTGAGGCCGAGCACGGCGCCGACGAGGCTGCCGAGTACGAGGGAAATCAGCATGGTGTCATCGGGTTCCGGTCAACGTGCGATCGCGGGCTTCGCGAGCCATTCGCGGCCCTTGAGCATCGCCTTCCAGTAGAGCGGCGGCAGCAGGCGCTCCTTGAGCAGCCACGCGAGCCGGGACGGACGCCGGCCGTCGATCAGCCACGCTGGGAAGGTCGGCGCGACCTTGCCGCCGTAGAGGAATTCGGCGAGCACGATCTTGCCGCGCTCGACGGTGAGCGGGCACGACCCGTAGCCGTCGTACGCGGCGTCGCCGTGTGCGCGGCCCAGCGACGCGAGCACGTTGTGCGCGACGACGGGCGCCTGCTTGCGCGCGGCCGCGGCGGTTTTCGCGTTGGTCGTGTTGGTGACGTCGCCGAGCGCGAAGATGTCCGCGAACTGCTTGTGCCGCAGCGTCGCCGGATCGACGTCGATCCAGCCGGCCGCATCGGCGAGCGGGCTCGCGCGCACGAAATCGGGCGCCTTCTGCGGCGGCACGACGTGGATCATGTCGAACGCGCGCTCGACGGTTTCCGTGCCGCCGTCGGGCAACGCGCGCCGGAACGTCGCGCGCCGCGCGGACCCGTCGATCGCGACGAGGTTGTGGCCGAACGACAGCGCGATGTCGTAGCTTTTCACGTACTCCATCAGCGCGGGCACGTAGTCGGCGACCCCGAACAGCGCGGCGCCCGCATTCAGGAACTCGACGTTCGCGGCGCCGAGGCGGCCCGTGCGCCGCCAGTGATCGCACGACAGGTACATCGCCTTTTGCGGCGCGCCCGCGCACTTGATCGGCATCGGCGGCTGCGTGAACAGCGCGTTGCCGCCGCGGAACGCCTGCACCAGTTCCCACGTGTACGGCGCGAGGTCGTAGCGATAGTTCGACGTGACGCCGTTGCGGCCGAGCGTTTCCGCGAGGCCGTCGATCGCGTGCCAGTCGAGCTTGAGCCCCGGACACACGATCAGCTTGCGGTAGCCGATGCGCCGGCAGCCATCGAGCACCACGGTGTGCGCGTCGGGCTCGAAGCCGGCGACGGCGGCCTGGATCCATTTCACGCCGCGCGGCAGCAGGTCGACGATCCGGCGCGCGGTCGTGTCGGGCCGGAACACGCCCGCGCCGACCATCGTCCAGCCGGGCTGGTAGTAGTGCGTCTCGGCCGGGTCGATCACCGCGATATCGAGCGATGCGTCGCGCGCAAGCAGGCTCGACGCGACCGCGACGCCGGCCGCGCCCGCGCCGACGATCACGATGTCGTGCCGCGCGTCGACGGCCGGCGCGGCCTGGCGGCCGTCCTGCGCGAGTCCTTGCGCGGAACCTCGTGTGAGACGCGGCGCGAGCGCGGCGAGGTCATAGCCGGCCGTGGCGGCGATCGCGACGATGTCGCCGGCCGGACGCCTGTCGGCCTGCGACAGCGCCCACAGCGTCGCCGAGCGCGTGCCGCTGCGGCAGTATGCGAGTACCGGGCCGGCGAGCGACGCGACGAGCGCGTCGAACTGCCGGGCCTGATCGTCGGTGACCTTGCCGGTATCGACGGGCAGGTAATGGACGGCGATGCCGAGCGGCGCGGCGGCGGCGCGAATCTCGGCGACGGTCGGCTGGTCGGCGCCTTCGCCGTCCGGGCGGTTGCAGACGATCGTGCGGATGCCGGCCGCGTGGAGCGCGGGCAGGTCGGTCGCGGCGATCTGGGGCGAGACCGACAGCAGGTCGGTCAGCGAACGGATGGTCATGTCGGGGGTTCTCCGGTCGGGGCGGCGGCTCAGATCGCGTCGAGCGGGATCTTCAGGTAACGCACGCCATTGTTTTCGGGCTCGGGCAGGTGGCCGGCGCGCATGTTGACCTGCACGGACGGCAGCATCAGCACGGGCATGTCGAGCGTCGCGTCGCGTGCGGTGCGCATGGCGACGAAATCGTCCTCGGTCACCCCGTCCTTCACATGCACGTTCGCGCGGCGCTGCTCCGCCACGGTCGTCACGAACTGCACGTCGCGGCCGCCCGGCTGGTAGTCGTGGCACAGATACAGGCGCGTGTCGGGCGGCAGGGCGAGCACGCGCGCGATCGAGCGATACAGTGTGCGTGCGTCGCCGCCCGGGAAATCGCAGCGGGCGGTGCCGTAGTCGGGCATGAACAGCGTGTCGCCGACGAACGCGGCACGCTGCGTCGCGTCGTCGACGCAGTAGGTCAGGCACGCGGGCGTGTGGCCCGGCGTGTGCAGCGCGCGAATCGTCAGCGCGCCGAGCGCGAGCGTGTCGCCGTCGTCGAGCAGCCGATCGAACTGGCTGCCGTCCTGCGCGAAGCCCGGGCCGGCGTTGAACAGCGTGCCGAACACGTGCTGCACGCGGCGCACGTGCGAGCCGATCGCGATCTGCCCGCCGACATGCGCCTTCAGGTACGGCGCGGCCGACAGATGGTCGGCGTGCACGTGCGTTTCCAGCAGCCAGTGCACGGTCGCACCGAGTTCGGCGACGCGCGCGATCAGCCGGTCGGCGCTGGCGGTGCGCGTGCGGCCCGATTTCGGGTCGTAGTCGAGCACGCTGTCGATCAGCGCGCACGCGCGGCTGGCGGTGTCGAGCAACAGGTAGCTGACGGTATGGGTCGCCGGGTCGAAAAAGCCTTCGACCGACAGCATGGGGGCATGGCTCACGGGTTGTCCTCGATCGGGTTCTGCATCTGCAATTGGCGATTCCATGTTCAAGAAGCATGCCAATCCGCGTCGCGACGCCGGACGATGTGGCAGGTACTTGATTCGGCTCGGATTTCTGGCCCGGCCGCGGTGCGCCGCGGGCGCGGCCGATGGGGCATCATCGAAGTCGACTGCCATATATGGCAGTGCTGTGGCAGAATTGGCAGTCGATCTGGCAGTCCGACTGTCCATCCATTCCCGAGCCGCCTCATGAATCCGCACGACACCATTCCGATCGTTCCCGCGCCGGCGCGCGACGTCATGCCCGACGTGCGCGCGCTCGTCGCGTATCTGGAGCAGGATCCGCAGCCGATGATCGTCGTCGATCCCGAGTACCGCATCCTCGCGGCGAACGATGCGTACCGGCGCCAGTTCGGCGTGGCAGGTGTCGAGCACGTCGGCCGGCGCTGCTTCCAGGTCTCGCATCACTACGACGTGCCGTGCGATCAGGCCGGCGAGCATTGCCCGATGAAGCAGGCGCTCGAGTCGCGCAGCCTGAACCGCGTGCTGCACATTCACCATACGCCGCGCGGCCCCGAGCACGTCGATGTGGAGTTGCGGCCCATCTTCGATGCGCGCGGCGACGTGATCGCGTACGTCGAGCGGCTGACGACCGTGCGCAGCGCGTCCGCGCAGCCGAGCGCGGAAGGGCTCGTCGGTGGCGCCGACGCGTTCAATGCGGCGCTCGGCGCGCTGCAGCGCGTCGCGCCGTCGATGCTGCCGGTGCTGCTGCTCGGCGAATCGGGCACCGGCAAGGAATTGTTTGCGCGGGCGCTGCACGAGGCGAGCGCGCGCGCGATGGGGCCGTTCGTGGTCGTCGACTGTTCGGGCATCGCCGAGACGCTGTTCGAGAGCGAACTGTTCGGCTACGAGAAGGGGGCGTTTACCGGCGCGAACCAACGCAAGCCGGGCCTCGTCGAGACCGCGCAGGGCGGCACGCTGTTTCTCGACGAGATCGGCGACGTGCCGCTGCCGATGCAGGTGAAGCTGCTGCGGCTGATCGAGTCGGGGACGTTCCGGCGCGTCGGCGGCGTCGAGGCGCTGCGCGCGGATTTCCGGCTCGTCGCGGCGACTCACAAGCCGCTGCGCGAGATGATCGACGACGGCCGGTTCCGGCAGGATCTCTACTACCGGATCAACGCGTTTCCGATTCCGCTGCCGCCGCTGCGCGAGCGGCGCGGCGACGTCGCGCTGCTGGCCGAATCGATCCTGCGGCGCATCGCGAACGCGCGTGCCGGCGCGGGCGATGCGAGCGCGCGGCCGTTCGTGCTGACCGAGCATGCGCGTGCGTGCCTCGACGCGTATGCATGGCCGGGCAACATCCGCGAGCTGCGCAACGTGCTGGAACGCGCGTGCCTGTTCGCGGACGACGGGATGATTCGCGTCGAGCATCTGCCGGCCGAGCTGGTCGCGGCGTCGGCCGCGTCGCACGCGCATGCGGTGGACACGCGTGGCGTGTCGGACGCGGAACTCGTGCGGATTGCCGGCACGTTCGACGGTACGCGCAAGCAGCTGGCCGAGCACGTCGGGTTGAGCGAGCGCACGCTGTACCGGCGGATGAAGGCGCTCGGGCTCGGCGTGCGCGAGCGGTGAGCGGAAGCCGGCGCGCTCGCGCGGGCGGCGCGTGAAACCACCACGCACAGCCCGCGGGGGTTACGCCGTCAGCGCGCCGGCGCAAGCTGCGCCATCGCCTCGCGGATGAAACCGAGCAGCGTGTCGTCGACCCACGAATCCTTCGTCAGCGCCGGCTCGGTCATCATCGCGTGCCGGAATTTCGCGTGCGTGGCCGGGTCGTTGCCCGCATAGCTGCGGAACAGGTCGAGCCAGCGTTGCGCGAGCGCGCGGCCTTCCGGCGAATCGGGCCGTGCGCCCGTATCGATTGCATCGCGCACGTCGCCCATCAGTTGTGGCCATTCCATCGCGTGTTTGCCGAAGTGCGCGCGCATGAAGCGGATCTCGTCCGGGGCGAGATACTTCTCGAAGATCCGCATCTTCGTTTCCGAGGACGCGCGCAGCACATAGTCGCGCAGCACGGTCGAGATGCCGAGTTTCGACTGCATCGCCGGTTCGCGCTCGTGCATCAGGTTCAGCTTCGCGAGCAGCCGCGGATCGTTGTTCGTGTCGCGCACGAGCAGCGCCATCCAGCGGCCGGCGAGCGCACGCACGCGCTCGTCCTCGGGCGGCACGCCCGCGTCGTGCAGCGCACGCACGTCGGCGACGAGCGCGATCCATTCGGCGTCGCCCGCCTGGCTCTTGCGGTACATCGGCAGACGCGCGAGTTCTTCCTCGGAAAAATATTTGTCGTACACGGTCATCAACTCCAGTGTGGTGAGCCAATCGGCCAGTTCCGGCTCGGTGCCCGCGGCGAGTTGCGCGTGCAGGTGCACGAGCCGCTCGCGCAGCTGCGCGGCCTGCGCGAGCTGGTGGTCGAGCGACGCGATCTGCTTCGCGACGAGCTCGACGAGCGGGGTGCCGGGCTGGTTCAGGTAGTCGCCGATTTCGGCAAGCGACAGTCCGAAGCGACGCAGGGCCTGGATCTGGTGGAGCCGGGCGATGTCGTCGCGGTCGTACAGACGGTAGCCGTTGTCGGCGCGCGCCGAAGGCGTCAGGAGGCCGATCGCGTGATAGTGATGAAGCGTGCGGACGGTCAGGCCGCTGCGTTTCGCCAGTTCTCCCACTTTCAGCCGCATGGTGTCCTCCGTTCGGTGCGCACACTGGAGTCTCGAACGTTACGCTACGTGAGGGTCAAGCGGAAGATCGCGGATCGGCGCGCGGGGTGGTTCCGCGCGCCGTGCGTCCGGGGCAAGGGCGCGTTATTGCGGTGACGGCGGCGCGGCGGGAGCGCCTTGATCCGCGTTGCCGGCGTGGCCTGCCGTGCCGACGTTCCCGGCCGTCGCTGCCTTGCCGGCCGCGTCGACCGGCGGCGTGCCCATCGCCTGATAGAGCCGCGCGGTATCCGCGAAGCGTGCGCCGGTTGCGCGAATCTCGTCGAGCCGCGCGTTGCGGTACTGCAGCTCGCTCGCGCGCGCCGCCGACGGCGGCAACGCGCCGAGCCGCACGCGGGCGGCCGCATCGTCGTACGCGCCGCGCGCGGACAGCGCGGCCCGCGACGACGCGTCGAGCGCCTCCGCGTCGTGCTCGAGCGCGGCGAGCGAATCGGCGACGTTCTGGAACGCGCTCAGCACGGTCTGCCTGTACTGGTCGACCGCGGCTTCGTAAGTGGCCTTCGCCGCACGCCGCTGCGCGAGCAGCGCGCCGCCGTGAAACAGCGGCTGGCTCAGCGACGCCCCGACATTCCAGATCGCGCCGGCGCCCGACAGCATCGTCGGCCAGCTGAAGCCGCCTTTGCCCATGGCCGCCGAAAGCGACAGCTGCGGGAACAGCTGCGCGGTCGCGACGCCGACTTCGGCGGCGGCCGCCTTCAGCCCCGCGTCGGCGGCCTGGATGTCGGGGCGGCTTTGCAGCAGGTCGGACGGCACGACCACGGGCACCTGCGCGGGCAGGTGCAGATCGGCGAGCGTGAGGTCGGCGGGCGGCCGGTCGGGCGTGCGGCCGACCAGCACCGCCAGCGCGTGGCGCGCCGAGTCGCGCTGCTGGCGCAGCGCGGGCAGGCTCGCGGCGAAGGTGTCCGCGCTTTGCCGTGCGTTCAGCGCGTCGCTGTGCGACGCCGAGCCGAGCGCGTAGCGGCGTTGCGCGTCGTGCGCCTGGTCGTTCGCGAGCGCGACGAGCCGTTCGGTCGTCGCGATCTGCGCATTGAGCACCGACACCGTGATCGACGCGGTGACGATGTTCGCGGCGAGTGCCCGACGCGCCGATTCGAGCTGGAACGCGCTGACGTCGACGCGTTTCGCGAGCGCGCGGTTCGCGAAGCGCGACACGCCGAACAGGTCGATCGTGTAGCTCGCCTGCAGTTGCCCGACGAACGTGTCGTACAGCAGCGTCGGCGCGCCGAGCGCGGGGATCGGCACGCCGAGTGCACGCTGGCGCGTGGCCTGGGCGCCAGCGTCGATTGACGGCAGCATCGAGCTGCCGATCTGCCCGCGCAACTGCTCGCGCGCGGCATCCAGCGAATGCGAAGCCGCGCTGAGCGTCGGGCTGTTGCGCAGCCCTTCGTCGACGAGCGCGTTCAGCGCATCGGAGCGGTACTGCGTCCACCAGTCGGGCACGGGCTGCGCGCCGACCTCGAACTGCTGCGCGACGCCTTGCGCGGCGACGGTCTGCTGCACTTGCGGCGCGGCGCCGTAATGCGCGGGCGACGGCATCGCGGGCGGCTCGCCGCTCGGCGCGAACCATGCGCAGCCGGCGAGCGGGCCGGCGAGGCTCGCGGCCGCGAGCGCTCGCGCGGTCTTCGTTTTCAGGTTCATCGACAGTTCCATGATCAGGCTCCCGACGGGGCGGCAGGCGGGCCGTCGTGCGGCGGGCCGTCGCGCGGGTCGCGTTCGTCGCGCTTCACGCGGAACCACGCGGCGTACAGCGCGGGCAGGTAGAACAGCGTCAGCACGGTCGCGCTCGTGATCCCGCCCATCAGCGCGGTCGCCATCGGCCCGAAGAAGTTCGAGCGCAACAGCGGGATCAGCGCGAGCACGGCGGCCGCGGCCGTCAGCGTGATCGGGCGGAAGCGCCGCACGGTCGCGCCGACGATCGCGTCGAAGCGGCCGTGGCCGGCCGCGATGTCCTGCTCGATCTGGTCGACGAGAATCACCGAGTTGCGCATGATGATCCCGAACATCGCGATCACGCCGAGCATCGCGACGAAGCCGAACGGCTGCCCGAACAGCAGCAGCGTGCCGACCACGCCGATCAGCCCGAGCGGTGCGGTCAGCACGACCATCAGCACGCGCGAGAAGCTCTGCAGCTGGATCATCAGCAGCGTGAACACGGCGATCGCCATCAGCGGCATCTGCGCGTTGATCGACGTCTGCGCTTTCGCGCTTTCCTCGACCGACCCGCCGATGTTGATCTGGTAGCCGACCGGCAGTTGCGCGCGCAACGCATTCAGCTTGCCGTCGATCGCATGCGTGACATCGATGCCCTGCGCGCCGGCGCGCACGTCGGACTGCACGGTGATGGTCGGCTGGCGATCGCGCTCCCACACCACGCCGTATTCGAGCGTCGGCGTGAAGCGGCCGAGCGAGCCGAGCGGCACGGGGCCGTTCGGCGTCGGCATCGCCAGGCCCGCGAGCTTCGCGGGATCGACGCGATCGGGGCGCGGCGCACGCAGGTCGACCGCGATCAGCTTGTCGCGTTCGCGATACTGCGTGACGGTCGTGCCGGACAGCGTCATCGCGAGGAAGCTCGACACGTCCTGCGACGTGACGTTCAGCGCGCGCGCCTTCTTCTGATCGAGCTCGAAGCGCACCGAGCGCTCGGCCGGCTCATCCCAGTCGAACTGCACGTTCATCGTGCGTGCGTCGCCGCGCATCGTCGCCGCGACCTTCTCGGCGATCGAGCGCACCGTCGCGATGTCGTCGCCGCTCACGCGGAACTGCACGGGGTAGCCGACGGGCGGCCCGTTCTCGAGCCGCGACAGGCGCCAGCGCACGGCCGGGAAGCGGTCGCGCAGCGTGGTCTCGAGCCACGTCGCGAGCTTCTCGCGATCCTCGACGGATTTCGCGGTGACGACGAACTGCGCGAAGTTCGGCAATTGCAGTTGCTGGTCGAGCGGCAGGTAGAAGCGCGGCGCGCCGCTGCCGACGAAATTCACCGAATGGTCGATCTCGGGCCGCTTGTCGAGCACCTTCTCGAGGCGTTCGGTCTCGCGCAGCGTCGCCGCGAACGACGCACCTTCGGGCAGCCGCAGGTCGACCAGCAGCTCGGGGCGATCGGAGCTCGGGAAGAACTGCTGCGGCACGAGCGAGAAACCCATCAGCGCGACGACGAAGAGGGCGCCGGTGATCAGCAGCACGACGAAGCGGCGCTCGATGCACCAGTCGATCCAGCCGCGCAGGCGCGTGTAGAAGCGCGTGTCGTAGATGTCGTGCTCGTGATCGTCCGGCAGGTGCGCTTCGTGCGCGTGCTTCTTGCGCTCGGGCAGCAGGTGGTAGCCGAGCAGCGGAATCAGCACGACGGCCGCGAACCACGACGCGATCAGCGCGATCGCCGACACCTCGAAGATCGAGCGCGTGTACTCGCCGGTGCTCGATTTCGCGAGCGCGATCGGCAGGAAGCCCGACACCGTGACGAGCGTGCCCGTCAGCATCGGGAACGCGGTGCTCGTGTACGCGAACGCGGCGGCGCGCGCGCGGCTGTAGCCTTGTTCGAGCTTCACGGCCATCATCTCGACCGCGATGATGGCGTCGTCGACGAGCAGCCCGAGCGCGAGCACCAGCGTGCCGAGCGACACCTTGTGCAGCCCGATGTCGAACAAGTACATGAACAGGGCCGTGACGGCGAGCACCACCGGAATCGAGATCACGACGACCATCCCGGTGCGCAGGCCGAGCGACACGAGGCTCACGACCAGCACGATCGCGACCGCTTCTGCGACCGCTTCTAGGAAGTCGTCGACCGAATGCGACACCGCATGCGGCATGCTCGACACCAGCGTCAGCTTGAGGCCGGCCGGTAACTGCGCCTGCAGGTCCTTCGATTCGGCGTCGAGCGCCTTGCCGAGCCGGATCACGTCACCGCCCGGCTGCATCGTCACGCCGATGCCGAGCACGGCATGGCCTTGGGTGCGCATTTGCGTGACGGGCGGATCGTCGTAGCCGCGCTTCACGGTGGCGAGATCGCCGAGCCGGAACGTGCGGCCGTTGATGCGGATCAGCGTGTCGGCGATCGCGGCGACGTTGTCGAACTGGCCGCTCGGCCGCACGAACACGCGATCGTCGGCGGTCGTGAGCACGCCGGCCGACGAGATGTCGTTCTGCGCGTTGATCGCCTGCCCGAGCTGCTGCGGCGAGATGCCGAGACGCGTGAGCTGCGTGTTGTCGGCCTCGATGAAGATCCGCTGGTCGGGGTCCCCGAAGTAGTCGACCTTGCCGACGCCAGGCACGCGCAGCAGCACCGTACGCAGCTGGTCCGCGTAGTCGTGGAGTTGCGCGGGCGTGAAGCCGTCGCCTTCGAGCGTCCAGATGTTGGTGTAGACGTCGCCGAACTCGTCGTTGAAGAACGGGCCCTGTACGCCGGGCGGCAGCGTGTAGCCGATGTCGCCGACCTTCTTGCGGATCTGGTACCAGGTCTCGGGCACGTCCTTCACGGGCGCCGAATCCTTCATCGTGAAGAAGATCAGCGATTCGCCGGGCCGCGAATAGCTGCGCAGGAAGTCGATGGCCGGCGTTTCCTGCAGCTTGCGGCCGATCCGGTCGGTCACCTGTTCCTGCACCTGCCGCGCGCTCGCGCCGGGCCAGAACGTACGGATCACCATCACGCGGAACGTGAACGGCGGGTCTTCGGATTGCGCGAGCCGCGTGTACGCGAGGATGCCCGCGAGCGTCGCGAGCGCGATCAGGTAGACGACCAGCGCCTGGTGGCGCAGCGCCCATGCCGACAGATTGAACCGGCCTTCTTCGCGGGGGCCGCTCATGACGCGAAGTCCTCCGCATGCAGCGGTGCGATCGGCCGCACCTTCTCGCCCGCGCTGACCGTGTGCACGCCTTGCAGCACGACGCGCTCGCCAGGCTGCAGCCCGCCCGACACGGTGACGGTGCGTTCGTTGAAGCGCGCGACGTCGACGCGGCGCAGTTCGAGCGTGTCGTCCTTCGTGCGCACGACCCATACGGCCGGATGCGGCCCGTCGTGGAACAGCGCGGTCGCGGGCAGCGTGATGCTCGGCGCGTTGCCGGCAATCGGCGCGCCGTCGAACGCGACAGTCGCGGTCATCCCGAGGCGCACGGCCGGATCGGGCGCGGCGAGCGTGAGCTTCACGCGGTAGGTGCGGCTTTGCGGATCGGCGGCCGGCGCGATTTCGCGCACCTTCGCGTCGAACCGGCGGCCCGGCAGCGACGGCAACGTCACGCTCGCCGCGTGCCCGGGCGCGAGCGACGCGAGCGCGGCCTCGGGCACGTCGCTGACGACATCGACGTCGCCCGACCACGCAAGCTGGTAGACGGCCTGGCCGGCCGATACGTTCTGGCCGGTGTCGGCCTGTTCGGCGGTGATGGTGCCCGCGTGGTCCGCGACGAGCGTCGCATAGCGGAGCTGGTTCTTCGCGAGCGCGAGTTGCTGCTGCGCCTGGTCGCGCTGCGCGAGCGCGGACGTGTAGCTGTTCTCGGTCTGTTCGAGCTGCGCGGTCGCGATCAGGTTCTCGCGCGCCTGCGCGCGATCGCGGTCGAGCTGCTGCTTCGCGAACGCGAGGCCGTGCGATGCGGCATCGAGCTGCGCCTGCGCGCTCGCGGCGTTCTTCTCGACGTCGGACGGATCGAGCAGCGCGACGGCCTGGCCGGCCTTGACGGTGTCGCCGAGCCGCACCTTGCGTTCGACGATCTTGCCCGCGATGCGGAACGACAGCGGCGTCGCGTAACGCGGCTGGATCTCGCCGGGCAGCATGGCGGCCGCCGCGGCGCCGTCGGCGTGCGCGGGCAACGCGACGACCGGGCGCGGCGCGGGCGGCGCAGCTTCCTTCGGGTGGCAGGCGGCGAGGACGAGCGCGGTGCCGATCAGCAGCACGGCGCGGGAACCGGAGCGATTCACGAAACCCCCAGATGAGGTGAGAACGGAGCGAAGCCGGCAAGCGCGGCGGGCGCTTGCCCCGAGTGGCGCCGGCCCGGCGCGCACGAACACAGTCGAACGAGGTCGTTCGGAAACTGTGGCGGATTCTAATACACACCTGTATCTGAATGCAAAGATGAATCCGAAAGGGAGTTGGTGCTAGACTGCGCGCCATGAAACCACAGCGCTTAACTCGCGAGCAGAGCAGGGACCAGACGCGCGAACGTCTGCTGAATGCCGCGCACCGGATTTTTCTGAAGAAAGGCTATGTCGCCGCGAGCGTCGAGGACATCGCGGCGGCGGCCGGCTATACGCGCGGCGCGTTTTATTCGAATTTCCGCAGCAAGTCGGAACTGCTGCTCGAACTGCTCGAGCGCGACCATGATTCGGTGCGGGCCGATTTCGAGGCGATCTTCGAGGTGGGCGGGCCGCGTGAGCAGATGGAGTCGATGGCGCTCGCGTACTACCGGACGCTGTTTCGCGACGACGAATATTCGCTGCTGTGGGGCGAGGCGAAGCTGCAGGCGGCGCGCGACGCGAAATTTCGCGTGCGCTTCAACCAGTTCCTGCACGGCAAGCGGCTGCAGATGGCCGAATTCATCCAGCGCTTCGCCGAGCGCGCGGGCACGCCGCTGTTGCTGCCGGCCGAGACGCTCGCGTTCGGGCTGATGTGTCTGTGCGATGGCGTGCAGTCGTACTACACGGCCGATCCGCAGCATGTTTCGGCCGACGTGGCCGAATCGGTGCTGGCGGGGTTCTTCGCGCGGGTCGTGCTGGGGCGCGCGCCGGACTGAGCGGGGCCGGCGGTCGGTCGGCGCGGACGGCGCCGCGAGCGAGGATGCGGCGACGCCGTATCGCGCGCCGCGCCCCGTACAGGTCAGCGCTCGCCGGTCATGCGCCGATACGCGTCGAGCAGCGACGTCTTGTAGACGACGCCCGCGAGCGTCGGCTCGGCCTCACTTTCGATCACCGGCAGCCGTTCGCCCTGGAACGCCATGAAGCGTTCGAGCGCGGTCGAGAGCGGCATGTCGGGCGTGAGCAGCGGAAACGGCGTATGCGCGTAGTGCGCTGCCGTCTTGTCGGTGGTGTCGCGCTTGTCGAGCAGGTCGGATGTGATGTCCTTCAACGCGACCGCGCCGCGGAAGCGCCCGGCGTCGTCGGTCACGTATAGATACTTCACCGGATATTCGAGAAACACGCGCGTCATGTCGGCGACGCTCGCAGTGAGCGGCACGACCGTCTGCGCGGGCTGGATCAGCTCGCGCATCTGGGTGGTGCGCAGCCGCAGCCGTTCCTGCGCGTCCTGGTGGTGGCGCAGCGTGATCTCGTACATCGACGTCGTGCCCGTCGCGCGCGCGACGAAATACGCGAACACGCACGACACCAGCAGCGGCAGCACGACCTGGTAACTGAGCGTCATCTCGAAGATCATCAGGATCGCCATCAGCGGCGCCTGCGTGGCGCCGGCCATGAACGCACCCATTCCGACCATCGCATACGCGAAATACGCGGACGTGTGGCCGGGCCACAGCGCGTTCATCGCGAGCCCGAACAGCGAGCCGAACACGGCCCCGACGAACAGCGTCGGCGTAAACACGCCGCCGACCGCGCCCGAGCCGGCGGTCGCGGCGGTCGCGATCACCTTGAACACCAGCACCGCGACGAGCGCCTGCCAGGTCCACGGCGAATGCAGGATGTGGTTCACGACGCTGTAGCCGTTGCCCCACACGTCCGGAATCCACACCGAGATCACGCCGACCACGAGGCCGCCGAGCGCGAGCCGCACCGGCAGCGGCACGGGCAGCCGCTTGAACTGGTTCTTCGACGCATCGAGCAGGTGCAGGAACTGCGGCGCGAGCACGCCGCACAGCGCGCCGAGCACGACGAACAGCAGTACCTCGGGGCCCGTCACGGCCGGGAACACCGGCATCTCGTATGGCGGCCGGTAGCCGGCGAATTCCCGCATCACGATGTTCGCGACGACGGATGCGACGACCATCGGCCCGAAGCTTTCCATCGCGATCGTGCCGAGCACGATTTCGGACACGAAGAACGCGCCGGCGATCGGCGCGTTGTAGGCGGATGTGATGCCGGCCGCCGCGCCGCACGCGACGAGCAGGCGCAGGCGCGGCGGGTCGAAGTGCACGAAGCGGCCGACCAGCGATGCGGCGAGCGCGGCGAGCTGCACCATCGGGCCTTCGCGGCCGATCGAGCCGCCGCTGCCGATCGTTAGCAGCGACGACACGCTGCGCCACAGGCTCTGCCGTACCGGCACGACGCCGTCGCCGAGCGCGACGGCTTCCATGTAGTCGGTGTTGCCGGATTTCCGAACGCCGCGCGTCGCGAGCAGCAGCACGCAGCCGGCGAGGAAGCCGCCCGCGGCCGGCATCCAGAACCGCACGTACCACGGCAGGCTTCGCGCCATCTGCACGAAGCTGCCGCTGTGCCCGGAGATCAGGCGCTGCATCAGGTCGATGCCTTCGCGAAACGCCATGGTGGCGAAGGCGCCGCCGACGCCGACGATGGCCGACCAGATCAGCATCGTATGGGCGTCCGACAGGCGGAACAGCGTCTGGGCGCGAGTGCGCAGCTTCAGCAGGAACGAGAGCACGGCTGAAAGAGGATGGTGAAGAGGACGAAGGAAAACGACGCGAAGCATAGCACTGCGCCGCGCCCGCGGGACCTTCCCGTCGGGCGCGGCGCGTGTCGCGGCGTGGATGCGCGGCTCAGCCAAGCCAGCGCTGCACGGCCCAGGTGATCCCGTAGCCGCCGGCGATCAGCCAGACGTACAGGATCAGGCCGGTGGTCAGCGCACGCGGGCCGGCCTCGCGGATCTGCGACACGCGGGTTTCGATGCCGAGCGCGGTCATTGCCATCGTCAGCGCGAAGGTGTCGAGCACGTTCAGGGTGTGCGTAACGTCGGCGGGCAGCACGTTCAGCGAATTGACAATCACGAAGCCGAGGAAGCCGAGCGCGAACCACGGCACCGCCACCTTGCGCTTGCCTTGCGCGCCGTCGGCGCTCGCACCGGCCGAGCGTGCGGAGCGGGCGAGCCACCAGCCGAGCGTGAGCAGCACCGGCACCAGCAGCATCACGCGGGTCATCTTCACGATCGTCGCGACGTGCGCGACCTGCGGGCTGATGTCGCTCGCCGCGCCGACCACCTGCGCGACCTCGTGGATCGTGCCGCCGAAGAACAGGCCGAGGCCGGCCGGGTCGAGATTGAGCAGGCCGGCGTGATACGCGAGCGGGTAGAGGAACATCGACAGCGTGCCGAACAGCACCACGCTGCCCACGGCCATCGCGCTCTGGTGCGGCTTCGACTGCAGCGTCGACTCGAATGCGAGCACGGCGGCCGCGCCGCAGATCGCGCTGCCGGCGGCGGTCAAGAGCGCCGCGTCGCGATCGAGCTTCATCACCTTCATGCCGACCCAGGTGCCGATCGCGAGCGTGCTGACGACGACCAGCACCGACACCGTCAGGCCCGGCAGGCCGACCTGCGCGATTTCCTGCAGGCTCACGCGCAGGCCGAAGAACGCGACCGCGATGCGCAGCAGCTTGCGCGCGGAAAAGTTGACGCCGGCCGCCCAGCTCGCGGGCATGCCGTCGCGCAGTGCGTTGCCGTACAGCGCGCCTGCGACGATGCCGACGATCAGCGGCGACAGGCCGAGCCCGGCGATCGTCGGAAGTTGCGACAGACTGGTGACGGCGGCGGCGAACAGCGCGACGAACAGCACGCCGTTCAACTGGCCGCGCATCGACGGGGCGGCGTGATTGAGATGGGGAGTCGGAGCAGTGGACATGGGGGGCACCGTGATGAAACGGGTTGCGATGGCTTAATCCTAATTTGGTTATATCGATATGAAAAATTGTGATTTGTGACGTAAACTATCCGGAAATCCGATAATTCACGCTCATGACCCCGGATCAACTGATAACGTTTGCGGCCGTCGCCGAACATCTGAACATCAGTCGCGCTGCCGTCGCGCTGCATCTGTCGCAGCCGGCCGTGTCGGGCCAGCTGCGCCTGCTGCAGGACGAGTTCGGCGAGCCGCTGTACCAGCGCGAGGGCCGCGGCATCCGCCTGACGCCGGTTGGCGAACAACTCGCGCAGTACGCGAAGGCGCAACGCGACACGTTCGCGCAGGCGCGCGCGTTTCGCGACGCCGTGCGCGGGCTCGACGCCGGCACGTTGCGAATCGGCGCGAGCACGACGCCCGCCAGCTACCTGCTGCCGTACCTGATCGCGGCATTCCAGCCGCGCGTGCCGCGGGTGGCGATCCACACGATGAGCGGCAATACGGCCGACGTGGTCGCCGCGCTGGCGTCGCTCGACATCGCGATGATCGAAGGGCCGCCCGGCGAGGCGCTGCCGCCCGGCACCGCCGTGCATGCGTGGCACGAGGACGAGATCGTCGCGGTCGTGCCGGCCGGCCATCCGCTCGCCGCGCCGGAATACGAAGCGGGCGTCACGCTCGACGCACTTGCCGCGCATCCGCTCGTGCTGCGCGAGGAGGGTTCCGGCGTGCGCCAACTCGTCGAACGCGCGTTCGCGCATGGCGGCGCGCCGATGCGCGTCGCGTTCGAGATCGCGGGCGTCGAGGCCGTGAAGGAGGCCGTGCGCGCGGGGATGGGCGTCGGTTTCGTGTCCGCGATGTCGCTGCGCCACGAGGATGCGGCGCTCATGCCGCGCTCGCTGGCCCCGGCGCCGCTCACGCGCCATTTCTCGATCCTCGTGCCGCACGGTGCCGCGCCGTCGCGCGTGGCGGCCCAGTTCCTCGACATGTGCATCACGCACGACAACGAATAGGCGCCGACGCGGGTCGTGGAACGCCGGATGCACGTGCACGTGCACGTGCGCGGGCGCGGGCGCGCGGCGCGCGGCGGCCGGCCTAGGGATTTCCTCTATGGCGTGCACCGGATGCGAAGCGCACCATCCGTCTCAAGCAAATGGAACCGGTTCCATCCCGGTGAAAAAAGGGCAGAAATGGCAGACATCGTGATCGTGGCGAGCGCATTCGGGATGGACCGCGTGCGTCAGGAGGGCCACCGTGCATTCATCGCGACCGCGGCCTCATCCGGCGCGACCGGTTTCGAGGTGCGGCGCGAGCTGTTCGCATCGGACGACGACGCGACGCCCGGCGCGCTGGCCGAGCTTGGCTCGGTACTCACCGCGCACGGGCTGTGGTCGGTCTATTCGACGCCGGCCACGTTGTACACGGAAACCGGCGCGCTCGATGTCGACGCGTTGCGCGACACGCTCGTGGAAGCCGACGCGCTCGGCGCGCGCTTCGTCAAGTTCCAGCTCGGCGGCTTCGCCGGCGACGCGCATGCGTCCGAGATCGTCGCGCTGTCGCGCGGCGCGCGTGCCCGCGTGGTGGTCGAGAACGGCCAGCTGCCGGTGGGTGGCGCACTCGCTCAATTCAGCGGGCTGTTCGCCGCGTTGACCGACGCGGGCGTGCCCGATGCGCTCGGCATGACGTTCGACATCGGCAACTGGCAGTGGCCGGGCGAAGCGCCGCTCGCGTGCGCGCACGCGCTCGCGCCGCATGTGGAATACATTCATTGCAAGGCAGTCGAGGGCGAGGGCGCGCGCCGTTTCGCGGTGGCGCCGGCGCCGGGCGACACGCTCGTCACGGGCGTGCTCGCGGCCCTGCCGCAAGCGGCGCCGCGCGGCATCGAATTCCCGTTCGATGCCGCAGACCTGGCGGGCGATGCCGGCCGGCGCGTGGCGTGGCTTGCCGCCGCGTGACGCAGGAAGGATACGGAGGAATTCACTGATGAAGGCAGCACTCGATGTCGTGACCTACGGCGAGGCGATGGCGATGTTCGTCGCCGCCGAGCCCGGCCACCTCGCGCATGCGTCGCAATTCACGAAACGGATCGCGGGCGCGGACCTGAACGTCGCGATCGGCCTGTCGCGGCTCGGCTTCCGAGTCGGCTGGATGAGCCGGGTGGGCCGCGATTCGTTCGGCGGTTACGTGCTCGACACGCTCGCGCGCGAAGGCATCGACGCGTCGTGCGTGACCGTCGACCCGCGCTATCCGACCGGTTTTCAGCTGAAGTCGCGCAACGACGACGGCAGCGACCCGACCGTCGAATATTTCCGCAAGGGCTCGGCCGCGAGCCACCTGTCGTGCGACGACTACGTGGCCGACTACGTGCTCGGCGCGCGTCACCTGCACTTGACGGGCGTCGCGCCGGCAATTTCCGCGACGTCGTGCGAACTCGCGTTCCAGCTGGCGCGCGAGATGCGCGCGGCGGGCAAGACGATCTCGTTCGACCCGAACCTGCGCCCGACGCTGTGGCCGTCCGCCGACGTGATGGCGAAGACGCTGAACGCGCTCGCGACGCTCGCCGACTGGGTGCTGCCGGGCCTCGCCGAAGGGCAGCAGCTCACCGGGCACGACACGCCCGCCGACATCGCGGGCTTCTATCTGGCACAGGGCGCGCGAGGCGTGGTGATCAAGCTCGGCGCCGAGGGCGCGTACTTCCGCACGGCCGACGGCCGCGAGGGCACGGTCGCGGGCGAGCGCGTCGCGAACGTGGTCGACACGGTCGGCGCCGGCGACGGCTTCGCGGTCGGCGTGGTCAGCGCGCTGCTGGAAGGCCGGTCCGTCGAGCAGGCGGTCGCGCGCGGCAACCGCATCGGGGCGCTCGCGATCCAGGTGGTCGGCGATTCGGAAGGCCTGCCGACCCGCGAGGCACTTGATCGGCTCGAAAACGTCAGCAATCGAGCCGATCGCTTAGAGGAAAGCGTCACCGCGCAATGAGAGGCCGGACACGGCACAATCCGCGGACCCATTTCGTGCTTCGTGCACGGTTTTGCATGAGGCCGGAGCAGGCGCCGATGCGCCGACGCCGGTCGATTCCCGAAAGGACGGGACGGGAGCAAGCGCTCGAGCGCCCGCTCCGGTCCACCCAGGAGACACTCTGATGGCAGCCAATCTCGCAGCACGACGCTGGTGGACGATCATGCCGATCGTCTTCATCACGTACAGCCTCGCTTACCTCGACCGCGCGAACTACGGGTTCGCGGCAGCGGCCGGCATCAACCAGGACCTCGGGATCAGCAAGGGCCTGTCGTCGCTGATCGGCGCGCTGTTCTTCCTCGGCTACTTCTTCTTCCAGATTCCGGGCGCGATCTACGCGGAGCGCCGCAGCGTCAAGAAGCTCGTGTTCGCCAGCCTCGTGCTGTGGGGCGCTTGCGCGGCGCTCACGGGCGTCGTCACCAACATCCCGTCGCTGATGGCGATCCGCTTCATGCTCGGCGTGGTCGAAGCGGCCGTGATGCCGGCGATGCTCATCTACATCAGCAACTGGTTCACGAAGAACGAGCGCTCGCGCGCGAACACGTTCCTGATCCTCGGCAACCCGGTCACCGTGCTGTGGATGTCGATCGTGTCGGGCTATCTCGTGCACGAATTCGGCTGGCGCCACATGTTCATCGCCGAAGGCGTGCCGGCCATCATCTGGGCCGTGTGTTGGTGGTTCCTGGTGCAGGACAAGCCGGCCGATTCGCCGTGGCTCACTGCGGAGGAAAAGAGCGACCTCGATGCCGCGCTCGCGGCCGAACAGGCGGCGATCAAGCCCGTGCGCAACTACGGCGAGGCGTTCCGCTCGCCGGCGGTGATCAAGCTGTGCGCGCAATACTTCTGCTGGAGCATCGGCGTGTACGGCTTCGTGCTGTGGCTGCCGTCGATCGTCAAGAACGGCTCCGAGCTCGGCATGGTCGCGACCGGCTGGCTGTCGGCGATGCCGTACCTCGCGGCGACGATCGCAATGCTGGTCGCGTCGTGGGCGTCCGACAAGGTCGGTTCGCGCCGCGGCTTCGTGTGGCCGTTCCTGCTGATCGGCGCGGCCGCGTTCGCCGCGTCGTATGCGCTCGGCTCGTCGCATTTCTGGATCTCGTATGCGCTGCTGGTCGTCGCGGGCGCCGCGATGTACGCGCCGTACGGCCCGTTCTTCGCGATCGTTCCGGAGCTGCTGCCGAGGAACGTCGCCGGCGGCGCGATGGCGCTGATCAACAGCATGGGCGCGCTCGGCTCGTTCGTCGGCTCGTATTTCGTCGGCTATCTGAACGGGGCGACCGGGTCGCCCGTCGCATCGTATGCGTTCATGAGCGCCGCGCTCGTGGCCGCGGTGATCCTCACGCTGTCCGTCAAACCCCAGGCGCGCGATGCGCACCCGCTCGCGACGCCGCTGCAAGGAAAATGAAAACGATGAAGCCTCGTATCGTCGCGTACAAGCCGCTGCCCGATGACGTGCTCGCGTATCTGCGCGAGCATGCGGAAGTCGTGCAGGCCGACGGCGCCGACGCGCTCGCCGATGCCCTCGGCGACGCGGACGGCGCGATCGGCGCGAGCCTGAAGGTCACGCCGCAGATGCTCGATCGTGCCCCGCGGCTGAAGGCCTGGTCGACGATCTCGGTCGGCTACGACAACTTCGACGTCGCGGATCTCACGCGGCGCGGCATCGTGCTCGCGCATACGCCCGACGTGCTGACGGAATCGACCGCCGATACCGTGTTCTCGCTGATCCTCGCGTCCGCGCGGCGTGTGGTCGAACTGGCGGAGTGGGTGAAGGCCGGCCACTGGCATCGCAGCATCGGCCCCGATTTGTACGGCACCGACGTTCAGGGCAAGACGCTCGGCATCGTCGGGCTCGGGCGGATCGGCGGCGCGGTCGCGCGCCGCGCGGCGCTCGGCTTCCGGATGCAGGTGCTGTACACGAATCGTTCCGCGCATGCCGAAGCCGAAACGCAGTACGGCGCCCGTCGCGTGACGCTTGACGAACTGCTCGCGCAGTCGGACTTCGTGTGCCTGCAGGTGCCGCTGTCGCCGGAAACGCGCCACCTGATCGGCGCGGCCGAATTCGCGAAGATGAAGCGCGGCGCGATCCTGATCAACGCGTCGCGCGGGCCGGTGGTCGACGAGGCCGCGCTGGTCGACGCGCTGCGCGCGGGCACGATCCGCGGCGCGGGGCTCGACGTGTTCGAGAAGGAGCCGTTGCCGGCGGATTCGCCGCTGCTGCGGATGAACAATGTCGTCGCGCTGCCGCATATCGGCTCGGCGACGCACGAGACGCGCCATGCGATGGCGCGCTGCGCCGCGGAAAACCTGGTCGGCGCGCTGGCCGGCACGCTGCGCACGAACCTCGTCAATCCCGACGCGCTCGCGGGCGTCTGAGCGGGGGCGGTCAGCCGGCGGGGCCGCCGGCCGGGTTAGAGGCGATGGTCTTGGTACGGGAGGGCAGGCTGCGTTATGATCGCCCGCTCGTCGCATCGACGACCCGGCCACGCGGCCGGCGGCGTCCGGCGGCGGGCATCCGTGCCAGGTCCGGTGCGGCCGATCGCCGTGCGTTTCAGGCGACCGGAGCGGGCGCGAACGCGCCGGCTTCGATCGATCGCGAAGCAGGGGGGGCGGCGGCGTCCGCCGGGTGGCTTTCGTATCCAACAACAAAGGTCCGTCCGCACACGAAGCGGCGCGGATCGTACGTCGCGAGGCACGACTTGAGCGATTCGCAACCTTCCACGCAGCGTCCGGCGACGATCAGCGACGTCGCACGCGAAGCCGGCACGGGCAAGACCAGCGTTTCGCGCTATCTGAACGGCGAGACGCACGTGCTGTCCGCCGATCTGCGCCAGCGGATCGAGGCGGCGATCGCACGTCTCAACTACCGGCCGAACCAGATGGCGCGCGGGCTGAAGCGCGGCCGCAACCGGCTGCTCGGCATGCTCGCGGCCGACTTGACCAATCCGTATACCGTCGAAGTGCTGCAAGGCGTCGAGGCCGCGTGCCACGCGCTCGGCTACATGCCGCTCATCTGTCACGCGGCCAATGAGGTCGAGATGGAGCGGCGCTTCCTGCAGCTGCTCACCACCTACCGGGTCGAAGGGCTGATCGTCAACGCGCTCGGCGCCGAGGAAGACGTGCTGCGCCCGCTGCGCGGCGCCGGCATTCCGGCCGTGCTCGTCGACCGGACGGTCGAGGGCTTCGAGGCCGATCTGATCGGGCTCGACAATACCGAGGCGATCGAGACGGCGATCGCGCATCTGGTCGCGCGCGGCTTCGATGCGATCCATTTCGTCGTGCAGCCGTTCGAGCACGTCAGCTCGCGGCGCCTGCGCGAGGCCGCGTTTCGCGCGGCGCTCGACGCGCGCGGACTGCCGGTGCCGCCGACGGTCGTGCTCGACCTGAACGAGCCCGCCGCGGCCGCGGCGGCGCTTGCCGACCTCGACGCTCGCATCGACGACGCGGCGCGGCGCGGCGTGCGTGCGGCGCTGTTCGCCGCCAACGCGCCGGTCGCGCTCGCGATCGCGCGCCATCTGCGCGCGCGTTTCGGCGCGGCGTGGCAGGAAAAGGCCGCGCTGCTGTCGATCGACGATCCGGAGTGGGCCGAACTGATCGGCATCACGACCATTCGTCAGCCGACCTACGAGATCGGCTACAAGGCCGTCGAATTCGTGCACGAGCGCATCGACGGCGCGGCTGGCGACGTGCGCGTCGCGTTGCTGCCGGGCGAGCTGATTGCGCGCGCGTCGACCGCAAGCTGAGTATCATTCGGGGCACGCAGCGCGTCAGGTGCGCTGCCCAGAACAAGGAAATTCATGACTGTCGCTCCCGTCACGCTGGCGGTGCTGATCGCCGCCACGCTGATCATCGCGCTACTGCCGTTCTTTCTCTTCCGTATCCTGCGCAAGCCGCTTTCGCTCGACCGCCGCGACACGATCGTCGGTGTCGCCGTCTTCACGTTGTTCGCGATGATCGTCGAACGCGCATTCCATGGCCTCGTGCTGAGCCAGACGCCCGCCGGCGGCTGGCTCACGCAGCCGCTCGCATTCGTCGCGTACAGCGCGCTCGCGACCGCCGTGTTCGAGGAGGTCGGCCGCTATCTCGGGATCCGGTTCCTGAACCGCCGCTACGGCGCGTCGGCCGGCGACGGGCGCGGCATCGGCTACGGGATCGGCCATGCCGGCGCCGAAGCGTGGTTCGTCGGCGTGCTCGTATGGGGCCAGTGGTCGTATCTCGCGTGGCTCGCGAGCCGCGGCCAGCTCGAGACGCAGCTCGCGGACCTGCCGGGCGATACCGTCGTGCGGCTGCACGTGATGCTGGCGACCTTGTCGGCACAGTCGATGCTGCTGTTGCTGCTCGAGCGCTGCTCGGCGTTCGTGGTGCAACTCGCGCTGTCGGTGCTGGTCTGGCGCGGCGTGCGCGCCGGCCGCGCGGGCGTGCTGCCGCTCGCGATCGTGCTGCATGCGCTGGCGGTCGCGCCGGCGCTGCTGTATCAGGTGCGCGTGCTGCCGGCCGGATCGCTCGAGGCCGTGTATTTCGTGCTGGCCGCGATCCTGGTCGCCGTGCTGGTGAAGACGTGCCGGTCGCCGCGTGCGGCGGCCTGACGGGAGAGGCGGAATGGACGACTATCTGATCGAATGCCAGAGCGCCGAATTCGACGCGCTCGCGCGTGTGATCTGCGATCTCTTTCCGGAGCAGACGCGCTTTGTCGAAAGCAGCGACGCACGCGGGCGTTTCCTGTCCGTGCAGTGGCTCGCGATGCGTTTCGGTTCGACGCCGAAACGGATGACGCTCGACATCCGCATCGTGCCGGCCGCACTGGCGCGCTATCTGGCGCTCCGGCCGATGCAGCGCGCCCGCAGCCATGCGGTGCTGCATGCGTACACGGAAGCGATGCTGGGTTCGCTCGAGGAGCGGCACGCGGCCGGCGAGCCCGTCGAGCGCGACGCGGAACTCGAACTCGACGAAGACTTTGCCTGAACGTTGACGTGAACGCGCGCGCCGGCGCGATGCCGGCGTCGCGCGCTACGCGTTACGCGTCGCGGTAGACCTGCGCGAAACGCTGCGCCTGGACGACGCCGTAGTCGCCGGGCGCATACTGCATCACCCAGTCGCCGGCGACGCCACGCAGCGTGTCGCCGTTTTCCGAGCGGGCGATCGTGAAGGGCTCGTCCATCCGGCGGGCGAGCACGACGGCCGGCCGGTTCCGGTAGGCGCCCGGCGCACCGTGCGCGAGTGCCGGATCGGCGGGCAGGTATTTCGCGTCGAAGCGTGCGCGCGACACGACCCAGCGGTCGCCGGTCGAGCCGGTGATCAGCGCGTCGCCCGCGACATAGCGGTTCGGGCCTTCGAGGCTCATCAGTTCGCCGTCGGCCTCCGCGAATGCGACCGTGACGGTTTCGTCCTTCACGACGCGACGGGCCTGCGGGTCGGTACGCAAATCGATGTGCTTGAGTTCGAGCATGGCGGGGGGAAGTGCGGGAAAAGCCGGGAGCTTATCCCGAATCCGGCGCGCCGTGTGACGCACCGGGTTCCTGCGGGATGCGCGACGCCGTTCGGCCCGGGCGGGCAGCGCGACGCCGGCGGGCGGACGTCAGGGTTGTGCGGGCGCGCTTGCGGCCGGCGCGGCGGCCGCCTTGCCTTCCTTGCTTCTGGCCTTGCCCTTGCCGCGGTGTTCGCCGCCGTGATGCAGCCAGCTGCGGAACGTCGTGTCGGCGAGTGCCTTCTGGTCGGCCGGGAAGCTCTCGTAGAGCGGCGCGAATGCGTCGGCGAGCTTCTTCGCGCCGTCCGCGTTCGCCTGCGCGAGTTCCGCGTACTGCTTCATGTCGTCGACCGCGGACACGTTCTGGCTTTCCATCCGCGTGCGATAGAGGCGGCCCATCGTGTCGCCGTTTTCACGCATCGTGTCGGCGAACGTCTTCCATTGCGGCTCCTGCGCTGACGTGATCTTCAGCTGATCGTGCAGGTACTTGATGCGTTGCTCGATGCGCGCTTCGTGGCGCGCCGCGCGCTGTTCGGCGCTCGGGGCCGATGCGGCCGTCGCAGTCGCCGTCGACGGAGCGGGCGTTTGCGGTTGCGGCGGCGTTTGCGCGAATGCGCTGGCCGCAACGGCGAGCGTGGCGAGGGTGAGCGAGATTTTCTTCATGGTTGGCTCTCCGGGGTGGTGTCGTGCGAGCGGGCGCGGCGGCCGATGCCGCGAGCGCCGAACTCTTGTCACCCGTTATTAGTAGCACGTCGCCTGAAACGCGACAGCGAAAGCGACACTTGCTTACATCCGATACGAATCGAAATTGAAAGGGACATAGCGGGCGGGCGACGATCGACGGCGTTCGATCGACACGTCGGACGCCGCACGCGAACGAGGCGGGCGATGCGAACGCGTGAGCCCATGACCGCGTGCGATGCCGTTTGGGCGCACCGGCGTTCGGCGCTATCATCGCGTCACGTTCCATTTCGCCGGCGCGTTGCACACCGGCCCAGCCTCATGCGTCCACCTCGCCTCGACCAACTCGACGACCTCGACCGGCAACTCGTCGCGCTGCTGCAAGCGGATGCGCGCGCAAGCGTCGCCGATCTCGCGCGACAGCTCGATGTCGCACGCACGACGGTCGTCGCGCGCATCGCGCGGCTCGAGCGCACCAACGTGATCGCCGGATACAGCGTGCGGCTCGGACAGGACGTGCTCGATGCAAGCATCTATGCGTACGTCGGCATCATCCTCACGCCGAAGTTCGGCAAGGACGTGCTGCGCAAGCTCGACCGGATGCCCGAGGTGCAGCTGTTGTGCGCGGTGAGCGGCGAATACGACTATGTCGCATGGCTGCGTGCGGATTCGCCGGAGCGGCTCAACGATCTGCTCGACCAGATCGGCACGCTCGAAGGCGTCGAGCGTACGACGACGTCGATCATCCTGTCGCGCAAGATCGATCGCGGCACGATCGGCGGATGACGTATCGCGTGCGGTGTCGCGTGTGACATCGCGGCGCGATTCGATTCGTCGCGTCGGTTTTTCCTCCTTTCCCTTCCCCTGATACCCGTCGACGGCGCTCGCCGCGGGGCGGGGCGTTGCCTCGCGCATCTTCCTCCTTGCATGTTCCTTCGTGCCCGTCCAAACGCGCCCATCGCGGCCCGTTTGCGGCGCGTCATATACGCGATTTTTAGATGATTTGGTCGTTGTGACGAAATGCGTCGTCATATCGTCGAATTAAACGGTCGTTTCGCATCATTCTTCGTCTTGGAACTGATTTTGCGTGTCCCTAAACTGTGTTCATGGCTCGACGCCGTACACCAACACCAAACTCATCCTCAGGAGATAAGCGCATGAAAATCGCCATCGTCGGCGCAGGTCTGATCGGCCACACCATTGCTCACATGCTGCGTGAAACGGGCGACTACGAAGTGGTCGCGTTCGACCGCGACGCGGATGCGCTCGCCAAGCTGTCGCGTGAAGGCATCGCGACGCAACGTGTCGATTCGGCCGACGCCAATGCGATCCGTGAAGCCGTGAAGGGCTTCGATGCGCTCGTCAACGCGCTGCCGTATTACCTCGCGGTCAACGTCGCCGCGGCGGCCAAGGCTGCCGGCGTTCATTACTTCGACCTGACCGAAGACGTGCGCGCGACGCACGCGATCCGCGAACTGGCGGACGGTTCGGACCGCGCGTTCATGCCGCAGTGCGGCCTCGCGCCGGGCTTCATCGGCATCGCCGCACACGAGCTCGTGAACGGCTTCAGCGAAGTGCGCGACGTGAAGATGCGCGTCGGCGCGCTGCCCGAGTATCCGACCAACGCGCTGAAGTACAACCTGACGTGGAGCGTCGACGGTCTGATCAACGAATACTGCCAGCCGTGCGAAGCGATCCGCGACGGCCGCAAGCAGTGGGTGCAGCCGCTCGAAGGCCTCGAGCACTTCTCGCTCGACGGCACCGAATACGAAGCGTTCAACACGTCGGGCGGCCTGGGCACGCTGTGCGAAACGCTGTCGGGCAAGGTCGAGACGCTCGACTACAAGTCGGTGCGCTATCCGGGCCACCGCGAACTCGTGCAGTTCTTGCTCGAGGACCTGCGCCTGTCGAGCGACCGCGACACGCTGAAGTCGATCATGCGCCGCGCGGTGCCGTCGACGAAGCAGGACGTCGTGCTCGTGTTCGTCACGGTGACGGGCGTGAAGGACGGCCAGCTCGTGCAGGACGTATTCACGCGCAAGATTTTCGCGAAGGACGTGTGCGGGATGCACATGAGCGCGATCCAGATCACGACGGCTGGCGCGATGTGCGCGGTGCTGGATCTGTTCCGCGAAAAGAAGCTGCCGCAGAGCGGTTTCATCCCGCAGGAAAAGGTGTCGCTGAAGGCGTTCCTCGCGAACCGCTTCGGCAAGCTGTACGAAGGTGGCACGATGGAGCGCGTGCACGAAGTCGCCTGACGACCGGTCTCCGGCACGAGGGCCGTGCGACGCCGGGAGCGCAACAGCGCTTCCGGCGTTGTTTTTTTAGCGCGTCGCGGCGGGGAAGAGCAGGGCGGTGCGCGCCGCTCAGGCGGGCAGCGGCGGGACGATCGTTGCCTGCGGCGCCGGCGGCGCGATGCGGTACAGCAGCGCATCGATGTCCGCGTCGGACGGCGCGGTGTTGTCGAACATCACGATGCCGTCGCATTCGTGGCCGGTCGGCACGAAGCGGCGTTGCCGGTATTCGTCCCAATGCGCGAGCTTGTACGCGTCGTTCGGATTGCCGCGCGCGACGATCCGCTGGTGCGCGACGTCTTCCGCGGTATGGACCCATACGACCGTCAGCACGACGTCCGGCCCGATGCCCAGCCACGTGCGGTCGAGGATGCGCCGATCACGCACTTCGCGCGACAGCGGGCCGACCACGAGCACGCCGATGCCGAGCGCGAGGTTCTCGCGGGCCGTGTCGAGCAGGCCCTGGTATTCGGGATCGCGCAGGTGTTTCAGGTAGAGCGGGCTGTCGCGATCGTTCGGATCGGAGGTGAGGGCGCCCATCGCGGCCGAACTGTAGCGGCCGTAGAGCGTGTCCTTGTCGAGCAGGCAGAAGGCTTCGCCGGTCGCGCGCATCAGCGGCCCGATCAGCCGCTTCGCGAGCGTGGTCTTGCCGGTGCCGGCATGACCGCAGAAGAAAACCAGGTGCGTCACGAATACCGGCCCCCCGGATCCCCGCGCGACGCGTCGCTGCGCTTGTCGCCGCGCGAGAAGACTTCCGCCTCCAGCCACATCGCGTTGATGATGCCGAAGCCGAGCGCCACGCCGATGCCGAGTATCCACGAGAAATACCACATGGGTTTGTCTCCTTGACGGTTGGGCCGCACGGCCGTGCCGTGCGTCTGTCGAAGCGATGTCGTGCGCGTGCCGCGTCGCACGCAGTCCGATCATGACCAATATCGGCGTGTCGCGCAAGCCGGACCGCCCGCGCGTCAAACCGGTAAACTGATGCGAAAACTGCAACATGACGGACAACATGCTGATCAACTGTGCTGCATACCAGGACGGCCGCAAGCTGGCCGAAATCGATATCGACGCCATCAGCGACTACGTGTCGAAACCCGAGTGTTTCGTGTGGGTCGCGCTGAAGGATCCGACGCCGGACGAGATCGACCTGATGGGTGAGGAATTCGGGCTGCACGAGCTTGCGCTCGAGGATGCCCGCAAGGGGCATCAGCGGCCGAAGATCGAGGAGTACGGCGATTCGCTGTTCGCGGTGCTGCATATGGTCGAGCTCGACGACGACGGCGAATTCAAGGTCGGCGAGCTGAACGTGTTCGTCGGCCCGAACTACGTGCTGTCGATCCGCAACCATACCGAGCAGGACTTCCGCGACGTGCGCAAGCGCTGCGAGCGCGAGCCGCATCTGCTGCAGGAAGGGTCGGCGTTCGTGTTCTATGCGCTGATGGATCAGGTCGTCGACCGCTATTTCCCGATCCTTGAGACGCTCGGCAACGAGCTCGAGGAACTCGAGGACCGCATCTTCACCAAGGCCTCGCCCGCGTCGTCGCGCGCGATCATCGAGGATCTCTATTCGCTGAAACGCCGGCTCGTGACGCTGCACCAGCACACGGCGCCGCTGATCGAGCCGCTCGCGAAGCTCACCGGCGGACGCATTCCGCAGATCTGCAGCGGGATGGAGCATTACTTCCGCGACGTGTACGACCACCTGCAGCGGATCGTGAAGACGATCGAAGGGCGGCGCGAGATGGTCGTGACCGCGATCCAGGTCAACCTCGGGATGATTTCGCTCTCGGAGAACGAGGTGACCAAGCGGCTCGGTTCGTTCGCCGCGCTGTTCGCGATACCGACGATGATCGCCGGCATTTACGGGATGAACTTCGCGAACATGCCCGAACTGCACCTCAAGTACGGCTTCTACGGCTGCATCGCGGTGATGGTCGCCGCCGATCTCGCGTTGTGGTGGCGCTTCAAGCGGGCGGGGTGGCTGTAGCAGGGGGACGCCGCTAGCGCGGGGCGTGCTTGCCGACCACGACGCGCCACGGACGCACGCACCAGGATTTGACGAGGCCGTGCTGCACGTACGGATCGGCGCGGGCGAACGATTCGGCGGCTTCCGGCGAGTCGCCTTCGAAGACGAGCACGGCCCGGTCGGCTGGATCCTGCAATGCGCCTGCGAGCATGAGCTCACCGCGCTCGGTTGCCGCCTGCGCGAGTGCGAGGTGCTCGGCGCGGTACTGTTCGCGGCGGGACAGATAATCGTCGACGAGTTCGTAGATCAACTGGTAGTGCATGGTCGCTCCCGGAATCGGCTGCCGCAGGATGGCGGGCGGTTGGCTCAGTATAGGGCGCGTTTCGGTCTTTGTCGGGCATGGTTTGCGACGGCTTCGCCGCTGCGTGGCCGGCTGATCCCGGGCGGCTGACGAGATGATTTTCAGGCCCCGACGCCCTTTCTTTAAATGCAACTAACGGTCTGGTTAGGAGCCGCCGTCGCATGGATTCGAGTCATCGCACCGGACCGGTTATCGCTCGTTTTGTCTTCAAGAAAGGCGGGTGTGGTCGGGATGTTCCATGCGCATTCCGGGCACGAATTTCGCCTGCCGGCGAGGGCGGCCGTGTCGACCGCAAAAAGGGCCGAAGCCGGATATCGGACCGCCCGTGCGGACGTCGTGCGAGGGCGTTTCCATTGGCCGCAATGCGACCTATGCTGAACGAATCCGGAGCGAACTTCGTTCGCCCGATTCGTCAAGACGAGGTGTGCCATGCCTGTATCAGCCACCCTGCAGGATTGCCTGCGCCAGAAGTCATCGCGGTACGAAGTCGTGTACCACCCGTATAGCCATACCAGCATGGAGACGGCCGCCGCCGCGCATATCCCCGGCGATCGCCTCGCGAAAACCGTGCTGCTCGAGGACGACGAAGGCTACGTCGCCGCCGTGCTGCCGACGTCGCACGCGGTGCGCCTGTCGGACCTCTGGGTCAAGACCGGCCGTCATCTCGTGCTCGCCAGGGAAATCAAACTGCGCGAACTGTTCAAGGATTGCGACCTCGGCGCGTTGCCGCCGGTGTGCATGGCGTACGGGATGAAGACGTTCCTCGAGGAACATCTCGCGCAGCAGCCGGAAGTGTATTTCGAGGCCGGCGACCACGAAGCGCTGATCCACATGATGCAGGACGAATTCCTGTCGCTGATGGAGACGGCCGAGCGAGCGCATTTCTCGCACAAGATGCAGGGGATGTGGTTGTCCTGATCGTCCTGTAGCGGGCGGTTTGCGGTAGTTGGAGACGGCGTCTGGCGGGCGGCCGTCGGGGGCGTTGCGTGTCGCTGGTTTTGCCGCAGTTGCGTTCACGCTGGAAATCGGTGCTGCGAGCGACCGGTGAGGCGGGATTCTGGGCGTCTGGTCGGGATTTCAGTGGTGATGTTGGGTGAATTCCATATTTGACATAATCATAGTTATCGATAAGTTTTGTTGTGGTGGCTAAGTTGTAATGTCCGCTTTGGGCTACATGGAAATGTCGCTCTAGCGGCAGATCTGCCGACCAACCGCCGCCGGGTCCCAGCCGCACGATGTGCCGCGGCCGTTCAACCCATATTCATGACACGTCTCGCGCGTTCCGTACGACGTACTCGCGACCGTCTGCCTCGGCCAGCTTCACGTATTGCACCAGCTTTCCGGATTGGATGTTCTTGAGCACCCACAACGCGGCAATCCGCTGATATTCGTGTCCGGTGTGCCACGCACGCTCCGCGAGCGCCTCGGCATGCGTGGACTTCAGTGCGCCCAACGCAAGCAAGGCACGCCGGCGCACGTATTCGTCCTCGTCGTCCACCAGGCGCAACAGCAGTGCCTCGGCCTCGGCGGCATGCGAACCCAGCCCGCCGAGTCGCGCGGCCAACTGCCATTTGGCGTTCGGCTCCGACGCGTCGATCGAGGCGCGCGCAAGTGCCAGTAACGCGTCGGGTTGCGTCCAGAGCATGCTCGAAATGTGTTCCAGCGCTTGGTCGCGGGCAATCGCGTAAAGCAGATCGGCGCACGCGGTTGCGGTCCAGGCGGCCGGCGCAAGCGAGTCGACGACGGCAAGCGACGCGTCCCACAGCGCTTCCCAATGGCCGTACTCACATTCCCACTCGACACTTCGCTGGTGGACTGGGTATAGCGCCGCCCATTCCCTGAATTTTTCGACCTGTTCGTGCAGTGTGTTCAACGCGTGCATGGAAAGTGTATTGATTGCGGCCTGCGTCACGGTGCGATGCATGCGGCGTAAAACTACGTTGCCCCTGCAGCCCCAAAACCGGATGTATCGAGCCGCCCGCTCGCGACTCTCGTCGCGTCTCGCGGCACCCGGCATGCCGCGAGACGCGCATACCGCGCCGGCTGTTCGGGGGCGCTCGCGCAGGTGCTGCGCCGGCCGAAGCAAGCGTCCGGGACGAGCGAATCGGCGTCGTCCGCCACCGGGCAATCTCCGGGCGATATCGGGCCGTATCTACGGATGTGGGCAGGATTGTGCCAGTTTTGGTCGTGTTCGGAGTGCCGGATTACGCACCGAACATCCACGTGCGGCCGCATGCCCTGCCCTGATTCTCTTGGGGAGGCGTTCGGTCAGGCGCGTTTTCGTATCCGGGAGTTTTAATAAAAAATACAGCTATCATGATAAGAAAAGTTATCCGGATATTTTCGATAAAAAACAGAAGTGCCCGATGCGTGACGAACGATCCGGTACACGACATTCCCAGCATTCCGCTGCGCAAACCTTCGAATTCACAACGATCGACGCGTGTCGCTGTGTGTGAAAGACGGCGCACTGGCGATCGCGTCGACGCAGCTCCTCCAGCATCCTCGCCGCTTCCCCCGCCCCGCATTTGTTCCCGCGACGCAAGACTGTTGGTCCATGGTGGGTATTCGAACTCCGGCCCGCCGCGCCTAGAGTTGCGTCCATCGGATTCATCGATCCGGTCGGCGCTGAAGCCGAAAACCAGTCACCTGTCGAGGCATATCATGAGCACTTCCAAAGTCATCATCGTCACCGGCGCATCGCAAGGCATCGGCGCCGAAGCGGTCAACGCATTCCGCGCGCAGGGCCATCGCGTGGTCGCGACGTCCCGTTCGATCGGGACGTCGGACGCCCCCGATCTCGTCACCGTCGCGGGCGACATCGGCGACCCGGCTGTCGCGCGGCGCGTGGTCGACGCCGCCATCGAGCGCTTCGGCCGGGTCGACACGCTCGTCAACAACGCGGGCATCTTCATCGCGAAGCCGTTCACGCAATACACGGCGGACGACTATGCGGCCATCACCCGCGTGAACATGGACGGCTTCTTCCACATCACGCAGCGCGCGATTGCGGCGATGCAGCGCAACGGAAACGGCGGCGGTCACGTGGTCAGCATCACGACGAGCCTCGTCGATCACGCGAACAGCAATGTGCCGTCGGTGCTCGCATCGCTGACGAAAGGCGGGATCAATGCGGCGACGAAGTCGCTCGCAATTGAATATGCGAAGGCCGGCATCCGCGTGAACGCGGTGTCGCCCGGCATCATCAAGTCGCCGATGCACGCGCCTGACACGCACGCGACGCTCGCATCGCTGCATCCGGTCGGCCGGATGGGCGAGATGAGCGACATCGTCGGCGCGATCCTGTATCTCGATTCGGCGCCGTTCGTCACCGGCGAGATTCTGCACGTGGACGGTGGCCAGAGCGCCGGGCACTGAGCGGCAACGTCGTGAACATGCGCCGGCGCGGATGATGCCGGCGCCCCGATGCCGGCGCAGGCGTGGCGTCGGCGCCCCGCTCTGCCCGGTCGACGGCATGGCTGGCCGCGACTAGCGAGTCCGCCTTGCGGGTGCCTGTTCGAGATGTTCGACGAGAAAGTCGACGAAGACGCGCACGCGTGACGACAGATAGCGTGCATGCGGATACAGCAGCATGAACGGCCGCGATCGCCCGCCCTGCGCGGACAGCACCTCAGTGAGCGTGCCTTCCCGCAGATCCCGCTCGACGATGAAGCGATAGGTCTGGAACAGGCCCGCACCGCTGCGCGCGAGCGTGACGCCGGCGAGGACGTCGCCCGACGTGCCGTAGCCGCCCGTCGTCGCAACGTCGATTTCCGCCGATCCGTCGCTGAACAGCCATGGAATCGGGCGGCCGCTGCTCGGAAGCTCGAACTGGATGCATTCGTGCGAGTGCAGATCGTCGACCGTGCGCAGCACGCCGGCGCGCTTCAGATAGCCCGGCGTCGCGACGACGACGAGCTCGGCGTCCTCCAGCTTGCGTGCGACCAGGCTCGAATCCGCTGGCGCGCGGCCGCGGATCGCAAGGTCGAAACCCTCCTCGGCGAAGTCGATGTTGCGGTTGCTGAGATGGGTTTCGACGCGTACGTCCGGGTATCGCTCGCGAAACGCGGGCAGCAGCGGCAGCACGCGATAGTGTCCGTATGGCGTCGGCATGCTGATGCGCAGCACGCCGGCCGGCGTTGCCTGCTGCCCCGTCGCTTCGCGCTCCGCGTCGACGAGCTGCGACAACGCATCACGGCATTGCTCGAAATAGCGCCGCCCAGAATCGGTGAGCCGGATCTGGCGCGTCGTCCGGACGAACAGGCGTACGCCGAGACGCTCCTCGAGCCGCGCGACCGACCGGCTCACCGCGGCCGGCGTGACGCTCGCGGCCGTTGCGGCAAGCGTGAAGCTGCCGAGTTCGGCTGCCAGACAGAACAGCTCGATGCTGCCGAGCAGGAGGTCATCGAATTTTCTCTGCATGGGGGCGGCTCCTGCTTCCTCGTGCCGCCTGGCGCGGTTGCAAGACGGCGAATCCGGCGTGCGCCCGCAACCAGGCACGGCGCTTCCGGCCCGCCAGCGCGCGTTGTTTCGCGGCGGGACGCTGAAGCACCGAGTGTGCATGAATCGCCGCCAGGAAACCAGCGTATCGGCGATACCGGTGGTACGCGTTCGCACCGCGTTGCACCGCGGGCGATTCGTTACACCGCGTGTCGAGTCAATTGCGCGAACGATATTTACCGGCCCCGACCGCCTCACTAGAGTGACTGACAGAGGCCGTGGCGAGTCGCGCGTCCACACCGCGGCCAACTCATCAACGATCCCCGAAGGAGCATGCCATGACGATCGAACAGAAGCTGGCCGAACTCGACTTCACGCTACCCGAACCGCCGCAACCGCTCGGCAGCTATACGGCCGTCAGTGAGGCAGGCAACCTGTTGTTCATTTCCGGGCAATTGCCGCTCGTCGACGGCAAGGTGGCCTATACGGGGCGCGTCGGCGAACAACTGGGCGTCGATGACGGTCGGCGCGCGGCGCAGCTCGCGGCGCTGAACGTGCTTGCCCAGATCGGAAAGCACCTCGGCGGGTTCGACCGCCTGCATCACATCGTGCGCGTCGAGGGGCACGTCGCGTCGGCCGACGGCTTCCACGGTCAACCGGCCGTGATCGACGGCGCCTCCGACCTGTTCGCCCAGGTGCTGGGCAACAAGGCCGGACACGCGCGCTCGGCCTTTTCCCACCGCCAGTTGCCGGCCGACGCGGCGGTGGTCCTGGTCGTGATCGCCGAAGTCCGCCCGGCATGACCGGGTTGCCGAAGGCCCGGGCGACCGCTATTCCGGCGCGGCCATCTGCCCTGCCATCGCTGAATCTTCCGGTCCGGGTCGTCTTTTCAATATAAGGGTTTGATCGCCCGGGAGCCTTGTCCGGCAAGGCTCGCCACGCTCTAGATACATTGAAATACAAAATATCGTATGCGATTTAATCGAATCCGCTTGACGTGCTCGGTCGTCTCGACCAAACTGCATCGCATGCGATCGAATCGCATCAGAGAAAAACCTTCCTACCTGACGGAGTGAACGATGAGCAAGATCGAAAAAGTGCTGTACACGGGCAAGACGCATACGACTTCCGGCGGCCGCGACGGCGCGGCTCGCAGTTCCGACGGCCGCCTCGACATCCAGTTGTCGTCGCCGGGCAGCGCCGGGAACGGCACGAATCCGGAACAGCTGTTCGCGGCCGGCTGGTCGGCCTGCTTCATCGGCGCGATGCAGCTCGCGGCGCGCGCGGCGAAGGTCACGCTGCCGGCCGATCTCGCGGTCGATGCCGAAGTGGATCTGGGCACGGGCGGCAACGCGTACTTCCTGCAGGCCCGCCTGAACGTGAGCGTGCCGGGACTCGATCGCGACGTCGCGCAGCACATCGTCGACACCGCGCACCAGACCTGCCCGTATTCGAAGGCGACGCGCGGCAATATCGATGTCGAGATCCGCATCGTCTGAGCCATGCCCCGGGTGGCCACGTGCTGCCCTCCTGAATGTCCTGCCATTTTCTTGTCGAGGTGAATGATGAAAACCCAACTGATCGCTGCCCTTCTCGTTGCCGTGTCCGCCGCCGTTGCCGCGCCGGCCTTTGCCAGTGACGCCGTCGTGACGCGTGCACAAGTGCGTGCCGAACTCGTCCAGTTGCAGCAGGCCGGCTATGTGCCGGGCCGCGCGAACGATCCGCACTACCCGGACGACCTGCAGGTCGCGCTGACGCGTATCCACGCGAACGACACCGTCGCAGCCGATACGGCGACGTCCGGTTATGGCGCCGACGCCGCAGCCGTCACGCAATCGGGCAGCCGTCCCGTCACGCGCACAGCCGAGCGCTCGATCTATTTCGGCCGTTGAACGAAGTCGCGATCGACGCCGATTGCCGGCGCGCGGCGTTCACATTCCGATTACTCTTTTCTGTCGAGGTAAATGATGAAGACCCAACTGATTGCAGCCCTGCTCGTCGCCGTGTCGGCTTCCGTTGCCGCACCGGCCTTCGCGACCGAAAGCACCGTGACGCGCGCGCAAGTGCGGGCGGAACTGGCCGCCCTCCAGCAGGCCGGCTATCTGCCGAATCGCCCGAACGATCCCAACTATCCGGACAACCTGCAGGCCGCGCTGAAGCGGGTGCGCGACAACGATGCAACGGCGGCCGACACCCGGACAGCCGGTTACTGCAACAACGCCGACGGTGCGACGCAATCCGGCAGTCGCATCGCGATTCGCACGGCCGAGCGCTCGATCTATTTCGGTCGTTGAGCGTCGCGACGAAATCGACGACACCGCCCGCCAAATAAAGCGCATACGATGTAATCGTATGCGCTTTATGTTTGCCCGCAACCGGCGCGGACGATCGCGTCTATGCTGTGCGACGGGCGGCCTTCAATCAAGGAGCAGACGATGCTGGAACCGACGACGGACCAGGAAGATGGCGGATCGCATCCGCTCGACAATGCCGTATGGCGCGCGCTCACCGGGGAGCAGCATCGTTTCGCCCTCGGCGACGCGCTTGCGCGTCGCTTTCCTCCTGCGCTCGCACCGTTTGCGGGCATGGCCGACCGCAGCCCGACCGCGTTCGACGCGTTGCACGGACTGATCGACGCGCATGGACCGGCGGCACTCGTCACGCCGGACGAGATCCCGACGCCGGCCGGTTTTTCCGTGGTCTGGCGGGCGATGCTGCATCAGATGATCTGGCAGGGAACGCTCGACGGCGCGCCTGCTCTGGAGCATGTCCGGCTCACCGAAGCCGATGTGCCGGAAATGCTCGAACTGATCGCGGCGACGGAGCCAGGCCCGTTCGGCCCGCGCACGGTCGAATTCGGCGGCTATATCGGTGTACGCCGGCAAGGCCGGCTCGTGGCGATGGCCGGTCAGCGGCTGAGGGCCGGCGGTCATGCGGAGATCAGCGCGGTGTGCGTGGATGTGGCTTTCCGGGGCCAAGGCCTCGCGGCCGGACTGATCCGGTCGTTGGTCGCGACCATCCGCGCGCGGGCGGAAACGCCGTTCCTGCACGTGCTCACGTCGAATCACGGCGCGATCGAGCGCTATCGCGCACTCGGCTTCGTGACGCGTCGCGACATGCATTTGCTGGTGCTGGGGCCCGAGGAAACCGGGACGGGCCAGCCGGAACGCCAGCCATAAGAACGGGCCGCGCCGGCAATCGCACCGCAGGCTCGACATCGAGCCTGCGTTTAATCGTCTATTCGTCGATCGAATCGATCAGGTTGCCGCGCAGCGTGACGATGGCCTTCTGCATCTTCGCGAATTCGTCGGGTTTCAGCCCGGTGGCTTCGACCAGATTCATGTCGAGCCCCTTCTCGCGCACGCGGCGGCCGCTTTTCGTCAGGCTCACGAGCACCTGGCGTTCGTCCGACGGATCGCGGTGCCGCTCCAGATAGCCCATCGCCTCGAGCTTCTTCAGGATCGGCGTCAGCGTGTTCGATTCGAGGAACAGCTTTTCGCCGAGTTGCCCGACCGTCTGGTTGCCCTCCTCCCA
This sequence comes from Burkholderia sp. BCC1640, assembly GCF_902833125.1. Taxonomy (NCBI): domain Bacteria; kingdom Pseudomonadati; phylum Pseudomonadota; class Betaproteobacteria; order Burkholderiales; family Burkholderiaceae; genus Burkholderia; species Burkholderia sp. BCC1640. The sequence continues at coordinate 58,306 of NZ_CADFEF010000025.1, read as the reverse complement.
CAGCGCGATGATCGTGATGTATTGCGTGTACGTGAGGCCGAGCTCTTCGAGGATCGGTTTGTATGCCTTGCCGAACGCGAGATTCGTCGAGTAGATCGCAAAGCACAGGAATTCGGACAGCTTCGGTGCGGCGGGCGATTGTGTTTCGGTCGGTTTCATGGGCGTTCTCCAGCGACGACTGTTCGTGTCGCAGATGGACGCATTATATATCGCGTGCGATCTTATCGGTAGCATGATTATCGTTTCCGATCAACATGACTCGACGCCCACGGCACCTGTTCCGGTTCAGTCTTGTCCGCCGTCGTTCCGACCCCGTCGGTCGCCGGTCCGCTGGCGGCTGACTGACAGCAGCGAACACTGCACCGGATGAGCGATTTCGGTCGCGAGGCCGCCGGCGGCGAACAGCAGGATCATCAGCCAGCGCTTCATGCGTCCTCCACGACGGAAAGGCTTGCGCCGTCGGCGACGGTCGCATCGAGCGCATAGGGATCGACACCGTCGAGGCAACCGAGATTGACGCGCCAGCACGCGGGATCCTTGCGCGTCTGATGAAACGGATAGACGCCGCAGCGGCTGCAGAAATAGTGACGAGCCGTGTGCGTGTTGAAGCGGTAGAGCGTCAGCGCGCCCTCGCCCTCGACGATCTTCAAGTCGGCCGCGGCGAACATCGGGCTCATCAGCGCGCCGCGACGGCGGCAGAGGCTGCAGTTGCAGCGAGTCGCCGGCGCAAGCGCGGTCCGGACTTCGAATTTCACGGCGCCGCAATGGCAGGATCCGTTGAACCACGTAGCAGACATGTCGTGCTCCTCAAGAGTTCATGTCCGCTTTATAACGGGCCTTCGCCGATGCGTTGTATCACGCTGTATCCACGCCGCGCGTGGATACAGGACGTTGCAATTTTGTCCACGGCCATGCGCATTGCGGCCCATGCGCCGAGCGCCGGCGCGCCGCATGTAACCGGGAAATCAGTCCAGCGCATGCTGTAACCGTGCGATGGCCGCCCGTGTCTCGCGCTCGAGCGTCGCGAACAGTTCGGCCGCCGGCAGCGACCGGGCGAGCGGCGCCGCCTGCCCGGCCCATTGCGCGCCGTAGCCGAACTCGCCGTTCGCCTTCGCGGCCGCATGCAGTGCCTTGCCGGCGTCGTATGCGATCGGATAGGCCGGCGTGGCCGGTGCGTGCGGATCGTCGCCGAGCGCGGTCAGTCGGTTCGCGATGCCGCGTGCGATCCGTCCGGAGACCGCGGTCGTCAATGTCGTGCGGCGCGCTGCGTCGCCGAGGATCGCGCGGCGATAACCGTCGTCGATCGACGTCTCCGGGCACGCCACGAAGGCGGTGCCGAGCTGCGCGGCCTGCGCGCCGAGCGCCAGCGCGGCGGCGATGCCGTCGCCGTCCATGATGCCGCCGGCCGCGATCACCGGCAGTGCGCATTCGCGCACCAGCAGGCGCGTCAGCGCGAACGTGCCGAGCCGGTCGTCGTGCGCCGTCGAGTCGAATACGCCACGGTGCCCGCCGGCCTCGATGCCCTGCGCAACGATCGCGTCGATGCCGGCCGCGACGATCTGCCGGGCTTCGTCGGGATTCGTCGCGGACGCGAACAGCGTGATGCCCGCGCGCTTCAGCACGGCAATGGCCTCATCGGACGGCAACCCGAAATGAAAGCTGACGACCGCCGGTTTTTCTTCGATCAGCATCGCGAGCATCGCATCGTCCGCGACGAAGCTCGTGTAGATCTCCGACAACGACGCCGGCGGCGTCGCGCCCTGTTCGCGGAACGCGGGCGCGAGCCAGTCGAGCCACGCGCGTTCGACGACAGCGTCGGCGCGGGCCGGCTGGTGGCAGAACAGATTGATGTTGAACGGCCGGTCGGTGAGCGCGCGCGTGTCGCGGATCATCTTGCGCGCACCTTCGGCGTTCGTCGCGCCGACGCCAAGCGAGCCGAGCCCGCCCGCATTCGACACGGCGGCCGCCAGCGCGGGCGTGCTGACGCCGGCCATCGGCGCCTGGATGATCGGGGTGCGGATGCCGAGCGTGCGCAACAGCGTCCGGTTGTCGGTCGAGGGAATCATGTCGTGCGTCTCCTGTGGGCGGCGTGAACGCAAACGGGAAGCGTGCGGGTGCGCGGCACGTGGGTTGTGCCGGCGGGCCGCCGTTCGAAAGTTCAGCGCTCAGGATAGCGGACGGGGAAAACGCATCCAAGTCCGACGAACGGCATATGTCTCGTCATGCCGCTTCGTGAAATACTGCGGCCACGCGTCCTCCGGAACTCCGCAATGAGTGAAATGCCCGTCGTGCCCTCGTTCTGTTGCCCGATCGTGCGTTTCGCACTGACGTGCGTCGTGGCGTTGCTGGTCGTCGGGCCGGCGACGGCCGCCTCGGCCACGGATGCCACGCACTTGCCTGCCGGGTCGCCCGTACCGGCAGTGCGCACGCCGCAACGCATCCTGTTCGTCGGCGATAGCCTCACGCACGGCCGTTACACGCCAGTGCGTTCGTACGGCGCGATGCGGTCCGACCGCGAGGATACGGGCGGCACAGCGCGGGTCATCGACGAAAACTTCGGGCAGACCGGGGCCCGCGCCGAACGCGAGCCGGGCCCGTGGGGCGGGATTCCGGGGATCTTCGCGCGCTTCGCCGCCGAAGCCGGACTCGACTACGAGGTTCATCTGGAAGCGATGTCGGCGACGAGTCTCGCGAAACATGACCGCGTCGCATCGGACGTGATCGACCGGCCCACGTGGGATGTGGTGGTCCTGCAGGAGCTGAGCGCGAAGCCGCTGCCGTTCGCGCTCACGCACAGCCGCGCCAGCGATCCGGCCGGTTTCCGTGCAAGCGTCGCGAAGCTCGCACGCGGCATTCGTGCGGCGGTGCCGCAAGCGCGTGTCTATCTGTATGAAACCTGGCCACGCGCCGAACTCGCGAAAGCGCTGGCGGGCGAGCCGGACAGCGCCGGTTTTCACGTACGGTACGTCGATCGTCTCGCCGACCTCGTTGCAGCGTATCGCGATGCATACGAAGGCGCGCGCCGCACCGATCCGTCGATCGCCGCCGTCGTGCCGGTCGGCCGTGCGTGGCAGCGTGCATGGACGACCGGCGTCGCCGATCCCGACCCGTATGCGCCGTCCGGCGCGCCGCTGCTGTGGTACGGCATGCGCGCCCAGAACGACCCGCCGATCTCGCGGCCCGATTATCTGCATCCGGGCGTGCTGGGCGCTTATCTGAGCGCGCTCGTGCTGTTTCAGCAGATCGCCGGGGTCGACGTCCGTACGTTCGGCCCGCAGGAGCAAGCTGCCGCGCAACTCGGCATCGCGCCGGACATGGCGGCAAGGTTGCAGGCGGTTGCGTCGGATACGGTCCGACAGGAACGGGCCGACGCCAGCTCTACCCCCGCTGTCGATGCCGGTCAGACGGCGGCAGCCGGATGCGCTGATCCGTGCGCGTCGCAATGAGCGGCAATGCGGTGCGCACGGCGCACCACGTCGAGCGGTGGACGCATGACGAATGCGGAGGGCTGAGCCTGCCGTTCCGCTCCGTTGCGTAGCGCCGCCGGTCCCGCCGATGCCGAACCGCTCCGCACGGCATCGCGGCTCGCCGAATGCACGCAGCGTCACCCATGGTTTTCCCTGCCCTCGCCTTCCCGCAGCTGCCTGACCTTCATCCGAAGACCGCCCGGCGGGCGTTCCGCAGCCTTTCTGCGCAGGAAAGGATGCTTGAAGCATCCGCAATTATCGTGTCGCGCAAATTCGCCGACGATGTTTCGGACGCTCGACGCCACCCGTGCAGCCGGCCTTTCGCGGGCCTGGCGCGCACACGCGCCGCGTCGCGCGACCGGATCTGCAAGGCCGGCCGCGAACAGCCGGGCGTTGCGCCACGGCAAATCGATAATCAGGAGACACGATGAACAGCCAATCCCTCAACCTCGGCGGCACCGCGGATGCCCCCGCGTCCGCCGTACCGTCCGCGGCCCGGGCCGGCGCCGGTGCGACGGCCCTGCCCGCCCGTGGCGTCACGCTCGGCGAATTCATGGACGACCTGCCCGTCAGTGCGCTGCACTGCTTCGTCGTCTGGGTGATCGGCGTCGGGCTGTTCTTCGACATGTACGAGATCTTCCTCGTCAGCACGATCGGCTCCGCGTTGCAGAACGAATATGGGCTGAGCCGGCAAAGCGCCGATTTCAAGCTGCTGCTGGCCTCGGCATTCATCGGGATGTTCGTCGGCGCGATGTGTCTCGGCAGCCTTGCCGACCGCATCGGCCGGCGCAAGGCGTTCTTGCTGACGCTCGTCTGGTACAGCGCGTTTTCGCTGATCGGCGCGTTCTCCGTGAACGCCGACATGCTGGTGGCATGCCGGTTCCTGACGGGCATCGGCGTCGGCGCGATCTACCCGGTCGCCGACAGCTTCCTGTCGGAAATCCTGCCGAAGGACAAGCGTGGGCGGTTCGCCGCTTGGGGCTATACGACTTCGTACGTCGCGGTGCCGCTGGTCGGCTTCCTCGCGCTGTGGCTGAATCCGCTGCATGTCTCGGGTGTGGCCGGCTGGCGCATCATCCTCGCGATTGGCAGCCTCGGCGCGGTCTACGTGCTGCTGGTCCAGCATCGGCTGCCGGAAAGCCCGCGCTGGCTGCTCGCGCAGGGCCGCGTCGCGGATGCGCATGCCGCGGTTCGGCGCTTCGCGGACAGCGCAGGCGTGTGCGTGCCCGAGCAGTTCGCGGCATCGGCAGAACCGCAGCGGCCTCTGCGCCTCGGCGAGCGCATCGCGCTGCTGCGCCGCCGGCCTTACGGCGCGCGCTACCTGATGCTTGCGGTGTTCCACCTGTTCCAGGGCTTCGGCTATTACGGTTTCGGCACGCTCGCGGGCACGGTCGTCAAGAGCCGCGGGTTCGACGTCACGGACAGCACGCTGTTCATTGCGCTGTCGTTCATCGGTTATCCGATCGGCTCGCTGCTGTCCATTCCGTTGCTGAACTGGATCGAGCGCCGCACGCTCGTGATCGGGTCGATCCTGTCGATCGCCGCGTTCGGGCTGTGCTTCGCGTATTCGGGCAACACGGTGTTGATCGTCTGCTTCGGTTTCCTGACGACCTGCGCGTCGAACGTGTTCAGCAACGCGTATCACGTGTACCAGGCGGAGATCTTTCCGGCACGTGCGCGCTCGACCGCGATCGGCAGCACGTACGCGCTGTCGCGCATCGTCAGCGGCGCGCTGCCGTTCGTGCTGCTGCCGGTGCTGGCCGCACATGGCGCCGGCGCGATGTTCGGCGTGATCTCGGTCGCGCTCGGCATCGTTGCCGTCACGCTGCGCGTGCTGGGGCCGCTGACCTCCCGGCGCAGCCACGACGACATCAACCCGGTATGACACGGCGACCGGCACGGGGCATGCGCTTGCGTACCCCGTGCATCGCGCGTGCGGCGCGCCATTGAGCAGGTTCAGCGTGCCGACATGAAATCGAACAGCTTCGCGATGTCGGTGGTCAGCACAGCGCCTGCCTTCACGCCGACCCACAACGTGCGCGTCGCCCACGCGTCGTCGAGCTTCACGACCCCGAGCCGCGCCGCGCGCTCGCCGGTCACCGCATCGCGCGGCAGCACGCCGATTCCGAGCCCGGCCTCGATCATCCGGCTCACGCCGTCGAAATTCGACACCTGGATGCGCAGCTTCAGCGAGCGCTCGGCCGCGAACGCGGCGTCGGTCATGCGCGTGAGCAGCGAACTGCCGTCGCTCAGGCCGACGTAGTCTTCATCGAGCGTATCCGCGAAGCGGATGCTGTCGTGCGCGGCGAAGCGATGCCCACGCGGCACGAGCAGTACCAGTTCGTCGCGCCGGTACAGGCGGCGTTCGATGCCGGGCGCCGGCACGTTGTCCGCGAACACGCCGAGATCGGCCTTGCCAGCCGCGAGCGCGTCGACGATTTCGTGACTCAGCCGCTCCTCCAGGCTGACCTTGATGCCCGGGTTGTCGGTGAGAAACGCGGCGAGATCGGCCGGCAGGAACTGGACGATGGCCGACGTATTGGTCCACACGTGAATGTGGCCGCGCACGCCCGCAACGTAGTCGCTCATCTCGTGCGCCATCCGGTTGACCTGCTCGATCACCTTCGCCGCATGGTCGAGCAGCGCGCGGCCCGCCGGCGTCAGCTCGACACCGCGCGCATGCCGGACGAACAGCGCGCTGCCGGTCACGCTTTCGAGTTCGGCGATCCGCTTGCTGACCGCGGACAACGTTAGCTGGCCGTGTTCGGCCGCCTTGGTCAGGCTGCCGTGCTCGGCGACGAGCGCGAACACGCGCAGCGACTGCAGATCGAAATGAAGCGGGTTCACCATGATGAAGGTCCCGGAAAGCGCCGTGCGGGGCGCGCGTGCCGCGCCAGGCAGGCCTGAAGCGATCATACGCCCGGCCGCGCGCGGCGCGAAATCACGCAAGGCGACGCAACACGGCGCGGTCAGCGCGGCGCGATCGCCTGCAACGCAGCGAGCATCGCGCTCTCCGGTTTCGCGAGATCGTCGAGCACCGTGAAGTGCTGCATGCCGGGCAGCCATGCGCGCGCGATCCGTTCGCCGGCCGCTTCGCAGGCGTCCGCGTATTCGTGCGCTTGACGCACGAGCTCCGGCAGCTCGGCCGCGCCGACCGCGACGACGGTCGGTGCGCCCGGCCCGATGTGACGCAGCGGGCTGTACGCGGCGATTTCCTGCGCGGTGAGCTTCAGCTTGTCGTCGAGCACGCACAGCGAGATCGGTTCGAGATCGACGAGCGGGCTGATCGCGAGCGCCGACACGACGGCCGGATGCGCGCGATGCACGGCCGTCAGGTGGCCGCCTGCCGAGTGACCGCTCAGGTGGATCGGTCGTCCCGCAGTGCCGATGCCGTCGGGGTCGGCCGCGAGATGGTCGAGCAACGCGCCAATCTCGCCGACGATGTCGGTCATCGATGCGGCTGGTGCGAGCGTGTATTCGGCGAGCACGACGTCGAAGCCGCGTGCGAGCGGCCCGGCGGCCGCGTACGCGAAATCCTCTTTCGCGCAGTGCTGCCAGTAGCCGCCGTGAATGAACACGAACAGCGGCGCGTCGGCCACGCCGCACCGCAGCCAGTCGAAGCGCTGCGCCGGACCCGCACCGTAACGCAGGTCGCGCTGCCCGGGCGTCGCATCGTAAAGCGCCGCGCTGCGTGCCTGGCAGGACGCGAGCACCGCGGGAAAATCGGGAATGGCTCTCGTGTTCAGGTAGGCGGCGTCGAGCGCCGCGCGGTCCATGCCGCGATAGAGGATCGTCATTCGGGAAGCGCCTGGTCGGTTTGCGGATGCGCGGGACGTTCGCGGTGCCCCGCCACGAAGGCGCCGGACGGGCCGACGCCGTTGCGCCATTATGCGTAGCGCAACCGGCGCCGGCTATCCGGAATCGGCGGGGGCGGCATGCGCCTGTCCGCTTTCGGCGGAGGACTGTCGAGCAGCGCACGCGTCGTGCCGGCGCATGCGCGAACGGGCGGACCGGCGCGACGAAGCGGCGACGGTAGCCGCTCGGCGCAACGGATCGGCACTCAGATCAGCTCGGATATCTCGATGAGGTTCAGGTCCGGGTCGCGCACGTACACCGACCGTATTTTCTGCGTCGCGCCGGTGCGCTCGACGGGCCCTTCGACGATCGGCCAGTCAACGCGGCGCAGATGCGCGATCACGTCGTCGAGCGGCACCGACGCGATGAAGCACAGGTCGAGCGCGCCGGGCACCGGCACGTGCGCTTTCGGCTCGAACTCCGCGCCGCGCACGTGCAGGTTGATCTTCTGGTTGCCGAAGCGGAATGCGAGCCGGCCCGCACCGAAGGTTTCGAGCTGCATCTGCAGCACTTCCGTGTAGAAGTGCCTGGTCCGCTCCGGATCGACGCAGGTCAGCACGAGGTGGTCGAGGTGGTCAATCAGTGCCATGTGGTTCGCTCCTGTTTCCACGCGTTCACGAGAAAGCCCGCTGCGCCGGCATGTCGCCGGTTTCGGCGCGCGGCGGCGGATGAAGGTCCGAGCGGCGCCCGGCCTTCAGGATCTGGCTCGGCACGTCATGCCCGATCAGCGCGGGCAGCCGCGCAGCCGCGGCGAGCACGGCCGCAAGGTCGATGCCCGTATCGTAGCCGTCGAGCGCGAGCATGTGGACCAATTCCTCGGTGCACGCATTGCCGGTCGCGCCCGGCGCGTACGGGCATCCGCCGAGCCCGCCGAGCGACGCGTCGAAGCGGTCGATGCCGGCTTCGAGCGCGGCGAGCGTGTTGGCGAGCGCCATTCCGCGCGTGTTGTGAAAGTGCAGCGTGAGCTGCAGCGCGCCGAAGCGCTCGCGTGCGCGTTCGGCCAGCTCGCGCACCTGCGACGGATATGCCATGCCGGTCGTGTCGCACAGCGTGACGCCGTGCACGCCGAGATCCGCGAAGCGCTGCATCCACGCGAGCACGGTTTCCGCGCGCACGTCGCCCTCCATCGGGCAGCCCATCGCGGTCGACAGCGACACGTTGATCGCAACGCCCGTGCCGCGCACCGCGTCGATCACGTCGCGCAGCTGCGCGAACGACTGCTCGCGGGTCATCCGCAGGTTCGCGCGGTTGTGGCTCTCGCTCATCGACATCACGAGGTTCACCTCGTCGATGCCGCACGACAGCGCGCGCTCCGCGCCGCGCACGTTCGGCACGAGCGCCGTGTAGACGACGCCCGGCGCGCGCACGATGCCGTGCATCACGGCCTCCGCGTCGCGCAGCGCGGGGATCGCCTTCGGCGACGTGAACGACGTGACCTCGATCTTCGCGTAGCCGCACGCGCTCAACGCGTCGACGAGCGCGATCTTGTCGTCGGTGTCGACGAACGCCGCTTCATTCTGGAAGCCGTCGCGTGTCGCGACTTCGTGGATGTAGAGTCGTTGGGGATGCTTGCTCATGTCGTCGTCCCGGAGGCTGGCCGGCCGGTTCAGATCACGCCGCGCGCGCGCCAGTCGTCGCGCGTCGCGGCATCGATGCCGATCGATTCGAGCACCGCGTCCGTATCGGCGCCGAGCGCGGGCGCCGGACGCTCGATGCGTCCCGGCGTCGCGCCGAGCTTCGGCACGATGCCCGGCACGAGCACGGGCGTGCCGTCGGGCAGCGCGGCGTCGACGATCATGTCGCGCGCGCGGTAATGCGGATCGGCCGCGATGTCCGCGACGTCGTAGATGCGTCCGGACGGGATACGCGCGTCGTTCAACGCGGCGAGCACGTCGTCGAGATCGTGTCGCGCGCTCCATTCGCCGATCGCCGCGTCGATGCGCGCGACCTGCGCGACGCGTCCGTCGTTGTGCGCGAGCGCCGGATCGTGGCTGAGATCGGGGCGCCCGATCAGTTCCATCAACCGCCGGAAGATGCTGTCGCCGTTGCCGGCGATCAGCGCGTACTTGCCGTCGCGGCAGCGGTACGCGTTGGTCGGCGCGATGCCGGGCAGGCTGCTGCCGGCCGCCTCGCGCACCGCGCCGAACGCCGCGTATTCGGGCAGCAGGCTTTCCATCATGTTGAACACCGATTCGTACAGCGCGACGTCGACGACCTGCCCTTGACCGCCCTGCTGCTCGCGATGGCGCAGCGCGAGCAGGACGCCAATCACGCCGTGCAGTGCCGACAGCGAATCGCCGAGCGACACGCCGACGCGCACCGGCGTGCGGCCGGGCTCGCCGGTCAGGTGGCGCAGGCCGCCCATCGCCTCGGCGATCACGCCGAAGCCGGGGCGGTCGCGATACGGGCCGGTCTGACCGAAGCCCGATACGCGCAGCATCACGAGCCTCGGGTTGATCGCGGACAGCGTCTCCCAGCCGAGCCCCCAGCCTTCGAGCGTGCCGGGCCGGAAATTCTCGATCAGCACGTCGGTCTCGGCGACGAGGCGGCGCACGACGTCCTGCCCTTCCGGCGTGCGCAGGTCGAGCGCGAGCGAGGTCTTGTTGCGCGATTGCGCGGCCCACCAGACCGACGTGCCGTCGTGCAGCAGCCGCCATTTGCGCAGCGGGTCGCCGACGCCGGGCGGCTCCACCTTGATCACGTCCGCGCCGAATTCGGCGAGCATCCGGCCCGCGAACGGCCCGGCGATCAGTTGGCCGAGTTCCAGCACGCGGATACCGTCCAGGGGGCGCGTCATGGTTGTCTCCGAAGAAATCGCGTTGTCGATGACGGCGATCATGACGACGTTCGCATTCGGCGAAAATCGATCGATGCTCAACCAGCCTTTCCCGAACGGAAAGGCACGCATGGCGGCGAGCCGCGGCACGTCGTGACGATGGATCGAGCGGGGAGAAAGACGTGACGACGCCTTGCGGACAGGACGCCGCGGCGGAATCGGAGAAGCGGGGAATCGGGGTTTCAGGCGGTGCGCGGCGGGCACCGGTATGCGCGGGGGCGCAATGCGCGCCGCCGGCGCGTGTCGGCCATCGGCCGCGCGTCGGCGGGAATCAGCGGCGCTGCGTCAACGTGAGACGAGGCTCAGTAAGCGGACATCTCGACGCAAGGATCGACCTTGGACGGCGAGCAGATGACCGAATACTTGGCGCTTTCGCGCATCAGCGCTTCGCCTTCGTGCAGCGCGATCTTGATCTCGGGGTGACGCTCGTACGCGAGGAATGCGGAGCAGAAGACCGCGGACATCACGACCAGAGAAAACACGAATTTTTCAAGGGATTGGAAACGTTCGGGCATGGTTCGACCTTTCTTCTAGCCCGCGATTATATCTCGAGTTAAGGGTTTTCCCTATATGGCGGCCCGCATACCGAGGATGGCTTCGACCGATGGCAGGCGGTGTTTGCGCCCTTTTTCACCGTGACACAGGTTCGAGCATCGGACGAGACGAAGGGACTGGTTGCCTTCAACGGAAGTCAGGCGACGGTTCGGCACGCATCGATCGCACGGCATTTCGGCAGGAGCGGCGACGAAGCCCGTCGCCGGCGCGTCATTGCGGTGCCGATGCACCGCTGGCTGCGTTGCCCGGCCATGCCTTGCCGATCTTGTCGATCAGCGACTTGGCGGCGCCGGTCGCGATGGCGGCGTCGACGCCCGAGGTCTGCCACGAACCGTCGGCGGCCTGCACGAAGGTCAGGTTCGCACGCGACGGCGTGTAATCGCTGTTGCGCCACGTGATCACGACGTCGCACGCGTAGGTGCGTTCGCCGGTCTTCCTGCAGTCGCCGTCGGGCTTCGCCGAGATCACGTCGGCTGACACGGGCAGCGGCTGGCCGAACAGCGCGTTCAGGCCGCCGTGGTTTTCCGCTTCGAGCGCGCGGCGCACCGCGGCATCGACGTCGCTCGATCCGGGGCCGTCGTGGAGCAGGTGGCAGGCGGCGAGCAGCGTGGCGGCACAGCCGAGCGTCAGCAGCGTGGGAAACTTCATGGAACTCCGCGAATCGGGTGAACGTCGGGCGGCATGCGGCGATGTCAGTGAACGCATCGCCGAGCCGGTATGCCGCGTAGTCTGCAACGTCCGCGCGTGGTTCGCGGTATCCATTTGTAACCAATTGCACGGACGGCAGAAACGGCGCGACCGCCCCGCTGCCCCGCCGCCTTCGTGCGCGGCTACTGCCGCTCCTGCTTCACACGACTCACGAGCTGCGTCGGGCTCACGAACTGCAGCGCGATCACGACCCACACGAGCGTGATGGCCATGTAGATCATCGCCATCGCGTCGATCGACTGCGGTGCGCGCACGCCGGTCGAGAACACCGCGTAATACAGCGCGACGACGAGCGTCTGCGTGCTCGGGCCCGCGGTGAAGAAGGTCAGCTCGAACATCCCGATCGTGCGCACCAGCACGAGCAGCCCGGCCGCGAGCATGCCGGGCACCAGCAGCGGCAGCAGCACGTAGCGGAAATAGCGCCACGTGTTCGCGCCGAAGATGCGCGCGGCGGATTCGAGATTCGGATCGATCTGCTCGATGAACGGCGTCATCACGAGGATCACGAACGGCAGCGCCGGCACGAGGTTCGCGAGGATCACGCCGGGCAGCGTGCCGGCGAGCCCGACCTTGTACATCACGGTCGCCATCGGGATCCCGTACGTGACGGGCGGCACCATCAGCGGCAGCAGGAACACCAGCAGCGCGAAGCGCTTGCCGCGGAACTGCACGCGCGCGAGCGCGTAGGCGGCCGGCACGCCGAGCGCGACCGACAGCAGCACGACCGCGCCGACGACTTCGACCGTCACCCACAGCACGCTGGCGAGTTGGAAGTCTTCCCACGCCTTCGCATACCAGTGCAGCGTGAAGCCCTGCGGCAGCGGCGTGCCGAACCAGCGCGTCGCGACCGAGTTCACCGCGACGGTCGCGATCAGCAGCATCACGTTCAGCAGGAAGAACGCCATCAGCCCCCACACGAGCGCCTTCCACGCGCGGCCGGCGAGGCTGTCGCGCAGTTTCCGCGGCTTCATCGCGTTGACGGGCTGCGCGCCGGGCGGGCTGTGCTTCGGCGGCCATGCCGGCGCCGCATGATTGTCGGTCGCCATCAGCCCTTGCCTCCCGTGACCGGACCGGTATAGAAGAAGCGGCGCGCGCCGAGCATTGACGCGACCACCAGCAACTGCACGAAGCCCATCACGATCGCGATCGCCGATGCGAGCGAATAGTCGTAGCTCTCGAACGCGGCTTCGGCGGCCGCGATCGAGATCACGCGCGTCGGCCCGGCCGGCGCGCCGAGCAGTACGGCCGACGGGAATACCGAGAACGCCTGCACGAACGACAGACATGCGGCCATCGTGAGCCCCGGCACGAGCAGCGGCAGGTAGATCCGCCGGAACTGCTGCCACGGGTTCGCGCCGAGCGTGGCCGCGGCGCGCGCGAGCGTCGGGTCGATGCCGCTGATGTACGACAGCATCAGCAGGAACGCGAACGGAAAGCCCGACACGATCAGCGACAGCAGCACGCCCCAATAATTGTGCGTGAGGCGCACTTCGTCCGTGTACAGGTGCAGCCCCTGCAGCGCCTGCGGAAACCAGCCGTTCGGTCCGAAATACGTGAGCATCCCGTCGGCGACGAGCACCGTGCCGAGCGTGACGGGAATCACGAGCAGCGTCGTGACGAACTTCTGGTACGGCGAGTTGCGGCGCAGCGCGAACGCGACGGGCACCGAGATGCCGACGTTGATCAGCGTCGCCGGCACCGCGAGCTTCAGCGTGACGAGCACGGTCGGCCACATCGCGGTGTCGGTGAAGAACTGCACGTAGTTCGCGAGCGCGCCGCCGCCGTTCATCGGCTGGAACGACAGGACCAGGCCGTACGCGAACGGATAGATGAACAGCGCGACGATGAACGCGAGCGCCGGCGTGACGAGCCATGCCTTCGCGTCGCGCGGCGCGCCGCCGGTCGCGAGCGTGCTCATGCGGCCTCCCGGGGGCGCGTCGCGCCTCGGCCGTTCACGATGCGTCTCCCGCATAGACGAGCGTGCGCGCCGGCGCGACGCGCAGCCGCAACCGCTCGCCCTCCGCGAACTCGCCGGCGACCCGCGCCCAGATCGGGCCGAACGGCGTGATCGCGCGGATGAGCGAGTCGCGGCCGCCGTATTCGACCGTTTCGACGGTCGCATCGAATGCGTTGTCGGCCCCTTCTTCCGCTCGCTCGATGTCGTCGGGGCGCAGCGCGACCACCACGTCCTTGCCGTCGAAACCGGCCATCGGCACGCCCGCGATGCGCACGCCCGCCGCGGTGACGTTCACGTGGTCGCCGGCCATCCCTTCGAGCGTGAATGGCAGCACGTTGCGATAGCCCATGAAGCGTGCCACGTGCAGATTGTGCGGGCGCGTGTACACGTCTTTCGGCGACGCGACCTGCTGCACGACGCCCTCCTTCATCACGACGATCCGGTCGGCCATCGACAGCGCCTCGTCCTGGTCGTGCGTCACGTAGATCGTCGCGCGTTCGAGCTGCGTATGGATGCGGCGGATCTCGGCACGCATCTCGATGCGCAGTTTCGTGTCGAGATTCGACAGCGGCTCGTCCATCAGCACGAGCGGCGGTTCGATGACGATCGCGCGCGCGATCGCGACGCGCTGCTGCTGCCCGCCCGACAGCTGCCCGGGCAGCTTGCCCTCGTGGCCGACGAGTTGCACGAGTTCGAGCGCCTGCTGCGCGCGCCGCCGCGTTTCCTGCTTCGGCACGCCGCGCATCTTCAGCCCGAAGCCGACGTTCTCGAGCACCGACATGTGCGGAAACAGCGCGTAGTTCTGGAACACCATGCCGAAGCCGCGGCGCTCGGGCGGCAATACGTCGATGCGCGTATCGTCGAGCCAGATGCCGCCGCTCGTGAGCGGCTGCAGCCCGGCGATGCAGTTCAGCGCGGTCGACTTGCCGCAGCCCGACGGGCCGAGCAGCGCGATGAACTCGCCGCGCCGGATGTCGAGATCGAGCCCGTTCAGTGCGGCGACCTGCGCGCCCTCCGCATTGGTGAAGCTGCGGCACACGCCGTCGAGCCGCAACCGTTCGAAACTGTGCTTCATTACGCGAACTCCGTCGGCGCGGGCGCCGCGGCGCCCGCGGGTTCATGCGTCATTTCGACTTCTGCGAACCGATCTCGCGGTCCCACTTCTGGAACGCGGCGACCATCGCCTGCGCGTTGAGCGGCTGCACGTGCGGACGATCCGCGAGCAGCTTCGCGTACTCGGGGCGGCCGAACTTCCTGATCACCTCCTGGCTGTGCGCGGGCGCCATCTCGAGCGTCACGCCCTTCACCGCCGGGCCAGGATAGAAGTAGCCGTCGTCGTAGGTCATCGCCTGCTGCGCCGGTTCGAGCAGGAAATTCATCAGCTTGAACAGCACGTCGAGCTTGTCCTTCGCGACGCCCTTCGGAATCACCATGAAGTGCGCGTCGTTGACCCACGTCATGTTGTCGAATGCCTGGACCCGGAAGTCGGCCGGCACGATGCCGAGCGCGCGCGGGTTGAGGTCCCAGCCGGTCACGGTCACCGTCATGTCGCGCGTGCCTTCGCCGAGCTCCTTCATCACGGCCGACGTGCCGCCCGGGTAGTACGGCACGCAGTCGTTGAGCTGCTTCAGGAACGCCCAGGTCTTGTCCCAGCCGTTGATCGGGTCTTGCGGGTTCTTGTCGCCGAGCACGTACGGCAGCCCCATCAGGAAGGTGCGGCCGGGGCCCGAGTTCGCCGGGCGTGCGTAGATCAGCTTGTTCGGATGCGCCTTGCACCACGCGAGCAACTGCTCGGGCGTCTTCGGCGGATCGCTGACCTTGGCCGGGTTGTATTCGAGCAGCGGGCCGGCCGGCATGTAGGTCACTTCGAGACCGAAACCCTGCGCGAGATCCTGCATCTTGCGCGGGCCGGGCGCGTATTTGTCGAGCACGCCGGGGAACGCGCCCGCGCTGTCGGGCAGCAGCTTCAGCCAAAGGTTCTGCTCGATGCCGGCGGCCAGCGCGTCGGTGCCCGTCAGCACGAGGTCGATGTCGGCCCGTCCCGCGGCCTGCATCGCCTTGATCTTGCCCGGCAACTGCGGCGCGGGCGCGTTCGTGAACGTGACGTTCGAGACGAGATTCGGGTTCTTTTCCTTGAACGCCTCGATGGCCTTCTGCGTGAGCTGCAGGTTGCCCGCGACGTCGACGACATTCAGCGACACGGGAGCCGCGACGGCGGCCGCGGCCGGCAGCGTCAGGCCCAGCGCCAGGGCGATCCGGCGGACACGGCGCGCGATCGTGGTGGTGTTCATGTCTCCTCGCTTCGGTCGGTGGATGGGACCGTTCTTTCGGGAAATCATGACGGCGTTATACGATGTCGGTCAACAAAAAACCGACCCGCGCGGGGCGGGAATTTCCCTAACAAAAACCTTCCGTTTGTCGAGGATGTGCTTGTTGACCATTGCGCCGGATACGTCGCATGTTAGGACGTCGTATATCAACGGACGCTGAACCGGAATCGGTTCGGACGGACGCGCCGGCATGAAAAGCGTGCGCGGCGCGTTGCGGACGGCGCTCAGGCCGCACGGAGCGCGATCACCTCCCCGATCAACCGCTCCGCATCCCGCCATTCGCCGAATCCCGAAGCCGGGTTCAGGTGTCCGACTTCGCCGAGATCGACGAGCCGGCTGCCCCACCCGGCCGCCAGCGCCTGCGTGCGTTCGAATCGCGCGAGCGGATCGTTGCGGCTCGCGGCCACGATGCTCGGAAACGGCAGCGGCCGGGTCGGCACCGGCGTCCAGCCGTGCGCGTCGAGCGCATCCGGTGTCGGATAGCCGGCGGGCATCGGCGTATCGAGATCGGCCGGTGCGGCGAGCAGCGCGCCGTCGATGGCACGCGTGGCCTGCAGCGCCCAATGCACGGTGATCATCACCCCCGCGCTGTGCGCGACGAGGATCACGGGGCCGTCGATCGCGGCCAGCGCCGCATCGAGCGCCGCGACGCGCGCGGCGCGGCTCAGCTTGTCGGCTTCGAGCGGCGCGACGGCGCGAGCGTTCGGCAGGCGCCGTTGCAGATGCGTCTGCCAGTGATCTTCGACGTGATCGCGCAAGCCGGGCACGATCAGGATGGTGGGCGCGGTCGCCAGGGTCATGCTGCCTCCGGGAGGGTTCGGTTCAGGAAAGATGTGACGCGCGTCGTTCGCGTTCGACGCGCGCGAGATCGGCCGCATAGCTCGCGCGTCCGATCGCGAACAGCACGGCGGCCGCGAGCGGCACGACGGGAATCCATTGCAGTGCGCCGACGAGGCCGGTGCGATCGGCGACCCACCCCGTCAGCAGCGGGCCCGGCGCCATGCCGAGCAGGTTGTTGGCGAGCGTGAGCGTCGCGAACGCCGATGCGTGGATCGCGGCCGGCGTGAGGTTCGCGACCATCGCGCCCGATGCGCCCGACGCACCCGCGCCGACCAGCATGCCCGCGCAGATCAGCGCGAGTTGCAGCGGCCCGGGCGGCAGCCGGAACGCGACCGCGAGGCACACGCCCGTCAGCACGCAATACGCGATCGCGGTCAGCCATTTGCGCTTGCCGTCGGCCTTGCCGACGCGGTCGGTGACGATCCCGCAGCCGACCATCCCGACGCCCGACAGCAGCACGAAGCCGGCCGCAAGCACGGCGGCACGGTCCGGCGCCATCGCGTAATAGCGGTTCAGGTAGCTCGGCAACCAGGCGAACAGCGCGCCGGGCACGAACAGGTGCAGCCCGCTGCCGACATACGCGCAGATCACCGAACGGGATGCGAACAGTCCCGACATCAGCGCGCGCACGCTGCCGCGCAGGTCGCGCGGCGCATCGGCATGGGGCCGGCACGGTTCGACGCGGCATGCCGCGAGCCGCCGTTCGGTGACGATGCCGCGGTACGCGACGAGCAGCACGATGCCGAGCGCGGCCATCACGCCGAACGACCAGCGCCAGCCGAGATGCGCGCCGACGAGACCGCCGAGCGCCATCCCGAACACGGAGCCGAACGCGCCGCCGGCCATGAACGCGCCGGTCAGCGTCGCGCGCAGGCGCGCCGGGAAGATGCTGAGGATCAGCGCGACGCCGACACTGCCGTACGCGGCTTCGCCGAGGCCGACGAGCCCGCGCGCCACGAGCATTTCGGCGTAGTTGGTCGACAGCGCGCAGCCGAGCGTCGCGACGCTCCACAGCGCGGCCATCAGCACGATGCTGCGCACGCGGCCGAAGCGGTCGGCGAGCACCGACAGCGGAAACGTCAGCAGCCCGACGAGCAGCGCGACGACGCCGGACAGCGAGCCGAGCTGCGTGTCCGACAGCCCCCACGCGTGCTTGAGTAGCGGAAACACGGCATTGAGCACCTGCCGCGACATGTAGTCCGACAGCAGCAGCCCGACGGTCAGCCCGAACACGAGCCAGGCATAGGCCGGCGCGCGCCGCCCGGTGGCCGCCACGTCCTGCAGCGACGGCTCGACGTGATGAATCAGCATGCGTGTCTCCTCCGGCGCCGGTGCGGCAATGCGCCGGCGCGGCTTGCGCGGCCCCGCTCCGTTCGTCGGAGCTTGCCTCGCGCACCGCGCGAGGGTGGGTGCCGCGCCACATCGATCGGCGGGCGGCGCGGGCGCGCCACCCGGATGCGCGGTGCGTCAGGCGGCGCGCAGCGGCACGCTCAATTGCCCGGGCCGGCGGTTCGGCGCCATCCCGAGCTGCGCGAGCGTCTCGTCGACGCCGTCGTACTGCACGCCGATCCGATAGATCGCCTTCGCCTCCTTGCCGGTCGCGATATCGCGGCCGAGTTCGCGCGCGATCCGCACGCACTGCTCGACCTGCTGCACCGACGTCATCCGGTTGCCCTTCTGGTCGATGATCGTGTCCTCGATCCCGCAGCGCGGATGCAGCCCCAGCGCCATCGCGACGGTGTTGATCGGCAGCACGTTCTTCATCAGCGATTCGAGCGTGATGCACGCGCCGTCCGGACAGCGCCGCACGAATTCCATGAAGTTGTACGGATTCGGGCCGTCGAAGCCGCCGCCGATGCCGACCCACGTGACGTTCAGCGGGCCGCGATAGACGCCGCGGCGGATGATCCGCTCGAGCGTCTCGAGCGCGTGCATGCCGGTGAGCTGGAAATGCGGCTGGATGCCGGCCGCCTGCAGCCGGCGCAGGTGCTCGTCGACCCAGCCGGGGCCGGCCGGCACGGTCATCTCGCGGTATGCGTCCCACAGCGCCGCCTCGTTCAGCGACGTGCCGGCGATGTCCTTGCGGTTCATCAGTTCGGTGATGTTCATCTGCACGGTGTTGATCGCGACCGTCACCTGGTCGGGCTTCGGCGTCAGCTCGGCGAGCATGTGGCGCGTGTCGTCGGACAGCCATTTCGCTTCCGCGCCGTCGCCTTCCGGCGCGAACGAGATCGAGCCGCCGACCTGGAGGATCATGTCGGGCACCGCCTCGCGCAGCCGGCCGAGCAGTTCGTTGAATTTCGACAGCCGCTTGCTGCCCTTGCCGTCGAGCTCGCGCACGTGCAGGTGCAGCACCGTCGCGCCCGCGTTGTAGCAGTCGACGGCCTTCTGTACGTGCTCGTCCATCGTCACCGGAATGTCTTCCGGGAAATCCGCGGGCATCCATTCGGGGCCGTACGGCGCGACCGTGATGACTACCTTGTCCTGGTTTTCCGGGTGCAGCGAATCGTCGAGAAATTGCATGTCGTCCTCCAGATGGAATCGTTGTGTTCGGGGCGTACGGGCGTGCGTGTCCCGTCGCGCCGGGCGGCAGGCCCGGCGTGTTGCATGGGGTTTCAGGAACCGGTTAAGGCGCGGGCGCGTTCAGATCAGAACGGCACGTCGCCGACGATGCCCGCGCGCTCCATCTTGCGCACGCACGGCGGGTAGTCCATCACCGCGTAATGCTGCGTGGCGCGGTTGTCCCAGATCGCGACGCTGTTCCTCTTCCAGCGCCAGCGCACCTGGTATTCGGGGATATAGGCCTGGCTGATCAGGTATTGCAGCAGCTGGCCGGCGCCGGGATTCGCGTCCTGTCCGTAACGCACGCGCCCGGGCGTGTGGAAGTTCGTGAAGTGCGTCGTGAACGCGTTCACGTACAGCACCTTCTCGCCCGTTTCGGGATGCGTGCGCACGACCGGATGCTCGGCGTCCGGATACTGCGCCTTCAGCGCGAGACGCTTGTCGATCGGCATCGCCGCGCCGAAGCTCGCCTCGATGCTGTGACGCGCGCGCAAGTCCGCGATCTGCTGCTTCACGTGTTCCGGCAGGTGCTCGTACGCGAGCACCATGTTCGCCCACATCGTGTCGCCGCCAACCGGCGGACCGTCGATGCAGCGCAGCACGCAGCCGAACGGCGGCGCCACGCGCCAGCTCGCATCGCTGTGCCACGCATTCTCGTAGCGGTCGTTCGGCTGGTCGGGCGACTTGTAGATCCGCACGAGCCCCGGGTGCTCGGGGTCGCTGCCGGCGACCGGATGATCCTCGAGCTCGCCGAAGCGGCGCGCGAACGCGACGTGCTCGGCGCGCGTGATGTCCTGGTCGCGCAGGAACAGCACGCGATGACGCAGCAACTGCGCGCGGATCTCGGCGAACAGGCCGTCGTCGTGCACGGCGTCGGCGAGGCTCACGTCCAGCAACTCCGCGCCGATCGCACAGGTCAGGGGTTCGACTCGCATGCGCGTCTCCTCAGACGATGAATACCGACGAGCCGGTCGTCTTGCGCGATTCCAGGTCGCGGTGCGCCTGCGCCGCGTCCTGCAGCGCATAACGCTGGTTGATCTCGATCCGGATGCGGCCGGCCGCGACGTGCGCGAACAGTTCGCCGGCCAGGTCGTTCTTCTCGGCCGGATCGCCGATGTAGTCGGCCAGCGCCGGGCGCGTCAGGTACAGCGAGCCCTTCATCGCGAGGCGCTGCGGGTCGAACGGCGGGATCGGGCCCGAGGCCGTGCCGACGCAGACCATCAGCCCGCGCCGCTTCAGCGAATCGAGCGAGCCTTCGAAGGTGTCCTTGCCGACGCTGTCGAACACGACGTCGACGCCGGCGCCGTCCGTTAGTTCGCGCACGCGTTTCGCGACGTCCTCGCGGCTGTAGTCGATCGTGTGGTCGCAGCCGTGTGCGCGGGCCACCGCGGCCTTGTGTTCGCTCGACACGGTGCCGATCACCGTGAGCCCGAGCAGCTTCGCCCATTGCGACACGATCATCCCGACGCCGCCTGCGGCCGCGTGCAGCAGGATCGTGTCGCCCGGCGCGAACGCGTGGATGCGGCGCAGCAGGTAGGCCGAGGTCAGCCCGCGCATCGTCATCGCCGCGGCCGTTTCGCATGCGATGCCGGCGGGCAGCTTCACGAGCGGCGCGGCCGGAATCAGCCGTTCGGTGCTGTACGCGCCGAGCGTGTTGAGGAAGCCGGTGTAGGTCACGCGATCGCCGACGGCGACGTTCGTCACGCCGGGGCCGACGGCCTCGACCACGCCGGCCGCCTCGACGCCGATGCCCGCCGGCAGCGGAACCGGATACAGGCCACTGCGGAAGTACGTGTCGGCGAAATTCAGGCCGACGGCCTCGTGCCGCAGGCGAACCTGCCCGGCGCCCGGCTCGCCGACTTCGACCGCTTCCCAGCGCAGCACGTCGGGGCCGCCGGTTTCGTGGAATCGCACTGCATGTGCCATCGTGTTCTCCGTAAGTATTCAGTCGGATGCGCGTCACGCATCGTCGGGTTCGTCCGCGCCCGGCGTCGTCGCGGCTGTGCCGCTCGCCGGGGGCGCGTCCAGTTCGTTCCAGTCGGCGTCGCCCAGATAGCGCCGCGCAGCCGGGAAAATCACGCCTTCGATGCGCCCCATCTGCTCGAACGCGCCGCGCGCATAGTCGGCGAGCGCCGCATCGAACGCGGCCGACGGCAATCCGTCGGCGGCGAGCCGCGCCAGCGCGTCGAGCGCGTGCGCATCGCGGCGCCGCTGGCGGTCGAGCTCGTCGAGTTCGGCCGCGGTGCTCTCCGCCCGCATGCGCAATGCCGCGAACAGGCGTGCTTCGGCGGACGCGCCGAAGCGTGCGTTCTGCAGCGCCGCGAGCGATGCCAGCGCGGTCAGCGGGTCGCCCGCGTCGCCGGTCGGCCGCGTTGCCGCGTCCGCGGTGTCACTCGCCATCGTCATCGTCAGCGCCTGCAGCTGCTCGCCGAGCGCGCGATGCGCCGCGAGACAGCGGGCCATCACGCGCGCCTCGGCCGGCGCACGCCGCGCCGGGCACACGAGCACCGGCACGCCGCTCGTCGCCAGCAGCACCCGCCGTTGCGCGGTCGCTGCAGCATCGGCATCGTGCGGCAGCGCCGCGACGGCGATCAGGTCGCAGCCGAGCTCGCCGGCGAGCGTGGCAGGCGACGCGTCGCCGGCCCCCGGATGGCCGGCCCCCGGACGGCCGGCCCCCGCGATCGCATGGGACAGGCCCTGCGCCCGTGCGGCGGCTTCCACTTTCGCACCGTGCTCCGGCATCCGCGCTCCGGATAAACGCGAGTCCGGCGCGGCGGCGGACAGCACGAACGTGACCCGCGCGCCGACCGCACGCGCCAGTTCGAGCGCATGGCCGATCGCATCGATGCCGCCGGGCATGCCGTCGACCGTCACGAGCAGATGGCGATACATCGTGCCGCTCCGCTTATCCGGCGCTCGGTGCGCTGCGTCGCGCGCCGGTCGATACGATGTTCATGGCCCCTCCTCGTTGCATTCGTCGGTTGCGTTCGTCACGCATCGGAACCCATGCTATCGGCCGGGCGGCGGTGCGGCCCCACTCGTCGCGGGGGGGATTGACGCGCGAACGCGGTTCGGTCGATCCTTCCCCCCACGCCCACCCCGGACGCTGGCCCGCACGGCATCGCCGGATTCCGACTCCTGCCCCGATGGCCCACCCACCCGATCGCGCCGACGCGCCCCCCACCGAACTCGTGCTGAAGACGACCGCGCCGCGCGTACCGGCGCAGTTGCTCGCGCGTGCGCGGCTGAGCCTTGCCGCGCCGGCGTTCGACGCGCGGCCCGTCACGCTCGTGCAGGCGCCGGCCGGCTACGGCAAGACCTCGCTGCTCGCGCAATGGCGGCGCGAATCCCTCGCGCTCGGCCGCGCGGTCGTGTGGCTGTCCGCCGACGAGCGCGACGACGCACCGCGCCTGCTGCAGGGGCTCGTGCAGGCGGTGCGCACCGGTTGCGCGCGGCCCGGCTTCGGGCGCCTGATTCCGGACGGCGCGGCCCGCGCGCTGGAAGGACTGACCGCCTGGCTCGCCGAAGTCGCGCAACTGTCGATCGACGCGCTGCTGATCGTCGACGACGCGGAGCGGCTGCCGCCCGCCGGCCTCGACGCGCTGACCTACGTGCTGCACAACGCGCCGCAGAACCTGCGGGTGGTCGTCGCGGCCCGGCGCGGGCTCGATCACGCGGCCGGCGACCTGCTCGCTGGCGGGCAATGCACGCTCGCGGGCCCCGACTGGCTGCGCTTCACGCTCGACGAGACGATCGCGCTGGTCGGCGCGCGCTTTGCGCAGCGGGTCGACGCCGACGCGTGCGCGCGCCTGTTCGAACGCGTCGACGGCTGGCCGCTCGGGCTGCAGCTCGCGATGGCCGCGATGGCGCGCTCGGCCGATCCGCGCCAGGCCGTCGACGCGCTTGCCGCGCGGATGGACGGCACCCGCGACCGGCTCGTCGAGCTGCTGCTCGCAAATTTGTCGTCCGACGACACCGCGTTCCTCACGCGCACGAGCGTCGCCGATCGCCTGCATCCGTCGCTGTGCGCCGCGCTGCTCGACGACGCAAACGCCCCCGACCGGCTCGCGCGGCTCGCGCGCGACACGCCGCTATTCATCGCGTCCGACGATTCCGACTGGTGCCGGCTGCATCCGCTCGTGCGCGATACGTTGCGCGACCGCCTCGCGGTGAGCCCCGACGCCGAGCGCAGCGCGCTGCACGCACGCGCGGCCGCGTGGCTCGACGCGCACGGGATGACGGAGGAAGCCGCGCGCCACGCGTACGCGGCCGGCCAGTTCGACACGGCATACGCGCTCGCGCAGCGCTGCCTCGAGGACGCGATCAAGCAGGGCCGCATCAACGACGTGCTCGACTGGCTCGCGCTGCTGCCCGACGCGGAACTCGACAAGCGCCCGACGCTGCGGATCGCGGTCGCCTGGGCGCTGGCACTCGGCGAGCGCCATGTCGAGGCGCAGCGCCAGATCGCCGGTATCCTGGCCGATGCCGGCACGCCGGCCGCGATGCGCTACGAATGCGCGCTGATCCTCAGCGCGGCGGCCTATTACGCGGATGAAATCGACCGATTCGTCGAGCTGTTCGAACCGTGGGCCGACTTCGCGCCGCCCGCGGCGACGTGGCTCGCGCAGATGCATGCGAACCGCCTATCGGCGCGCGCGATCATCGTCGGCGAACCGGCGCAGGCACGCCGCTTCCAGCAGGCCGCGCCGCGCGGCGAGACGGCGGCCGGATTCGGCTACGTCGCGCGCTGGGGCGAACTGATCACCGGCCTGAGCTACCTGCGCGAAGGCCAGATCCGGCTCGCGGACGACGCGTTGTCGCCGGCACTCGCGCGCGCGGAAGCCGACCTCGGGCGCCGCCATCCGCTGACCTGCATGCTCGCCGCAATGTGCGCGGCGATCGCGTACGAGGCCGATCGCGTCGACCAGGCCGCCGCGCTGCTCGCGAACCGGCTCGACGTGCTCGAGCACGCGGGCACGCCCGACACCGTGTTGCTCGGCTACCGGACGGCCGCGCGCATCGCGCTGCTGCACGGCGTCGAGCACCGCGCGATCGACCTGCTCGAGGCGCTCGACGCGATGGGCGTCGCGCGCCGGCTGCCGCGCCTGTCGGTCGCGAGTCTCGCCGAGCAGGTGCGCATTCACGCGGCCCGCTATCGCGAGGCGACCTGCCATGCGCTCGTGGAACGGATCGATGCGATCGCCGCGGCGGAGTTTCCGTCGCACGGGCCGCTGTGGCGACGCCCCGTCGTGCTGCTGCAGGCGACGGCGCATGCGGGCGCCGCGCTTGCCGCGCGCCGCTGGGACGATGCGTGCGCGGCGCTCGACGAAGCGGCGGTGCTGGCGCGCGAGATGAGCATGGGACGCGAGCGCATCGAGATCATGGCGCTCAGCGCGTTCGCGCTCGAGCAGTCCGGGCAAGGCGGCCGCGCGCTGCTCGACGAGGCGATGAACCTCGCGGACATGTTCGGCCTTACGCGCACGCTCGCCGACGCACATCCGGCCGTCGCCGACTGGGCGCGCCGCATCGGCGACGAAGCGGCCGCGGGCGACGGCCCCGTGCGGCCCGCGCAGCCGCAGCCGCGCATCGTGCCGCCCGCGCCGCGCAGCCCGGCGAGCCCGCGCGCGGTGCCGAGCGTCGTGCTGACGCCCAAGGAACGCGCGATTCTCGAACTGCTCGCGCGCAACCTGTCGAACAAGGAAATCGCGGTGGCGCTCGCCGTCGGCGAGGAAACCGTGAAGTGGCACCTGAAGAACCTGTTCGGCAAGCTCGACGCCAGCTCGCGCAAGCACGCGGTGCGCCGCGCGCTGGTGCTCGGATTGCTCGAAAGCGCGCCTTGAACGCCGCCTGCGCACGTCCGTAGCGGCCTTGCCCGGCCGTTGACGGCCACCTCGTCGCCGGCCGCCCTTCGATTCTCAGCAACCCTGCCCCCCGCGCATGGGGGGGAGCGGCCGCGCGTCGTTGCGTAACCTTTCCGCACGGCTCGCACCGGCGTCGCCTCACGCGCCTTCCCGCCTGCCTCGATGCTTCCCCCGCTCTACCCGCCCGGGCTCGATCCCGTGCGGTCCATTACGATCCTGGAGACTTCGATGAAGACGAAACTGGCCGCGCTCGCGGCGCTTGCCGGCTGTTCGGCGCTCGCGCATGCGCAATCCTCCGTCACGCTGTACGGCGTGGTCGACACGGGCCTGCTGTACCAGAGCACGTCGGCCGCGTCGTTCGGCCCGAAAGCGCCGAACACCGGCAAGGTGTTCCGCATGAAGGACGGCGGCATCTATTCGAGCTTCTGGGGTATCAAGGGCAGCGAGGACCTGGGTGGCGGCTACAAGGTCAACTTCAAGCTGCAGGGTTCGTTCGACAGCGGCACCGGCAAGATGCAGCTGAGCGACACGCCGGGCGCCGTCGCGATCTTCAACCAGGTGGCGTCGCTCGGCGTGTCGGGGCCGTTCGGCACGTTCACGGCCGGCCGCCAGATCGTGCCGATGATCTACGCGATGGCCGACACCGACGTGCGCAACGCGCAGTTCTTCGGCAGCGTGCTGACCGCGTGGCTCGGCCTGAACACCGCGGCCGGCTGGCCGGGAACGAGCACCAACGGCGCGATCGGCGCGCTGTACGACAGCAATGCGCTGGTCTATCAGTCGCCGACGTTCGCGGGCGCGTCGATCGCGCTCGAATACGCACCCGGCGGCGTCGCCGGGCAGTTCCAGGGCGGCACGCGCGAGTCGGTCGTGTTGCGGTACTCGAACTACGGGCTCAATGCGTCGGCGGTCTACTACAACGGTCACGACACGAATCCGGCGCCGGGTGTCGCGCCGACCGGCGTCGACAACAACCGCTTCGTCTACGTCGGCGCGAGATACACGATCCGCGATTTCTCGGTGTCGGCGTCGTACGGCAACGGCCGGAATCCGTCGCATGCGGACAAGGTGAACCTCGACATGCTGTCGGCCGGCGTCGGCTATCGCTTCACGCCCGCGCTGCAGGTCGCCTCTGCCGTGTACTACCTGAAGGACCGCAACCGCGCCGAGAACCGGTCGACGGCCGTCGTGCTCACGGCCGACTACAGCCTGTCGAAGCGGACGATGGTGTATGCGCAGGTCGGTCACGTGAACAACCGCGGCACGATGAACCAGATGCTCGTGTACGGGCAGCCGGTCGCGCCCGGGGTCGGCACGACCGCCGCGATGCTCGGGCTGCGGCACAACTTCTGACGAAGCGGCGACGCGACGACGCAACGACGCGATGGGCGTGCGGCGGCGCGCGGGCACGGCGCGCGGCCGCCGTCTGCAACGATCGCGGGGATCGGCTACAGTGGGCGTTTTCGGCGCGCCCCGCCCGTCTGTCGAAGTGTTCGTCCCGTTCCTGCCGCGA
This sequence comes from Burkholderia sp. BCC1640, assembly GCF_902833125.1. Classification (NCBI taxonomy): domain Bacteria; kingdom Pseudomonadati; phylum Pseudomonadota; class Betaproteobacteria; order Burkholderiales; family Burkholderiaceae; genus Burkholderia; species Burkholderia sp. BCC1640. Next base: position 31,822 of record NZ_CADFEF010000025.1, on the reverse strand, counting down.
TGTCAGGGGCGCTCAGCGATGCGCGGCAGGACGGCGGAGCGCGGATCCTCCACGTTGACGAGCGAACCTCCATGCCCGATCTGTCCGCCTTCCCGATCACGAAGAAATGGCCTGCCCAGCATCCCGACCGTCTGCAGCTGTACTCGCTGCCGACGCCGAACGGCGTCAAGGTGTCGATCATGCTCGAGGAGACCGGCTTGCCGTACGAGCCGCACCTTGTGCGCTTCGACACCGACGACCAGTTGTCGCCCGAATTCCTGTCGCTGAACCCGAACAACAAGATCCCGGCGATCATCGATCCGAACGGCCCGGACGGCCGGCCGCTGCCGCTGTTCGAATCCGGCGCGATCCTGATCTATCTCGCGGACAAGACGGGCCAGCTGATCCCGAAGGATCCCGCGGGCCGCTACGATACGATCCAGTGGGTGATGTTCCAGATGGGCGGCATCGGCCCGATGTTCGGGCAGGTCGGTTTCTTCCACAAGTTCGCGGGCCGCGATTACGAAGACAAGCGGCCGCGCGACCGCTACGTCGCCGAATCGAAGCGTCTGCTCGCCGTGCTCGACGCGCATCTCGCGAACCGCAAGTGGATCATGGGCGATACGTACACGATCGCCGACATCGCGATCTTCCCGTGGGTGCGTAACCTCGTCGGTTTCTACGAAGCGGGCGACCTGGTCGGCTTCGGCGAATTCAAGCATGTCGCGCGGGCGCTCGATGCGTTTGTCGCGCGTTCGGCCGTCGCGCGCGGGCTCAACATCCCCGCACGCGGCTGAGCCGCGCAGCGGGCGCACCTCGCGGCCCGCTCTCTTCCTGGCCCGCCGCATCGCGCGGCGGGCGATTCTCCCGCTTCCTTCGGGCGTTTTCGTTTCCCGCTCGCTGCGTTCATTCGACGTGACGAATCGGCGGCGCTATTTTTCGGCGGACGTCGACGCCGCTTCCCCCAGTCCCGCCAGCAGCTTTGCCAGCAGCGCTGAAAGCTGCGCCTGCTCCGCCTCCGACAGCGCGGCCAGCATCGCGCGCTGATTGTCGACGTGCGCGACCACCGCATCGTCGATCAGTGCGCGGCCGGCGTCGGTCAGTGCGACGAGCGTGCCGCGGCCGTCGGCCGGGTTCGGCCGACGCTCGACCCATCCGGCCTTCTGCAGCCGGTCGATGCGCGCGGTCATCCCGCCCGACGACATCATCAGCGCGTCGTACAGCGCGGTCGGCGTCAGCGCGAACGGCGCGCCGCTGCGCCGCAGCGTCGCCAGCACGTCGAATTCGCCCGGCTGCATCCCGTAGCGCGCGAACAACGGATTGAGACCGTCGCGTGCGATCACCAGTGCGGCCTCCTGCAGCCGTCCCATCACGAGCATCGACGACGCGTCCAGATCCGGGCGCTCGACGCGCCATTGCGCGAGCGCATGCGCGGCTCGATCCATTAACCCTCCTCGGCTCACCAGTTATCTTGACGTCGAGATAAATCGACATTTATCTTGATGTCGAGACACTTTACATGAAAACGCGCGGCCCTCCTGACGGAGGTGTCGCGCACCGACACCGAGGGCCGTTCCATGAATCGCTTCACTTCTCCCGGATGGCGGCTTGCCGCCATCGTGCTGGTCGGACTGAACCTGCGGCCGGCGCTGGCCGCGATCGGTCCGCTGCTCGACATGATCCAGCGCGCGACCGGCATCGGCGACGGCGCGGCGAGCCTGCTGACCACGATCCCGATCCTGCTGATGGGCCTGGGCGCGTTGAGCGCGCGGCGGCTGCAGCGCGTGACGGGAATCGTGGGCGGCGTATGGCTGGGCGTCGCGCTGATCGGCTTCGCCTGCGCGTCGCGCATCGGCGCGCAGCACGCGTGGCTGCTGCTCGCGAGCGCATGCTGCGCGGGCCTCGGGATCGCGATGGTGCAGGCGTTGCTGCCGGGATTCGTGAAGGCGCATTTCGCGACGCGGATCGGCGGCGCAATGGGCGTCTATTCGACGTCGATCATGGGCGGTGCGGTGCTCGCGAGCGTCGTCGCGCCATTCGCCGCGGCCCGCTGGGGCTGGCTGGTCGCGCTCGCGGGCTGGGCGCTGCCGGCCGCGCTCGCAGCGCTCGCGTGGCCGCTGGCCAGCCGGGGCGGCGACGCGTGGGTGTCCGGGCCGACGTCGGCGTCGATGGTGCAGGCGCGCCCGTCGCGCTCGCCGCGCGCGTGGCGGCTCGCGCTGTTCTTCGGGATCGCGACGGGCGCCTATACCCTCGTGCTGGCATGGCTGCCGCCGTACTACATGCGGCTCGGCTGGTCGCCGACCGCGGCCGGCAGCCTGCTCGGCGGCGTGACGCTCGCCGAAGTCGTCGCGGGGCTCGCGGTCTCGGCGACGATCGACCGCCTGCCCGATCGCCGGCCCGCGCTGCACGCGGCGATCGCGTCGCTGCTCGCGGGGCTGCTGGTGATGCTGGCCGCGCCGCAGGCACTTGCGTTGCCGGCTGCCCTGCTGATGGGTGCCGGTATCGGCGCGCTGTTTCCGTTGTCGCTGATCGTCACGGTCGATCATGCGGCGACACCGGCCGACGCGGCGTCGTTGATGGGGTTCGTGCAGGGCGTCGGCTATCTGATCGCCGGGCTGTTTCCGTTCGCGGCGGGCATCGTGCGCCAGCATCTCGCGGATCTGTCGCCCGCGTGGGTCGCGATGGCTTGCCTGTGCGTCGTGCTGTTCGCGCTGGCGACGGGGTTCGCGCCGCGGTTTGCGCGGCGCGTTGCGCGGGCGTAGCGCGAGCGCAGTGCCTCGCGTTCCCTGCACGCGCAATCAACTGCCGCTCGCATACAGCGTCGAATCCGCGAACCCTTCCGCATCGAGCACGCGCCCGATCAGGATCAGCGCGGTGCGCTCGATCCGCGTGTCCTGCACCTTGCCGACGATGTCGGCCAGCGTGCCGGTCACGCGTTCCTCGTCGGGCCAGCTCGCACGGTAGATCACCGCGACCGGGCAGGCGGGCCCGTAATGCGGCAGCACTTCGTCGACGATCCGCGCGAGATGCCGCACGCCGAGATGGATCGCGAGCGTCGCGCGATGCGCGGCGAGCGCGCCGAGCGCTTCGCCTTCCGGCATCGTCGTCTTGCCCGCAAAGCGCGTGAGGATCACCGTCTGCGCGACACCGGGCAGCGTCAGCTCGACGCCGAGCGTCGCCGCGCACGCGGCCGTGGCCGTCACGCCGGGCACGATTTCATACGGAATCCCGAGGGCTTTCAGCCGGCGGATCTGTTCGCCGATCGCGCCATACAGCGACGGATCGCCCGAATGCACGCGCGCGACGTCCTGGCCTTTCGCATGCGCGGCGGCGAGCAGCGCGACGATCGCATCGAGGTCGAGCTCGGCCGTATTGACGACCTGCTCCGCGCGATGGCCGTCGAGCACGGCCGGCGGCACGAGCGAGCCTGCGTACAGAATCACCGGGCACGTGCGCACGAGACGCTGGCCCTTCACCGTGATCAGCTCCGGGTCGCCGGGACCCGCGCCGATGAAATACACCGTCATCGAAAAATCTCCGTCAATTCATGGGGCAGCCGGCGCGCGGCGTCACGCGCGCGCGCTCGGGTCGAGCGCATCGAGCAGCGCGGCGGCCGAGTCGAACGTGCGATCGGCGTCGGGCTGCGCCGGCCGGCGCAGCATCACGACCGGCAGCCTGTGTTCGCGCGCGACGTCGAGCTTGGCCTCGGTCGCGGCGCCGCCGCTGTTCTTGCTGACGACGACGTCGATGCCCGCGAGTGCGAACAGCGCGCGCTCGCCGTCGAGCGTAAACGGCCCGCGCGCGGCGAGGACCTGTGCGCGCGCGTTGCCGGGATGCGCATCGAGGCAGCGCACCAGCCAGAACTGGTGCGGCGGAATCTCGTCGAGATGCGCGAGCGGTTCGCGGCCGAGCGTGAACAGCGGCCGCCGGAACGGCGCGAGCGCGGCCTCGATGCCGGCCCAGTCGTCGACCATCCGCCAGTCGTCGCCGGGTTGCGGCGCCCACGGCGCGCGGCGCAGCGCCCACAGCGGCACGCCGGCGTCGCGCGCGGCCGCCGCCGCGTTCGCGCTGATTCGCGCGGCATACGGATGCGTCGCGTCGATCACGAGGCCGATGCCGGCGCCACGCAGGTACGCGGCGAGTCCCGCCGCTCCGCCGAAGCCGCCGACGCGCACTTCGCAGCGCAAGTCCTCGGGCACCTTGCCGAGGCCCGCGAGGCTGTAGACGTGTTGCGGGCCGAGTGCGCGCGCGATCTTCAGCGCGTCGCCGGTGCCGCCGAGCAGCAGGATGCGCGTGCTCATCGTGCGCTCCCGACGAAGCGGCCCTGCCGGTCGATCGCGAACATTTCGATCGCGACCGATGGGGGCACGATGTCGCGCGCGACCCGCAGCGCATGCGCGCAGACGATGTCGCCGAGCGGCACGCCGTCGGCCTGCGCGAGCTTGAGCGCTTCCTGGCTGGTGTTCGCCGCGCGCATCGCGGCCTGCAGCGCCGCGTTCGCGCCCGCCTCGGCCGCCCACTGCGCAAGCAGCGGCAGGTCGATGCTCGAATGGCGGCTGTGCAGGTCGAGATGGCCCGCCGCGAGCTTGCTGAGCTTGCCGAAGCCGCCGCACATCGACAGGCGCGCGACCGGCGCGCGGCGCAGGTGCTTGAGCACCGCGCCGGCGAAATCGCCCATTTCGATCAGCGCCATGTCGGGCAGGCCGTAGTGCGCGCGCATCGCATCCTCGCTCGCGTTGCCGGTACACGCGGCGATGTGCGCGATCCCGTTCGCGCGGGCGACGTCGATACCCTGGTGGATCGACGCGATGTACGCCGAGCACGAGAACGGCCGCACGATGCCGGTCGTGCCGAGGATCGACAATCCGCCGACGATGCCCAGCCGCGGGTTCATCGTCTTCAGCGCGAGCACCTCGCCGCCCTCGACGCCGATCGTCACGTCGAAGCCGCCTGCGTAGCCGAATTCGGCCGCGAGCGCGTCGAGGTGCGTGGTCATCATCTGGCGCGGCACCGGATTGATCGCCGGTTCGCCGACGGGCAGCGTGAGTCCGGCGCGCGTGACGGTGCCGACACCCGGCCCCGCGTGAAAGCGCACGCCGGGCGCCGCCGCGAGCGCGACGCGCGCGAAGACCAGCGCGCCGTGCGTGACGTCCGGATCGTCGCCGGCATCCTTGATCGTGCCGGCTTCCGCGCCGTCGGCCGTCGTCCGGCAGAACGCCAGCCGCATCATCACGTGCTGCCCCTTCGGCAGCACGATCTCGACGGCGTCGACCGCGTGCCCCGCCAGCAGCAGGCGCGCGGCGGCGAGCGACGTCGCGGTCGCGCAGCTGCCGGTCGTGTAGCCGAAGCGCAGCGGCGCCGGTTGTTCGGGGGTTTCGTCGCGCATCACGCGGGGTCCGTGAGGTCCGTTGCCATGGCATCAGGTTTGCGCACGTCGTACAGCGTGACGGGCAACGGCTGCCGCCACGTATCGAAGCGGCCGAGCGGCTCGGCGTGCGCGAGCGACACGCGCGTGAGCGTGCCGCCGTGCATCTCGCGCCACGCGGCGAGCGCGAGCTCGCCCTGCAGCGTGACCGCATTCGCGACGAGCCGGCCGCCGGGCTTCAGCGCCGACCAGCACGCGTCGAGCACGCCAGGCGCGGTCGCGCCGCCGCCGATGAAGATCGCGTCGGGCGCAGCGAGGCCCGCGAGCGCAGCGGGCGCGCGCCCCGCGACGAGTTGCAGCCCCGGCACGCCGAGCGTGTCGCGGTTGTGCTCGATGAAGCGCTGGCGCTCCGCATGCGACTCGATCGCGATCGCCTGGCACGACGGATGCGCGCGCATCCATTCGATGCCGATCGAGCCGCTGCCCGCGCCGACGTCCCACAGCAATTCGCCGGGTGCGGGCGCGAGGCGTCCGAGCGTCAGCGCGCGCATGTCGCGCTTGGTGAGCTGGCCGTCGTGGCGGTACGCGTCGTCGGGCAGGCCGGGCGTGAGTGCGCGGCGCGGCGCATCGGGGCCGGCCTGGCAGTCGAGCGCGACAAGATTGAGCGCGGCGGTTTCGTCGATGTTCCAGTCTTGCGCGAGACCGTCGATGCGCCGTTCGAGCGGCCCGCCGAGATGTTCGAACACGCTGATGCGCGTCGGGCCGAAGCCGCGCGCGGCGAGTTCGGCGGCGACCGTGGCCGGCGTGCGGCCGTCGGCGCTCAGCACGAACAGGCGCCGGCCCGGCAGCAGATGGCGCGCGAGCGTCGCGAGCGGCCGGCCGACGAGCGACACCGCGCCGACGTCCTGCAATGCCCAGCCGAGCCGCGCGGCCGCCAGCGACAGCGACGACGGCGCGGGCAGCACGCGCCATTCGTCGGGGGATAGTTCGCGCGCGAGCGTCGCGCCGACGCCGAACAGCATCGGGTCGCCGCTCGCCAGCACGCAGACGGGCGAACCGCGTCGCGCGAGCAGGCCCGACAGGTCGAATGGCGACGGCCACGCGGCGCGCTCGGCCCGCAGCCGCGCGGGCAGCATGTCGAGGTGCCGCTTCGCGCCGACGACCCGCGACGCCTCGAGCAGCGCGCGCCGTGCGCTGCGCCCGAGCCCCGCGTAGCCGTCGTCGCCGATGCCCACTACCGTCAGCCACGCCGTCATGCACCCTTCCCCATCGTCCGGTTCCATCGAGTCGCCGCACGGCGCCGGTATGGCGCCGGTGCGGCCGTCCGCATTGCGAAAGTCGGCATGGTACCGTGTTCCACCGCGCGTTTCATCTGCCGGCCCGCCGACGCCGGGCCGCATTTCGCTTCGGCCACGATGCCCGCTCGGCGGTCGCGAAGCGCGGGGGAAATCGGGTATGCTACGGCCGTTCGTTCGCCGGTGCCCTTCGGGGCCGAAGAGGGAACACAGGGCGCGCACCGCGCCGCTGTGGCTGCCCCCGCAACTGTAGACAGCGAGCCGATCTCCCCCTCGTGCCACTGGTTTCACCGGGAAGGCCGGGAGCCGGCGCCGACCTGTCAGCCAGGAGACCTGCCGGCATGAAAGTGCGTGCGTGCCAGTCGGCGTCGGGCGGGGTGTACCGATGCGTTGGCCGCGGCGCGACACTGTCCCGGTATCCCGTTGAGTTCCGCCCCCGATTCCATTCCTGCATCGCCCGTCGTGCGCCCGTCGGCTTGCCCGGGGCTCGTGCGCGTCGTCGCGGCCGCCGACGGCGGGCTGTGCCGGATCAAGCTGCCGGGTGGCCGGCTCGACGCGCGGCAGGCGCGTGCGATCGCCGCAGCCGCGCGCGCTTACGGCTCCGGCGCGATCGACGCGACCAATCGCGCGAATCTCCAGTTGCGCGGCATCCGCGACGGCGCGGCCGATACGCTGGCCGACGCGTTGCTCGATGCCGGCCTGGGCCCGCGCGCCGGCGATGCCGCCGACGACCGGGCCGCGCTCGCCGCGAGCGACGACGTCCGCAACCTGATGCTCAGCCCGCTCGCGGGGCGCGATCCCGACGCACTGCTCGACAGCCGCGCGCTCGCGCTGCCGTTGCTCGACATGCTGACGCACGAGCCGCGTCGTGGCGAGGTGTCGCCGAAATTCTCGATCCAGCTCGACGGCGGCGAATCGGTCGCGGCGCTCGATCATCCGCACGACATCTGGCTCGCCGCGTGGCGTCGCGGCGACGGCGCGGTCCGCATCGCCGCAGGCCTGGCCGGCTGCCCGCCGGTCGCGCCCGGTGATCCGCCCGCCTGGTTCGACGTCGCGCGGGACCAGACCGTCGCGCTCGTTCGCGCACTGCTGCTCGCGTTCCTCGATCTCGCGCCGGCCGACATCACGCGGATGCGCGCGCTGCTCGCGACGGGCGGCGCATGCGCGTTGCGCGAGCGCGCGCGGCATTACGCGCCCTTCCCGCTCGAAGCCGATCCGGCACTGGCCGGCTGGCGGCGCAAGCACGCGGACGCCGCGCTGCGTTTCGGTGCACGGCCGTCGCGCGATGCGGATCGCTGCAGCGTCGGCGCGCAGTTCGTGCTCGGCCGGCTCGACGCGTCGCAATTGGAACGGCTGGCGGCACTCGCCGAAACCGAAGGCGACGGCACGCTGTCGATGACCCCGTGGCAAGGCGTGTTCGTGCACGGTGTGCGGCACGAACGTGCGCCGGCCGTGCTCGACGCGCTCGCGTCGCTTGGCCTCGTGTGCACGATGGCCGACCCGCTGGCGGCGCTGGTCGCGTGCACCGGCAGCGCGGGCTGCGCGAAGTCGCGCGCCGATACGAAACACGATGCGCTCGCGCTGGCCGCGCGCGTCGGCCATCCGGTCGACGTGCACCTGACCGGCTGCGAGCGTCACTGCGCGCTGCCGCACCCCGCGACGTCCACCCTCGTCGCGGTCGCGCCCGGCCGCTACGACCTTTACCGGCGCGACGCCGCCGCGGGCCTCGGCGCCCCGCTCGCGCGCCATCTGACGATTGACCAGGCCGCGGACCGACTGACGGACGCGCGGCACAGCCAGGACACCACCGATGCTTGACTACATTCGCGACGGGCAGGAAATCTACCGCCAGTCGTTCGCGACGATCCGCGCCGAGGCCGACCTGTCGCAGGTTCCGCCCGATCTCGAGAAGCTCGCGGTGCGCGTGATCCACGCGTGCGGGATGGTCGATGTCGCCTACGACCTGCGCTTCTCGGCCGGCGCCGGCACGGCGGGCCGCGCGGCGCTCGCGGCCGGCGCGCCGATCCTGTGCGACGCGCGGATGGTCGCCGAGGGCATCACGCGCGCGCGGCTGCCGGCCGGCAATCGCGTGATCTGCACGCTCGGCGAACCGGAAGTACCCGACCTGGCGCGGCATCTCGGCAACACGCGCTCGGCCGCGGCGCTCGAACTGTGGCGCCCGCATCTGGCCGGCAGCGTCGTCGTGATCGGCAATGCGCCGACCGCGCTGTTCCACCTGCTCGACATGATCGACGCCGGCGCGCCGCGCCCCGCCTTGATCCTCGGCTTTCCGGTCGGCTTCATCGGCGCGGCCGAATCCAAGGCGGCGCTCGACGCCGACAGCCGCGGCGTGCCGTACGTCGCGCTGCTCGGCCGGCGCGGCGGCAGCGCGATGGCCGCGGCCGCCGTCAACGCACTCGCGACGGAGGCAGAATGACGGCCCCGCGCGGACGCCTGTTCGGGGTCGGCGTCGGCCCCGGCGACCCTGAACTGATGACGATCAAGGCGCTGCGCGTGCTGCAGGCCGCGCCGGTGGTCGCGTATTTCGTCGCGAAGGGCAAGAAGGGCAATGCCTACGGGATCGTCGAGGCGCATCTGCTCGATGCGCAGACGCAATTGCCGCTCGTCTATCCGGTGACGACCGAGGCGCTGCCGCCGCCGCTCTGCTACGAGACCGTGATCGCCGATTTCTACGACACGGCCGCCGAGATCGTCGCGTCGCATCTCGACGCCGGGCGCGACGTCGCGGTGATCTGCGAAGGCGATCCGTTTTTCTACGGGTCGTACATGTACCTGCACGATCGCCTGGCGCCGCGCTACGACACCGAAGTGATCCCGGGCGTGTGCGCGATGCTCGGCGGCACGGCCGTGCTCGGCCAGCCGCTCGTCTATCGCAACCAGAGCCTGTCGGTGCTGTCCGGCGTGCTGCCGGAGGACGAATTGCGCACGCGGCTCGCGCAGGCCGACGCGGCCGTCGTGATGAAGCTTGGCCGCAACTTCGACAAGGTGCGGCGCGTACTCGACGAACTGGGGCTCGCGAAGCGCGCGCTGTACGTCGAGCGCGCGACGATGGCGGCGCAGCGCATCGTGCCGCTCGACGAAGTCGATCCGATGGCGTCGCCGTACTTCTCGCTGCTCGTCGTGCCGGGGGAAAAATGGCAAGGATGACGACTCCGCCCGCGATCGTGATTCTCGGCGCGGGCGCACTCGATACCGCGCGGCGTATCCAGGCGCGTTATCCGGGCGCCGTCGTGCACGGGCTCGCGTCGCGCGTCGAGGCCGACGTGCCGTTCGACGAGCTCGGCGCGCACCTGCGCGAGCTTTACGCGCGCGGCCTGCCGATCGTCGCGCTGTGCGCGGCCGGCATCGTGATCCGTTGCGTCGCGCCGGCGCTCGCCGACAAGGGGGGCGAGCCGCCGGTGCTCGCGGTCGCGGAAGACGGTTCGGCCGTCGTGCCGCTGCTCGGCGGGCTGACGGGCGTCAACCTGATCGCGCGCGAAATCGCCGAATGCCTCGGCGTCGCGCCCGCGATCACGACCAGCGGCGAGCTGCGCTTCGGCGCGTGCGTGCTCAACCCGCCCGACGGCTATGCGCTCGCCGATCTCCAGCAAGGCAAGCGTTTCGTGTCCGACCTGCTCGCGGGTGCGGCCACGCGCGTCGACGGCGCGGCGCCGTGGCTCGCCGACGTCGCGCTGCCGCGCGACGATGCGGCCGCGCATGCGATCCGCGTGACGCCCGATGCGTGGCGCGGCGCGCGCGACGAACTCGTGATCCATCCGCGCAGCGTGGTGGTCGCCATCGAGGCCCGCGGCGTACGGGCCGATGCGTCGCCATCGCTTGCCGAGCGCATCGACGCGCTGCTCGATACGCACGGTCTCGCGCGGCTGGCGCTCGCCGCACTCGTCGCGCCGGCGTCGTTGCTCGGCGATGCGCGGGTCGAAGCGGCGGCACGGACGCTGGGCGTGCCGCTGCGCTTCGCCGATGTCGATCGCGACGAAGATGCAGATGCGGCTGCCCTGCTGGGTTCGACGTTGCGCATGGCGCACACACTGCGCGCAACGTCCGACGGCCTCGCGTGCGCGGTCGCGACGCAACCCGTCGATCCCGCGACGCTCGGCCGTGCACGCGGCCGCCTGACGGTGCTCGGCCTCGGCCCGGGCGATGCGGCATGGCTCACGCCCGCCGCGCGCACCGCGCTCGCGCAAGCCACCGACATCCTCGGCTATACGACCTACGTGACGATGGCCGGCCCGTTCCGCGCGGACCAGCGTGTCCACGGCACCGATAATCGCGAGGAAATGCAGCGCGCGCGCCACGCGTTCGAACTGGCGGCCGAAGGCCGGCGCGTCGCGGTCGTCTCGTCGGGTGATCCGGGCGTGTTCGCGATGGCCGCGGCCGTGCTCGAAGCGCTCGACGAAGCGCGCGATCCGCGATGGGCCGCGGTCGAACTGCGCGTCGAACCCGGCGTATCGGCATCGCTCGCGACCGCCGCGCAGGCCGGTGCGCCGCTCGGCCACGATTTTTGCGCGATCTCGCTGTCGGACAACCTGAAGCCGTGGGACGTGATCGAGACGCGCCTGCGGCACGCGGCGCAAGCCGATCTCGTGATGGCGTTCTACAACCCGATCTCGCGTGCCCGGCCGTGGCAGCTCGACCGCGCGCTCGATGCGGTGCGTGCGCATCGTGCGGCCGATACGGTCGTCGTGCTCGGCCGCGATATCGGCCGACCCGGCGCGACGCTCACGACGACGACGCTCGGCGCGTTGCGCAGCGATCAGGTGGACATGCGCACGATGGTGATCGTCGGTTCGTCGACGACGCGGCGTTTTGCGATCGGCGACGGGCGTGAGTGGGTCTACACGCCGCGCTGGTATCGTTGAACGTCGCTGCGCCACGCGCGGCTGACCGTCCGATCGATATCGGTCGGAAAAATCGCCCGCTTCGCGTTTCGATAGGCGATCGAATCGGCAAGATCGTTACGTATCGGGAATCGAATAACGAAAAGAACACCTAAGTATTCACGATTCGGTGCGAATCCTCCAAGATGAGCACGCCGCCGGCCGGGCATACCCAATCGCCCGCCCGGCGGCGATACGCGGGCCAGCGTATCCCTCTTCCACTTGGAGAACACAATGAACAACAACGTGTTGCCGCGATTCAACCCGCGCGCGCTCGCCGCGGGCTGCCTGCTCGCCGTGGCGAGCGTGTCCCACGGCGCCGGCGTCTATGCGCCCTTCGTCGACGTGACGCTCTACCCGACGCCGCTCGTCGACCGGATCGGCGTCCAGCAAGGCATCCAGCAGTTCACGCTCGCGTTCGTGGTCGCGGGCAGCGGCTGCGCGCCGTCCTGGGGCGGCGTGCAGCCGATCGGCAACGGCGCGAGCGGCGACCTGCTCGCGTCGCTGTCGACGTCGATCGCGAGCTATCGCGCGAAAGGCGGTGAGATTGCCGTCTCGTTCGGCGGCGCGAACGGCACGCCGTTGATGCAGGCATGCTCGAGCGTGCCCGCGCTGAAGACGGCCTATCAGACCGTGATCGACACCTACGGCCTCACGCACGTCGACTTCGACATCGAGGGCGCATCGCAGCAGGACAGCGCCGCCGTCGCCCGCAACTTCCAGGCCGTCGCGCAACTGCAGTCCGACTACGCGGCGAAAGGCAAGCCGCTGCACGTCACGCTGACGCTGCCGACGATGCCGACCGGGCTCACGCAGGATGGCGTGAATGTCGTCACCGCGGCAATCGCGAACAAGGTTGCGTTCGACGCGGTGAACCTGATGACGATGGACTACGGCCCCGCGAACATCGACATGGGCGCGGCCGCGATCAGCGCCGCGCAGGCGCTTTATTCGCAGCTCGATACGGCGTTCAAGTCGGCGGGCCAGCCGAAAACGGGCGCGCAGCTGTGGCAGATGGTGGGCGTCACGCCGATGATCGGGATGAACGACGTGCAGGGCGAAACCTTCACGCTCGCGAATGCGCAGAGCGTGTTGAATGCGGCGATCGGCAACGGCTACGGTTTCTTCGGCAACTGGTCGGTCGGCCGCGATCAGCCTTGCCCAAACAACGGCGCATATGTGGCGCCGACCTGCTCGGGTATCGCGCAGCAGCCATATGCGTTCGCATCGATCTTCCGCAAACTCGACGGCAAGTGGGGCACGGGCGTCACGCAGGATCCGAACTACGGCGGCGGCTCGAACGGCGGAACGCCGCAACCCGGCGCGCCCTGGTCGGCCGGCCAGGTCTATACGGCCGGCGCGACCGTGACCTACCAGGGCACGACGTACCAGGCGCAATGGTGGACACAGGGCGACGTGCCCGGCCAGGCTGCGGTATGGAAGCCGGTCGGCGGCGGCACGCCCGTGTGGTCGGCAACGACCGCGTACCAGGGCGGCACGTGCGTCATGTACCAGGGCGCGAAATACTGCGCGAAATGGTGGACGCAGGGCGACAACCCGAGCGCAGGCGGCGTGTGGGTGAAGTCGTGACGGCGCGACACACCGGCGCGTGACGCGCCACGGCCGTTCCCGGATGCCGCCCGGCATCGCGGCGAACGGCCGCCGAAGCAGCCCTCCGCCGTGCTTCGCGCTGCTTGCTAGCCGCGCCCCTGCTCGGCCAGCAGCCGCGACTTGGCGTCGACCAGCAGCGCCGCATGCGTGTCGCGATGCTGGCGGATCCGCTCGGTCGGCCCGACGATCGACAGCCCGTACCAGTCGCCGTCGAGCGTCAGCGCGACCGCGATCGCCGACAGCTCGGGCGCGCTCTCGCCGAGGTTCTCGGCCCAGCCGAGTTCGTGAAACCGCGCGGTTTGCGCGACGAGCGCCGGCAGGTCGGCCACCGTCGCATCGGTGAAGCGTTCGAACGACAACTGCGCGCCGAGCGCCTGCTGCGCGTCGCTCGCGAGCGACGCGAAGATCGCCTTGCCGATCGAGTTCGCATGCAGCGGCCGCAGCTTGCCCGGCTGTCGCGTGTAGCGGATCGCCTGCTCGGATTCGACGACGTCGAGATACGTGACCGACGCGCCCTGGATCTTGCCGAGCACGGCCGTCTCGTGGCTCGCGTCGCGCAGCGCGACGAGATGCGGATGCACGATGTCGACGACGGGATCGGTCGCGTCGATCGCGGCGGCGATCGTCTGCAGGCGCCGCGTGGGATAGTAGCCGCCGCGCTTGCGCACCTCGTACAGATAGCCGCGGCTCACGAGCGTGCGCGCCATCGCCAGGCAGCTCGACGCGGGCACGTTGAGCAGGCGCGCGAGTTCGGTGAGCGGCAGCGGCCGCCGTTCGGCGGCGAACAGCTCGAACAGGTCGAGCGTGCGGGCAACGAGTTTGACGTCCATGACGAGCGCTTGATTCGGAACGGGAAACCGCGCGCCGGGCGGGCCGCCGCGCGTCAGTACGACTTCGGCAGCCCGAGCACCTTCTCCGCGATGTAGCACAGGATCAGTTGCGGACTCACGGGCGCGAGCCTCGGAATCATACACTCGCGCAGATAGCGCTCGACGTGGTATTCCTTCGCATAGCCCATCCCGCCGTGCGTCGCGATCGCCGTCTGGCACGCCTGGAACGCGGCTTCCGCGCCGAGGTACTTCGCGGCGTTCGCCTCCGCGCCGCACGGCTGCCCCGCGTCGTAGCGCGTCGCGGCCTTCATCACCATCAGCCACGCGGCTTCGAGCTGCATCCAGGCCTGCGCGAGCGGATGCTGGATCGACTGGTTCTGCCCGATCGGCCGGCCGAATACGACGCGTTCGCACGCATACTGCGTCGCGCGGCGCAGCGCGGCCTGCCCGAGGCCGATCGCCTCGGCGGCGATCAGGATCCGTTCGGGGTTCAGCCCGTGCAGCAGGTAGCGGAAGCCGTCGCCCTCGTTGCCGATCAGGTCGTCGCGCGGCACGCGCAGGTCGTCGATGAACAGCATGTTCGAATCGACGGCCTTGCGGCCCATTTTCTCGATCTCGCGCACCTCGACGCGCGAACGGTCGAGGTCGGTGTAGAACAGGCTCAAGCCATCGGTCGGCTTCGCGATCTGGTCGAGCGGCGTCGTGCGCGCGATGATCAGCATCTTGTTCGCGACCTGCGCGGTCGAGATCCAGATCTTGCGGCCGCTCAGCACGTAGTGGTCGCCGTCGCGACGCGCCTGCGTGGCGAGGTGCGTCGTGTCGAGGCCGGCATCGGGCTCGGTCACCGCGAAGCAGGCCTTGTCGCGGCCGGCGATCAGCGGCGGCAGGAAGCGCGCCTTCTGCGCGTCGTTGCCGAACACCTGCACCGGGTTCAGCCCGAAGATGTTCATGTGGACGGCCGATGCGCCCGACAGGCCGGCGCCCGACGCGCTGATCGTGCGCATCATCAGCGCGGCCTCGGTCATCCCGAGCCCGGCGCCGCCGTGGGCCGGGTCCATCGCGATGCCGAGCCAGCCGGCCTCGGCGAGCGCCGCGTGAAAGTCGGACGGAAACCCGCCCGCGCGATCGCGTTCGAGCCAGTAGTCGTCGCCGAAGCGTTCGCAGATTTTCTCGATCGCGCTTTCGATCGCGCGCTGATCGTCGGTCAGGTCGAACTGCATGGATTGCCCTCCAGGAAAACGTGAACGGCCGCGCCGATCCATGCGGGCATGAGGTGTCTCCTCTTGCAGCGGTGCGGCGCGGCGTGATGTGCGAAGGGGGCGCGAGCGGGCGGCGCCGACCGCGATGCGGGTCAGTTGCGACGCGGGCCGTCGTCGTCGCGTGCGTCGTCGGCGAACACCTGCGCCGCGTGTTCGTTCAGTGCGGGCGGCGGCCGCCGGTACGTGGCCGGCGTGCGGCCGAGCTTGATCGGCGACGCGATGCCGCGATGCCGCCCCAGTTCGACCTTCATCTGCCGGTGCGCGACGTGCGGATGGTCGAGCGCCGCATCGAGCCCGAGCACGGGCGCGCACGGCACGCCCCGGCGCATCAGCTGCTCGGCGAGTGCCGCGCCGTCGTGTGCGGCCAGCGCCGTTTCGAGCAGCGCGCGCAGTGCGGCGCGGTTCGCGCTGCGCGCGCGGTTGTCGACGAAGCGCGGATCGTCGGGCCAGTCGCGCGTGCCGAGCACGTCGCACAGCGCGGCGAACTGCCCGTTGTTGCCGACCGCGAGAAAGATGTCGACGCTCGCGGTCGGAAAGCTGTCGTAAGGCGTGATGTTCGGATGCGCGTTGCCGGTGCGCGCCGGCGCCTTGCCCGAATGGAAGAAGTTCGGCGTATGCGGATGCAGGATCGACAGCGCGCAGTCGAACAGCGTCGATTCGACGAATTGGCCGCGCCCGCTCGCATCGCGTTCGCGCAGCGCCATCAGCACGCCGAGCGCCGCGTTCAGCCCGGTGACGAGATCGACGATCGGCACACCGACGCGCAGCGGCGCGCCGCCCGCCTCGCCGTTCACGCTCATCAGCCCGGCCAGCGCCTGGACGGCCGCGTCGTAACCGGGCAGCCCGCCGAGCGGGCCGTCCGCGCCGAAGCCCGACACGCGGCAATGGACGAGACGCGGAAAACGCGCGTGCAGCGTCTCGAAGCCGAGGCCCCAGCGCTCCATCGTGCCGATCTTGAAGTTTTCGACCAGCGCGTCGGCGTGCTCGAGCAGGCCGAGCAGGCGCTCGCGATCCTCCGGCTTCGTCAGGTCGAGCGCGATGCCCAGCTTGTTGCGGTTCACGCCGAGGAAATACGACGCGGTGTCACCGTCGAACGGCGGCCCCCAGGTGCGCGTCTCGTCGCCCGACGGCGGTTCGACCTTGATCACTTCCGCGCCGTGGTCGGCGAGAATCTGCGTCGCGTACGGGCCGCCCAGCACCCGCGACAGATCGATGATGCGCAACCCCGCCAACGCGCCCTGCTGTTCCAGTTCCGCCATGCGTCTCGCTCCTGCTTCCGGTTGATCGGACCGCCGGTTCCGCCGTGCCGACAGGCGGCGACACGCTTTCCCGGACTCGAATGATAATTCTCGTGCGTGAAGTTATATTCACACCCGGGAATTTCGTTGTCAAGCCGGGCATGCCCCGGCAGCCGGGCGGAGAACGCGGTTGCCCGCAAGTGGGGACGACACCGAACGCCGGCCGGTTGCGGCGCCGGGCCGCGGTTCGCTAAGCTGCCGGAGAGTGCTCACTGAAGACAGGCGGACCTTTCATGAAACACATGCTGCTCGCGGCCATCGTGCTGGCGTCGACGCTGGGCGTCGCCCGCGCGCAAACCCAGACTTTCCAGTTTGGCGAAGGACAATCACAGCCGCGGGCCGCCGCGCCGACGGCACGGCCCGCGCCCACGCGCCCGCACGTGAACCCGCCACCGCATCAGCACCGGCGCGCCATCCACAAGCGGCGCCATGGGCGGTCCGGGAAACCCGCGCGCACGGGGTTCTACACGCACGCGTGACGCGATGCGCGGTGCGCGGTGCGCGCGCGACAACGCACGGAACTGTCACGAACGCCCGGTATGATCGGCGCGGCGGCTTGCATGCCGTCGTGCCCGACGATCGGGCGACAGGCCGGCAACGCCGGTCGACGACCATTTCCCTCCACGATTCAGCACCTGTTTTGCCGAACATGAATACCGGGCCGGATACCGTCGCGAGCATCAAGGAACGCGCCACGATCGTGTGCCGCCAGCGCAGCAGCGTGCTGCTGGTCGCCCGTACCGCGGCGCGCTGGTCGCTGCCGGGCGGCACGATCCGGCGTGGCGAGACGCCGCTCGAGGCCGCGCAGCGGGAGCTGGCGGAGGAAACGCGGCTGGAGGGGCTCGCGCTCGACTATGCGGTGCAGTTCGGCGGCCTCACGAAGCTTCATCACGTGTTCGTGGCCGACGTGCCGAAACACCTGACGCCGCGCGCGAGCAACGAGATCGCGCGCTGCAAGTGGTTCGACGTCGAACGGCTCGAGACGCTGCGCGCGAGCGTGCCGACCCGCAAGATCATCGAACTGCTGCACCTCGACCGCTTTCCCGCGCACGCGCACGCGGACGGGCCGTTCCGCTCGCGCTGAACCGGCCCGCGCGGGTCACCCGCGCAGCAACGGACCGGCCTTGCGCTCGAGCAGCGCGACCAGTTCGGGCTGCATGTATGCGTAGCGGTCGGGAATGTCGAGGCAGACGATCTTCTTGTGCTTCAGCCGGATGCCGAATCGGGCGGACAGCTTCGCCTTGTGCGCCCGCTCCATCACGAACACGATCTCGGCCCATTCGAGTTGCTCGGCGGATAGGCGCGTCTGCGCGTCGGGCGCGAGGCCCGCGGAGTCGGTTTCGACTCCCGGCCACGCGGCGAACACCGCCTCGGCCGTCGGGCTGCGCCGCCGGTTGCGGCTGCAGATGAACAGGGCCCGTGTCATGCCGGTGCACGGCGGCCGGATGGTCCGCTCAACCGGTCAACCCTGCGGAATCGTGCCGGGCCGCACGTAGGCCAGCATGTGCGGCACGTAGTCGGCCTTGCCGAGCTCGACGCCGTGATGGCGCAGGATCGCGTACGCGGCGATCGCGTGAAAGTAGAACTGCGGCAGCGCCCAGTCGCGCGCGTACTGTTCGCCCGTCATGTCGAATGCGATGCCGTTCGGCAGTTCGAGCGCGATCGGCAGCGCGGCGCCGCCGTCGAGTGCGTCCGGCGCGAGTTCGCCGAGGAATGCGATCGTGCCGGCGACGATCCCTTGCGCGTCGCTCAGCGTGCCGGGCTGCGCGTCGGCGTGCCAGCCGGCTTCCCGCAACGCCAGCAGCACGTCCGGCAACGGTTCGCCGCGCAAACGGTAGACCGGTTCCATCGCCTGGAAACAGGAAAACCGCACCTGGGCGGCGAGCGGATACATGTCGGGTGCCAGCTTGAGCGTCAGCAACGCATCGGGCGCGTTGCCCTCGGCCTGCCGATGCGCGGCGGCCTTGTCGAGCCACGCGGATTGCGCGCGCAGCATCTGGGTGAAGGTCGGAACGAGAAATTGGGTCGGTGACATCCGTGCTCTCCGATGAGGCGTTCGCGCCACGATATCAATGTCGGCGCGAATCCGTATTCTGCCGTAGCCGACGTTTCGACGCGAAACCAGTGACGTATCGCACGACCGGCGCCCGGTATGTCACGGTTTGCCGTGGCGTGCCAGGAAGCGATCGAATTGCGACGCGAACGCCTTGCCGTCGCGCACGCTGAACGGGGCCGGGCCGCCCGTATCGATGCCCGCGCTACGCAGTTGCTCCATCATCGCGCGAGTCGACAGCCGTTCCTCGATGTTCTCGCGGCTGAACCAGTTGCCGCGCGGGTCGAGCGCATGCGCGCCCTTGTCGAGGACCGCAGCGGCCAGCGGGATGTCGGCCGTGATCACGAGATCGCCGGCTTCCGCGAGTTCGACGATCCGCGCATCGGCCACGTCGAAGCCTGCCGGCACCTGCAGCGCCTTGATGAACGGCGACGGCGGCGTGCGCAGGAACTGGTTCGCGACCAGCGTCACGCAGATCTCGGCACGACGCGCGGCGCGAAACAGCATGTCCTTGATGACGGCGGGACACGCGTCGGCATCGACGAGTACTTGCATGGCAGGCATTCCGGTGGGTAGAAACGGCGATCATAGCGCAGCGTCGGCGCGTCGCCACGCACGGCCGCCCACGCGATCAGCCGGCCGGCCCGGCGCACAGCGACGCGGCCGTCATCCATTGCGCGCCCCAAGCATCGGCGAGCCGCCTGCCTTGCCCGATTCGCACGGCCGCATCGTCGAAGTCGACGAACACGACGTGATCGGCGGCCGCCGGTCTCGGCGGCGTTTCGCGCGTGCGGCCGTCGGACAGCACCCATAGCCAGCGCTGTTTGTCCGGCGTACGCCGTGCGGCGCCCGCGAGCAATTGCGCGGCGGCCGCGACGCCGTCGGCAAGCGGCGTGCCGCCGCCGCCGTCCACGGGTTCGAGCCAGCGCGCATTCCACCAGCGCGGCACGGCCGGGCCGAAGCGCCGCGCGGCGCCGTTGCCGCCGAAGCAGATCAGCGCGGTTTCCACGCGATCGCGCGCGGCCTGATCGAAGTACGCGACGATCAGGCCTTTCGCGAGCGCGAGCCGATCGTGCGCCAGCATCGACGCCGAACAGTCGAGCACGAAGCAATGGAGCGCGCGCGGTGTGCCGGCCCGCTTGCGGAAACGCAGATGGTCGACGTGCAGCGGGCCGCCGCGCTTCGCGGCGAGCGTCGCCGGCCATGCAACGGCCGTGCCGGCACGCACCGTACCCGGCACGCGCGCGACAGCGCCTGGTTGCCATCGAGGACCGCGAACGGCATTCGCGGCGGCGTCGGCTCGATGGCTCAGCGTTTTTTTAGCGGCAGCGGCACCACGCTCTTCACGTCACGCAGTCCGGCCGGCTCGGGCGGCAGGTAGCCCCAGTCGCCTTGCGATGCGGTCGCGTCGTTTCGTGCCGCGCCCGGTGGATGGTCGGGCTGCCGGTGCGTGTCCGGCGGAATACGGTTGTCGCGGTTGCCGCCGCCCTCCGCATTCGACTGCGTCGCGCCCGACGACGGCGGCGTACCCGCATGGCGCCGATGCCGCAGCACCGAGTCGGCCACGCGTTCGACGTGCGACACCGTCACCGCGCCGGCCTGCTCCAGCGCCGCGAGCGCGCGCGCGGCGCGCAGCATCACGAGGTCGGCGCGCAGGCCGTCGACGGCCGCGTCGATGCACAGCGCGCCGACGCGTGCATGCACCGCGTCGCCGAAATCCAGCGCCGACAACCGTGCCCGCGCCGCGCGGATCCGGTCGCCGAGTTCGCGCTGCGCGGTCGCGTGACGTGCGCGAAACGCGTCCGGGTCGAGATCGAACGCGAGGCGCGCCTTCACGATCTGCTCGCGCTGCGCGGCATCGAAGCAGTTCTCGAGCTCGACCATCAGCCCGAAGCGGTCGAGCAGTTGCGGGCGCAGTTCGCCTTCTTCGGGATTCATCGTGCCGACCAGCACGAAGCGCGCGTCGTGCGCATGCGACACGCCATCGCGCTCGACCACGTTCACGCCGCTCGCGGCGACGTCGAGCAGCGTATCGACGAGCCCGTCGGCGAGCAGGTTCACCTCGTCGACGTACAGCACGCCGCGATGCGCGCGCGCGAGCAGGCCCGGCCGGAAGCGCACGCCGTTTTCGGCGAGCGCATGGGCGAGATCGAGCGTGCCCGTGACCTGTTCGTCGCTCGCCGACAGCGGCAGCGTGACGAATGCCCCTTCGGGCAGCAGTTCGGCGAGCGCGCGTGCGGCGGTCGATTTCGCGGTGCCGCGCGGCCCGCTGACGAGCACGCCGCCGAGCGACGGGTCGATCGCCGCGAGCAGCAGCGCCTGCTGCAGCGGTTGCTGCGCGACCAGCGCCGCGAACGGAAATACCGCGCGGGCGCGATGCGTCGTCGGATCGGTCATCGCCGTCCTCCTTCCTGACATTGTTCGCTGTCGAGCCAGACCGCTTCGATCCGCTCGCGATAATCGCCCGGCTCCTGCCACAGCCCGCGCTGCATCGCTTCGACGAAGCGTTCGCAGATGCCGTGCAGCGCCTTCGGGTTGTGGCGTTCGAGGAACGCGCGCGTGTCGTCGTCGAACAGGTACGCGTCGGCGACGAGCGCGTACTGGTGGTCCGACAGCACGCGCGCGGTCGCGTCATAGCCGTACAGGTAATCGACGGTCGCGGCCATTTCGGCCGCGCCCTTGTAGCCGTGGCGCTTCACGCCGTCGAGCCATTTCGGATTGACGACGCGCGAGCGGATCACGCGCGCGATTTCCTCGCGCAGCGTGCGCATCTTCGGCGCGACCGGGTTCGCATGGTCGCCGTGGTAGACGCTCGGCTGCCGCCCGGACAGGTGCCGCACGGCTGCCGTCATCCCGCCCTGGAACTGGTAGTAGTCGTTCGAATCGAGGATGTCGTGTTCGCGGCTGTCCTGGTTCTGCACGACGACGTCGATCGTCGCGAGCCGTTCGCCGAACACGTCCGGCGCGGCGTCGCCGGCGCTGTTCTGCGCGTATGCATGGCCACCCCACTGGCGGTACGCATCGGCGAGATCGGCATCGGTCTGCCAGCGGCGCTGGTCGATCAGATCCTGCAGGCCCGCGCCGTAGCTGCCCGGCCGCGCGCCGAACACGCGCCAGCCGGCACGCCGCCGCGCTTCGTCCGGCGCCACGCCCTGCTCGATCCATTTCGCGCGTTCGCGCTCGACGCGCGCGCGGATCGGGTTCAGTGCCTCGGGCTCGTCGAGCGCGGCAACGGCCTGCACGGCCGCGTCGAACAGGTGCATCAGGTTCGGGAACGCGTCGCGGAAGAAACCCGACACGCGCAACGTCACGTCGATGCGCGGCCGGTCGAAGATCTCGATCGGCAGGATCTCGAAGTCGGTCACGCGATGGCTGCCGTGCGCCCATTTCGGCCGCACACCGAGGAGCGCGAACGCCTGCGCGATGTCGTCGCCGCCGGTGCGCATCGTGGCCGTCCCCCAGACCGACAGGCCGATCGCGCGCGGATAGTCGCCGTGGTCCTGCAGATGGCGTTCGATCAACTGCTGCGCGGACTTCAGCCCGAGCGACCACGCGGCCTGCGTCGGCACGGCGCGCGTATCGACCGAATAGAAATTGCGGCCCGTCGGCAGCACGTCGGGCCGGCCGCGCGACGGCGAGCCGCTCGGCCCCGGCGGCACGAAGCGGCCGTCGAGCCCGCGCAGCAGCTGGCGCAGTTCCTCGCCGCCGCATGCGTCGAGGGCGGGCAGCAGCGTCGAGCGCACGCGTTCGAGCACGGCGAGCGTGCTCGGCCAGTCGCCGGGCGGCGTGGGGGCGGCATCCGCGCCGGTCTCGCCGGAAACAGCCGCGCACAGCCCGTCGAGCCAATGCTGCGCGAGCCGTTCGAGCCGCTCGCGCGTGTCGCCGGCATGGCGCCACGGCGACGCGTCGAGCGCTTGCAGAACGGCCGGCCGCGGGCCCGTCCACGGCGCGGCCCAGTCGGCCGCGAGCGGATCGAAATCGTCGCCGAGCGCGAGATCGCGCGCGAGCGCGCCGATCAGTCCCGCGCGTTCGCCCTTGCCGTCGCCGACCGGAAAACGCGCGAGCGCGAGCAGCGTGTCGCGTCGCTGACGGTCGGCGGGCGACACGCCGAATACGTGCAGCCCGTCGCGAATCTGCGCTTCCTTCAGTTCGCACAGCCACGCGTCGACGCGCGTCAGCAGCGCATCCTCGTCGCCCGCATCGCGCGGCGGCGACACGCTCAGTTCGTCGTGCAGACGGTGTTCGGCGATCGTCGCGAGAATCGTCTTGCGCAGCAGCTTCGCGCGCCGCGCATCGACCATCAGCGCCTCGTAGTATTCGTCGACCTGCCGTTCGAGATCCTGCAGCGGGCCGTAGTTTTCCGCGCGCGTGAGCGGCGGCATCAGGTGATCGACGATCACCGCCTGCGCGCGGCGCTTCGCCTGGCTGCCCTCGCCCGGATCGTTGACGATGAACGGATACAGATGCGGCAGCGGCCCGAGCGTCAAGTCGGGCCAGCACGCGTCGGACAGCGCGACGCTCTTGCCCGGCAGCCATTCGAGGTTGCCGTGCTTGCCGAGGTGGATGACCGCGTCGATGCCGAACGCATCGCGCAGCCAGAAATAGAACGCGAGATACGCGTGCGGCGGCACGAGATCCGCATCGTGGTAGCTCGCATAGTCGTTCTCGCCGCGCGAGCGCGACGGCTGGATGCCGACGAACACGTTGCCCGCTCGCCAGCCGGCGATCGTGAAGCGCCCCTGACGCAGCGTCGGGTCCGCTTCGGGCAGGCCCCAGCGCGCGTTCAGCGCGTCGCGCACCGCGGCCGGCAGCCGCGCGAAATGCGCGACGTAATCGGCCAGCGCGAAGCTCTGGAACGCGGGGCGCAAGGCGCGCACGGCCGGGTCGTTGGTCACGCCTTCGGTGAGTCGCGCGATCAGCGCGTCGCCATCGGCCGGCAGGTCGGCCACGGCATAGCCCGCATCGCGCAGCGCCGCCAGCACGCGCAGTGCGGACGCCGGCGTGTCGAGCCCGACGCCGTTGCCGATCCGCCCTTCGCTTTGCGGATAGTTCGCGAGGATCAGCGCGATGCGCTTGTCAGCGTTGTCGAGCGTGCGCAGCCGGCACCAGCCGCGCGCGAGCGCCGCGACGAACGCGACGCGTTCGGCGTCCGGCTGGTAGCGCACGACGTCGACTTCGGTGTGCGGACAACGATACGCCAGCCCCTTGAAGCTCACCGCACGCGTGACGATGCGCCCGTCGACCTCGGGCAACGCAATGTGCATCGCGATGTCGCGCGCATGCAGCCCCTGGTTGTCGGCCACCCACGCGTCGCGGTTGCCGCCGGACAGGATCACCTGCAGCACCGGCGCATCGCCGGCGAGCACGTCGGGCTCGGGGCTGTCGATCGCGCCGGCCGCGAAGGCGGTGGTGTTCAGCACGAGCGCGACGCCATGCGTGTCGCACAGCTGCGTGATGACCTCGCGGCTCACCGCATCCTTCAATGACGTGACCGCGATCGGCAGCGGATTGAGCCCCTCGCGCACGAGCGCATCGGCCAGCGCGTCGAACACGGCGGTGTTCGCGGCCTGCCAGTGCGCGCGATAGAACAGGATCGCGACGACGGGCGCGCCGGGCGTCCAGCGCGCACGCCAGTCGTCGACGCTCGCCGGGTCGCGCGCCGGGTGATACAGCGCGGCGGCCGGCAGCGGGCGCGGCAGCTCGGGTTCGTCACCGAAACCGAGCGTATGGAACGCGATGCTGCGCAGCAACGCTTCGGCGTTGTGCATGCCGCCTTCGCGCAGATAGCGCCACCACATCCGGCACAGGTCGGGCGCGACCGTGCTCTTCGCGACGAGGTTCGGGTCTTCCTGCAGGTCGCCCGAGAACATCGCGAGCTGCTGCTTGCGTTTCGACGCGAGCGACACGGCCTGCTCGATCCCGTACGGCCAGTATGCTTCGCCGCCCAGATGATCGATCACGACCGTCTTCGCGTGACGCAGCACGTCGTCGACGTAGAAATCGACCGACGCCGGCTGACGCAGGAACGTGACGTTCGCGAGCCGCACGCTCGGAAAGCCGGCGGGAAGTTTCGGCACGACGCTGGCCAGCAGCGACAGCGTCGTGTCGGCCGAGCTCAGGATCACGATGTCGGCCGGCTGCTGGTCGATCCGCACGACGCCCTGCGTATCGTCGACGAAGCCGCCCGGCGTGGTGCGCAGCAGATGCATCGCGCGTTACGCCTGTTGCAGGTCGGCCGCGCACGCGGCGTCGAACGCGCGCTGCAGCGCGGCCGCGTCGAGATCCTCGCCGATCAGCACGAAGCGGCTCGCACGCGTTTCGCCGTCCTGCCAGCGACGGTCGAAGTAGCTGTCGAAACGGCGACCGACGCCCTGGATCACGAGCCGCATCGGTGCATCGGGCAGCGCGGCGAAGCCTTTCGCGCGGTAGATCGTATGCGTCTCGACGACACGCTGCAGCGCGGCGATCGTCGCCTCGCGCGTGCCCGCATCGCCCGACACCACCACCGAATCGAAATCGTCGTGATGATGGTCGTGATCGCCGTCGTCGGCCGAGCCGTGATGGTCGTGCCGCAGGTGGATGGTTTCCTCCGACGCCGATTCGAGCCCGAGCAGCATCGCGACGTCCAGTTCGCCACGCGTCGCGCGCACGATCTTCACCTGCGGCGGGATTTCCTCGCGGATCGCGGCTTCGACCTCGGCGAACCGCGCGTCGGCGACGAGGTCGGCCTTGTTCACGATCACGAGGTCGGCGGACGACAGCTGATCGGCGAACAGCTCGTGCAGCGGCGATTCGTGGTCGAGGTTCGGATCGGCGCGGCGCTGCGCGTCGACGGCCTGCGGGTTCTCGGCGAACTGGCCGCTCGCGGCGGCCGGACCGTCGACGACGGTCACGACCGCGTCGACCGTGAAGCTGTTGCGGATCGTCGGCCAGTTGAAGGCCTGCACGAGCGGCTTCGGCAGCGCGAGGCCCGACGTCTCGATCAGCACGTGATCGATGTCGGCGCGGCGCTCGACGAGCGCTTCCATCACCGGATAGAACTCCTCCTGCACGGTGCAGCACAGGCAGCCATTCGCGAGTTCGTACAGCTGGCCCGACGCTTCGCCCTGCGCGCCGTCCGCGTCCTCGCAGCCGATGCCGCAGCCCTTGAGGATTTCGCCGTCGATGCCGAGCTCGCCGAATTCGTTGACGATCACCGCGATGCGGCGGCCTTCGGCGTGCTGCAGGATGTGGCGCATCAGCGTGGTCTTGCCGCTGCCGAGAAAGCCCGTGACGATCGTGACGGGAAGCTTGCGTAAGGTCATGGTGGATCCTGTGTCGAAAAGGGAGTCAGGCCGAGAGCGTCACGTCGATCTCGTCGTAGCGTTTGAGGCGGTAGATCGCGGCCGACACGATCCAGCACGCGAGGAACAGGCCGATCACGACGTAGCCGAGCATCCCGAAATGCGATGCGACCATCGTCGAGAAATCCCACACGGGCCCCTGCAGCGACAGTTTATCCGCGAGCAGCGCGAGCACCTCGATGCCGCCGATCAGCGCGGCGACCAGCACCGACACGAACGTGATCGTCATGTTGTAGTAGATCTTGCGGATCGGCCGCACGTACGCCCAGCGGTACGCGCCCATCATCAGGATGCCGTCGGTCGTGTCGACGAGCGTCATGCCCGCGGTGAACAGCACCGGCAGCACCATCACCGACCAGAACGACAGGCCGCCCTGCACCTGCGTGGCCGAAATGCCGAACAGCGCGATTTCGGTCGCGGTGTCGAAGCCGAAGCCGAACAGGAAGCCGACCGGATACAGGTGCCAGCTGCGCGACACGAGGCGGAACAGCGGCCGGAACAGGCGGGCCAGCACGCCGCGCTGGTTCATCAGCATGTCGAGGTCGGCGTCGACGATCGCCTCGCCGCGGCGGGCCGCGCGAAACGTCCGGTGGACGGAGATCAGGATCAGCAGGTTGGCGGCCGCGAGCACCAGCAGGAAGAACGCCGACACGCTCGTGCTGATCACGCCGCCCCAGGTCTTCATGCTCTCGAAGCGCGCGAGCGACGCCGCGGTCAGCGCGACCACCACCGACATCACGATCACCACCGTCGAATGGCCGAGCGAGAAGAACAGGCCCGCGCCGAGCGGGCTGCGGCCCTCCTGCATCAGCTTGCGCGTGACGTTGTCGATCGCGGCGATGTGGTCGGCGTCGACCGCGTGGCGCAGGCCGAACACGTAGGCCAGCAGCGCGGTACCCAGCAGCACGGGCTGGTCGCGAAACGCGACGAAGGCCCAGATCCACGCGCCGATGTTGAAGGCGACGAGCAATGAATAGATCGCGACGATTTTGCCGCGCAGCCCGGATGAGCTGTCGTTGAACAGACGGAAGAACGAGTCGAGCATGATGCTCCTTTGCGAACGGTCGACATGATGAATGCCAACACGGCCGTCGTCGGCCCCGCCCGCGCCGCTGGCCGTTCTTCGCCCCGGCCCGCGCGCGATGCGGCTGACGGGTCGGCAAAGGAAGCGGGCAGCGTTCGGGCGTCGGGCGTGCTGCGGCCGTGGACGATGCGCCGCCTCCCCGCGGCGCTGAACCCCACGTTCTGGCCGGTATCCGGGCTGACGAACACGCCGCTTCGCCTTCCCGGATGCACGGCATCCAGTGGCGGTCGTCCGCATGCGGCAGGCATGCGGCGAAGCGGCGCTGCATCGCGCTGGGCGCGATGCGTTCGCTTACCGTTGCGGGGGCAGCACAGGTTGGCTCGACTGCGGTGCAGCCAGGCTCCCTGTTTCCCGTTTAACTGCGCGCGCCGGAGGAGCGCGCGCGAGCACCAAAACGCGTGCGAGTGTAGGCGGCGGTGCGGGGAGCGTCAAGGCGGAACGGGCCGACGCGGCGCGGTTGGCACGGCCGCGGCATCGCGCCGGGGGCGCTCGCGGCGCCCGCGGGGCGGGTTCGCGCGGGCCGATCGCTGTGCTATCGTATGCGCCGCGTTCGGTGCTCGCATGCGCATTCCGCGCACGCAGTTAAACGGGAAACAGGAGGCGGAAGTCCGCCCGGCCTGTGCTGTCCCCGCAACGGTACGCCGCCCGCGCGCCGCGGTTCCCCCCGCACGCGCCCAGGCCGCCCGCGATGCCACTGCCCTTCAGCGGGCGGGAAGGCTGCGGCCTGGCAAGCGGCCAGCCCGGATACCGGCCGACGCAAGGGGCGAGCCCGCTGCTCGCCGAACGCCCGATCCGCGGGGGACGGATGGGGTGCGCTTCCCGCCCGCGTTCGCGCGGGCTTCGCCCGATCCATCATGCCTTGCCTGTCCGCCGGCCGCCGATGTGCCGCTCGCCGTCCCCTTTCCACTGCCACGACACGGTGTGCGCCGTGCCGCGTCCGATGAGCCGCGCCTGGCTCGTCGGCGCCGGCCCCGGCGACGCCGATCTGCTGACGCTGAAGGCCGTGCGCGCGATCGCCACGGCCGACGTGCTGCTCGTCGACGACCTCGTGAACCCCGACGTATTGCGCCATGCGCGCGCCGACGCGCGCATCGAGCACGTCGGCAAGCGCGGCGGCCATGCATCGACGCCGCAGGAGGCGATCGTCGCCGCGATGCTCGCGCACCTGCGCGCGGGCCGCAGCGTCGCGCGGCTCAAGGGCGGCGATCCGTTCGTGTTCGGCCGCGGCGGCGAGGAGCTGCTCGCGCTCGGCGCGGCGGGTTTCCCGGTCGAGGTCGTGAACGGCATCACGGCCGGTATCGCGGCTCCGGCCGCGCTCGGCATTCCGGTCACGCATCGCGGCGACGCGCAGGGCGTGATCTTCGTCACGGGCCACGGCGCGGGTGCCGACGAGCCCGACTGGCGCGCGCTGGCCGCGACGCGCATGACGATCGTGATCTACATGGGCATACGCCGGCTCGACGCGATCGTGGCCGCGCTGCGCGACGGCGGCGTGCCCGGCGACATGCCGTGCGCGGCGATCGAGAACGCGACGCGCGACGGGCAGCGGCACGTGCTCGCGACGCTCGACACCATCGTCGAACGCGTGGGCGCGACCGGTATCGGTTCGCCCGCGATCGTCGTGATCGGCCGCGTCGCGGCGCTCGCCGACGATCCGGCCGTGCGCGCGGCGCTCGGCGGCCGCGCATGATGCGCGTCGCGCTCGGCGTCGGGTTTCGCGCGGACGTGACGGCCGCGCAACTCGATGCCGCGATCCGCGCGGCGCTGAAGCACTACCCTGATGCCGAGCCGGCCGTCGTCGCGACGCTCGCCGACAAGGCGCGCGCCCGGCCGCTGCGCATGCTGTGCGCACGCCGCGGCTGGCCGCTCGTCGCGTTCGACGCGGCGCAACTCGCGCAGTGCCCCGAACCGCCATTGAGCGGCCCGTCGGCGGCCGCGCTCGCGCGTTTCGGCGTCGCGGGCGTGGCCGAGCCGTGCGCGCGGCTCGCGGCACCGCGGGGCCGGCTGCTCGGCCCCAAATCCATCCTGGGCTGCGTGACGGTCGCGCTCGCCGGCCCGCTCTGAACCCTTTGTTTCGCTTTCGACAGGACGATTCCCGATGAAGACCGATGCCGAATCCCATCAGCGGATGACCGAACGCCGCCGCGCCGGCCATGAAAAGAAGCAGGCCGCCGCCACCCAGGAAAAGGGCCTGCTGATCGTCAACACCGGCAACGGCAAGGGCAAGAGCACGGCCGCGTTCGGCATGGCCGTGCGCGTGCTCGGCCACGGCATGCGGCTCGGCGTCGTGCAGTTCATCAAGGGCGCGCTGCACACGTCCGAGCGCGATTTCCTCGGCGCGGTCGCGCAATGCGACTTCGTGACGATGGGCGACGGCTATACGTGGAACACGCAGAATCGCGACGCCGACATCGCGACCGCCCGCAAGGGCTGGGACGAGGCGCGCCGGATGATCGAAAGCGGCGAGTACCGGATGGTGATCCTCGACGAGCTGAACACCGTGCTGAAGTACGAATATCTGCCGCTCGACGAAGTGCTCGCGACGCTCGCCGGGCGGCCGGATTCGGTGCACGTCGTCGTCACGGGCCGGCATGCGCCCGATGCCCTGATCGATGCGGCCGACCTCGTCACCGAAATGCGGCTCGTCAAGCATCCGTACAAGGAGCAAGGCGTGAAGGCGCAGCCCGGCGTGGAGTTCTGAGCGATGCCGGCCTGCCCCGCGCTGTTCGTCAGCGCGCCCGCGTCCGGCCAGGGCAAGACGTCGGTGACGGCCGGCCTCGCGCGGCTGCACCGGCGGCTCGGCCGGCGCGTGCGCGTGTTCAAGACCGGGCCGGATTTTCTCGATCCGATGTTGCTCGAACGCGCGAGCGGCGCCCCCGTGCATGCGCTCGACCTCGGCATGGTCGGGGAAGCCGGCTGCCGTGCGCTGCTCGCCGATGCCGCACGCGACGCGGACCTGATCCTGATCGAAGGCGTGATGGGATTGTTCGACGGCACGCCGAGCAGCGCCGATCTCGCGGTCGCGTTCGGCGTGCCGGTCGTCGCGGTGATTGCCGCGAAGTCGATGGCGCAGACGTTCGCGGCAATCGCATTCGGGCTCGCGCGGTTCCGCCCCGAGGTGCCGTTTCACGGTGTGCTGGCGAATCGCGTCGGGTCGCCGCGGCACGCGGAATTGCTGCGGCAGGCGTTACCCGACGACTTGCGCTGGCTCGGCCACGTGCCGGCCGATGCGGGCATCGCGCTACCGGAGCGGCATCTCGGCCTGCACCAGCCCGCCGACATCGACGACCTCGATGCGCGGCTCGAGCGCGCGGCCGACGTGCTCGCGCAGACGGCGCTCGCCGAATTGCCGCCCGCCGTTTCGTTCGCGGCGCCGGATGTCCGCGCCCCGCTGCCGCGTGCGCTCGCCGGCACGCGGATCGCGATCGCGCGCGATGCGGCGTTCTCGTTCATTTATCCGGCGAATCTGGCGCTGCTCGATGCGCTCGGCGCGCAGCTTCGGTTCTTTTCGCCGCTGGCCGACGAACCCGTGCCCGCCGATTGCGATGCGCTGTTCCTGCCGGGCGGCTATCCGGAACTGCATGCGGCGACGCTTGCGGCGAATGCCGTGACCGCGCGGACGATTCGCGCGCACGCGGCGGCCGGCCGGCCGATCGTCGCGGAATGCGGGGGGATGGTGTATCTGTGCGAATCGCTGACCGACGTGGACGGCGCGACGACGCCGATGCTCGGGCTGCTGGCGGGCCATGCGACGATGCAGCGCCGGTTTGCGGCGCTCGGGATGCAGCAGCTGGACACGCGCACCGGGCCGATGCGCGGTCATACGTTTCATTATTCGCGGCTCGATACGCCGCTGGCGCCGCTGGCGACCGCCGCGCGGCCCGACGGCGCGCCCGGCAGTGGCGAAGCCGTTTATCGCGCGGGCCCGATCGTCGCGACGTACATGCATATGTACTGGCCGTCGAATCCGGAGCTGGCGGCCGCGCTGTTCGGCGGCACGGCATTCTGACGAAAAACTGCGGGACGCCGCGAGGTCGCGATGTCAGTGCTTTTCGCGGCCCGGCGCTTCCGAGCGTGAAGTCCGGATCACGGTGCCGTCGGGCGAGAAATGCGCGTTGAACATCGCGTCGCCCGATACGCCGCCCTCGGCCCAGTGCCAGCTCCACACTTCTTCATGACTCAATGCGTATTGCGCGACCTCGGTCGGCTTGCCGAGCAGTTGCCGCACGTCGTCCTTCGACATTCCAGGCACGACCTTCGCGATGTTTGCCGCCGTCAGGGCCTGCGTGATCGACACGAGCCGGCCGTCCGGCCCGAAATCGAGCATGTACGTGCTCGTGCCGTACGGGCCGCGCGGATACTCGAAGCGCTGCGAGCCGTCCTCGCCCTGCCTCACCATCTCGGGCTTGCCGGCCTGGCGCAGCACGTCCTCGGTCGTCGAGACGCCCGGCTGCAGATTGCCGAACGCCATCGGATCGGGCTTGATCGCATTCACCGCGTCAGCCACCTTCTGGTCGTCGCAACCGGCCACCAGAACGCCGACCGCGCAGGCCGTCAGCACGGTCAGAAACTGTTTTCGCATGTCATCCACACCTGTATTCATCGAGCCGATCCGGCGTCGCGCGCAGCGTAGCACGCGGCTCGTCCCGTCGATGTCAAGGAGCGTCAAATTCGCGCGCATCAGCGCTTTCCAATGGAACAGGAGCCTGGACGAGGGTCTGCACTGGCTCTTGCGTAGCGCTTTCGGCGCGTTTCCAATGCAAAAGAGCCTGTTGTTGGCCCGACACGCGCGAGTTGACCGACACCG
>NZ_CADFEF010000024.1:0-115941 GCF_902833125.1 Burkholderia sp. BCC1640 | reverse complement strand
GTGACGGCATCGGCGTCGTCCGAATAGCGTTTGAAGCGCAGCAGCCGGCAGAACGGCTTCTCGACGATCGTCTGCTCGACGATCGGGATGTTGTGGCCGTCCTTGACGATCTGATGAATGTTGAATTCGGGCTTCTCGTAATCCTTGCCGAGCCGGTACATCAGCTCGTACGCGGCGGCCATCCGCGTCGCGCCGGGCATCAGCGAGAACGGGCTGGACGGGTTGGCGAACGACTTGGATGCGGCCTGGGCCCAGGCCGTGAGCGGGCTCAGCATCGCCCGCTGGAATTCGTGCAATTGGTAAAGCATGCAGACTACTCCCGCGTGGGGGACGGTGCGCAAGGGCGGCGTGGGGCGTCGCGGCGTGCCGTGTGGGTCAGCGACCGGCCATGGTGCAGTGCGGCCGGACAATCGAATCGATCATATCGGACAACGATGGGTGTTGCAATGCAACATTTCCCCGATTTTTCATCAAACTTTTGCGAATTGACGATCTCTGAAGAAGCCGCTCCGGCCCCGGTCAGCGCCCTGTCGCCACGGCCGGCGCCGGCTGGCCGGCCGCGCGCGCCATGGCGTCTTCGTGGTGCATCAGGTTCATTGCAGTATGCACCAGCGCCACGTGCGAGAACGCCTGCGGGAAGTTGCCGACGAGCCGGCCCTCGACCGGGTCGTATTCCTCGGCGAGCAGCCCGAGGTCGTTGGACAGCGCGAGCAGCCGGCTGAAGAGCCGGTGCGCGTCGTCGATCCGGCCGAGCAGCGCGTAGTTGTCGACCAGCCAGAAACTGCACGCGAGAAACGTGCCTTCGCCGGGCGGCAGGCCGTCGTCGTACTCCGTCGTTCGGTAGCGCATCACGAGCCCGTCGTGCAGCAATTCCCGCTCGATCGCGTCGACCGTGCCGACGATGCGCGGGTCTTCCGGCGGCAGGAAGCCGAGCAGCGGCATCAGCAGCACGCTCGCGTCGAGCTCGTCGCTGCCGTAGCTCTGCGCAAACGCCCGTTTGCCTTCATGCCATGCGTTGTCGCAGACGTCGGCGTGGATCCGGTCGCGCAGTGCGCGCCAGCGGTCGAGCGAAGCGGGCAGCCGGAACATTTCCGCCGACTTGATCGCGCGGTCGAACGCGACCCACGCCATCACCTTCGAGAACGTGAAATGGCGGCGGCCGCCGCGCGTTTCCCAGATCCCCTCGTCGGGTTCTTGCCAGATCTTCTCGAGATGATCGAGCAGCGAACACTGGACGGACCACACCGTGTCGTCGGCCTGCAGGCCGCCCACGCGCGCGAGGTGCAGCGCGGCCATCACTTCGCCGAATACGTCGAGCTGGAGTTGGTTCGCGGCGCCGTTGCCGACGCGCACCGGTTTCGAATCCTGGTAGCCGGGCAGCCAGTCGAGCTCCATTTCCGGCAGCCGGCGCTCGCCCGCGATCCCGTACATGATCTGGATTTGCTCGGGCGAGCCGGCCATCACGCGGCCGAGCCACGTGCGCCAGGCGCGCGCCTCGTCGTAGTAGCCGCCGCGCATCAGCGCGAGCAGCGTGATCGTCGCGTCGCGCAGCCAGCAATAGCGGTAGTCCCAGTTGCGGTTGCCGCCGATCTTTTCGGGTAGCGACGTGGTGGGCGCCGCGACGATCCCGCCGGTCGGCTCGTACGCGAGCGCCTTCAGCGTGATCAGCGAGCGGCGCACGGCGGCCGCGTAGCGACCCTGCACCTGGCAGCGGCCCGACCATTCGAGCCAGTAGTTCTCGGTGCGGGCGAGCATCGACAGCGGATCGCGCGCAGGCGGCAGCCGCAGGTGCGACGCCGCGTAGCTGAGCGAAAACGGTACGCGTTCGTCGGCGCTCACCGTGAATTCCGCGAGCGTATGGAGGTTCTTGCCGGTGAGCGGCACCGGCGTGCGCAGCACGACGGTATCGGGGCCGGCGATCGCCTTCACGCCGTCCTCGCGGGTCAGTTGCGTGACCCACGGGATCGAGAAACCGTAGTCGAAGCGCAACACCAGTTCCATGCGCATCTTCATCGTGCCGTGGCGGCCGACGACGATCCGCACCAGTTCGGACCAGCCGTTGCCGGGCGGCATGAAGTCGATTACGGTGACGGCGCCGTCGGCGCTTTCATAGTCGGTCTCGAGGATCAGCGTGTCGCCGCGATAGCGGCGCGTCGTGTGCGTGATCGCGGCGTCGTCGGCCGGCGCGAGCAGCCAGCGGCCGTGCTCGGGCGTGCCGACCAGCGCCGCGAAACAGGCGCCCGAATCGAAGCGGGGCCAGCACAGCCAGTCGACGGAGCCGTCTTTCGAGATCAGCGCGGCGGTGTGGCCGTCGCCGACGAGGGCGTAGTCTTCGATCAGGGCGGGCATGGGCAAGCGGTCCTTGGGTATTCGAGTTCACTATGCAGGCGGAGGCGCCCTGGCTTCACGCGCCGGCGTCGCGCCCCGTATACTCGGCCGGGCGGCGGAGCGCATGAACGGCCGGCGTTTCGTCCTATCTCAACACTTGAAGCGACTCGATGCAAGGAGGATTCAATGCCCAGCCGTTTACGCGAGCGTGACGCACGCGCTTCGACACGAGGGTTCCCGCTTAGGCTCGCTCACTGGATGAAAGGTTTCGCGATCGTGCTGTCCTTGTCCGCGACCCATGCCTTCGCTCAACAATCGCCGGCACCGGCCGACGGCGTCTACAACCTGCTCGTCGGCACCTATACGGGGCGCGGCAGCGACGGGATCTACGTTTACCGCTTCGATACGAAAACGGGCAGTGTCGCACCCGTGTCGTCGGCGAAGACCGTGAATCCGTCCTACCTGTTGCCAAGCCGCGACGGTCGCACCGTCTACGCGGTCAACGAACTGCCCGGCGACAACGGCCCGGCGACGCAGCGCGGCGGCGTCAGCGCGTTCGGCTTCGATCCGAAGACGGGAGCGCTCACGTTCATCGACCGCGTGTCGTCCGAAGGGAACGATCCTTGCTATCTCGCGCTGTCGCCGGACGGCAAGTACCTCGTCACGGCCAACTACTCGGTCGCGGCCGATCCGGGCGGCAGCTTCGCCGTGTTCCCGGTCCGCGACGGTGGTGCGGTCGGCCCGGCCGCGCTGACGGTGCATCACGAAGGCACGGGGCCCGTGAAGGGGCGCCAGGACGGCGCGCACGTGCACTCGACGGTGTTCTCGCCCGATGGCCGTTACCTGTTCGTGCAGGACCTCGGCGCGGACAAGATCTACGGCTACCGCTACACGATCGACGGCAGCCGCGGGCTGATCAGCCCGACCGACACGCGCTACACGCCGGTGAAGGCCGGCTCCGGCCCGCGTCACATGGTGTTCGGCGCCGACGGCCGGTTCGCGTACGTGACGAGCGAGCTCAACGCGGCGGTCGAGGTGTTCGGCCACCACGACGGCAAGCTGACGCCGGTCGAGACGCTGCCGATGACGGTGCCGGGCTTCAAGGGCAAGGTGGGCGGCGGCGCGATCCACCTGTCGCCGGACGGCCGCTTCCTGTACGCGAGCAACCGTGGCGACGTGAACGAAATCGTGATCTACGCGGTGAACAAGGCCGACGGCCGGCTGAAGACCGTCGGGCGCCAGTCGAGCCTCGGCAAGACGCCGCGCGAATTCCTGATCGATCCGACCGGCAAGTGGCTGATCGTCGGCAACCAGGACAGCGATACGTTCTACGTATTCAGTCGCGACGTCGAAACGGGGCAGCTCGGCCCGAATCCGCAGAAGGTGGCGCTCGGCAGCCCGGTCGATTTCAAGCTGGTGCCGGTGGCGCAGTAAATGGAGAAAGGGCGCTGCTTCTGCAGCGCCCTTTTTTTTCGTTCGGGCGGCCGCTTGCGCGGGGCGCCCGTATCGGTCGTCGTCGGCCGCGCGGCCGCCGTGCTCAGTCGGCCGCGGCCGGCACGAGCACCTCGCGGCTGCCGTTGATCCCCATCGGCGACACGAGCCCGGCTGCTTCCATCTGCTCGACGAGCCGCGCGGCGCGGTTGTAGCCGATGCGCAACTGGCGCTGCACCGACGAGATCGACGCGCGCCGTGTGCGCACGACGAACGCGACCGCTTCGTCGTACAGCGGATCGGCTTCCGCATCCGGCGCGTCGCCGAACAGGTCCTGCGTCGCGCCGTCGGCGGCCGGGCCGTCGAGAATCCCTTCCTCGTACTGCGGCTCGCCGAACTGCTTCAGGTATTCGACGATCCTGTGCACTTCCTCGTCCGCGACGAACGCGCCGTGCACGCGCTGCGGGTAGCCGGTGCCCGGCGGCAGGAACAGCATGTCGCCCTGGCCGAGCAGCGATTCGGCGCCCATCTGATCGAGGATCGTGCGCGAGTCGATCTTCGACGACACCTGGAACGCGACGCGCGTCGGGATGTTCGCCTTGATGAGGCCGGTGATCACGTCGACCGACGGGCGCTGCGTCGCGAGGATCAGGTGGATGCCGGCCGCGCGCGCCTTCTGCGCGAGACGGGCGATCAGCTCCTCGATCTTCTTGCCGGCGACCATCATCAGGTCGGCCAGCTCATCGATCACGACGACGATCAGCGGCAGCTTCGACAGCGGCTCGGGATCGTCGGGCGTCAGCGAGAACGGGTTGCCGATCTTCTTTTCCTTCGCTTCAGCGTCGCGGATCTTCTGGTTGAAGCCCGCGAGGTTGCGCACGCCGACGGCCGACATCAGGCGGTAGCGCTTCTCCATTTCGCCGACGCACCAGTTCAGCGCGTTCGCCGCGAGCTTCATGTCGGTGACGACCGGCGCCAGCAGGTGCGGGATGCCTTCGTAGACCGACAACTCGAGCATCTTCGGGTCGATCATGATGAGCCGCACGTCCTCGGGCGTCGCCTTGTACAGCAGCGACAGGATCATCGCGTTGATCGCGACCGACTTGCCCGAACCCGTCGTGCCGGCGACCAGCATGTGCGGCGCCTTCGCGAGATCGGTGACGACCGGGTGGCCGGTGATGTCCTTGCCCATCGCGATCGTCAGCTGCGACGCCGAATGCTGGTACTGGCGCGATTCGAGGATTTCCGACAGGCGGATCATCTGGCGTTTCGCGTTCGGCAGCTCGAGGCCCATGCAGGTCTTGCCGGGAATCGTCTCGACGACGCGGATCGACGTGAGGCCGAGGCCGCGCGACAGGTCCTTCATCAGGCCGACGATCTGGCTGCCGCGCACGCCGAGCGCGGGTTCGATCTCGAAGCGCGTGATCACCGGACCCGCCGATGCGCCGACCACGGTCACCGGCACCTTGAATTCCTGCAGGCGCTGCTCGATGACTTGGGCGGTCTGCGCGAGGTGTTCCTCGGTGATCGTTTCGATATCGTCGGAGGCGGGCTCGAGCAGGTCGAGCGTCGGCAATTCGACGTTGAACGACGCGGGTGCGTGGAATTCGAACGCGTTCGGGCGCGGCTGGCGCGCGGGTTCGGCCGATGCGTCCGGGGGCGGGGTGCTCGATTCCGCCGGTGCCGGCGGCACGGTGGCCTCGGACAGCGTCGTGTCCGGCGGCGGCGCGGTCGTGACGGCCGGGATGGCGATGCCGGTTGCCGCGGGCGTCGCGCCCGTGCCGGGCATGGACCAGCTCGCCGATGCAGCAGCGGGGGCCAGCGGGGCGGTGAACGACTGGGCCTGCGGCGCCGGTGCGGACGCGACGGGTTGTGCCGGGGTCGCCGTGTCGATGGATCCGCCCGGTGTGGAGAAGGTCGGCATTGCCGACACAGACGCGGTCGCGGAAGTCGCGAGCGCGGCCGATGCCGTCGCGGGGGCGGTCGTGGCGAAGGAGGCCGGCGCGCCCCCCGTCGCTGCAGGCACGCCGCCGAACGCGGCGGGTGCAGCGGCAACGATCGTGCTCGTCGGGGCGAGTGCGCCGGAAGACGGCGCCGGGATGACCGCAGCGGCGGCGGCAGGCGCGATGCCGGGTGCCACCTGCGCTGCTGCGGGCGGTGTGGCCTGCGTGTCGGTCGACCAAGCGTCAGGCGTGCGGTTCGCCGGTGCTGCCGGAGGCGTGGCCGATGCGGTCGACGTTGCGGTAAATGCGCTGCCGGACGAGGTGCCAGCCGCGACGGCAGGCGACACCTGCGTGCTTTGCGCCGAATGCGATCCGATTGCGCTGAAGGACGTGCCGGTCGATGCGGATGCGGTCGCGGCCGGCTGCGATGTGGCCGGACCGGAAGCATTCATTGCGGGCGTCGGAGCAGACGTCGCCACGGGTGCGGACGGCTGTGCGGCGGGCAGGACGGCGGCACCGGTCGAAGGCGTGTGGGCGGGTGCCGTCGGTGCGGGTGCCGGCGTGACCGCGGCCGATGCCGCAGCCGGCACGTGACCGCTGGAACCGTGTGCGGCCCCGGTGGCGCCTATTGGCGCGGACGGCTCGGCCGATACAACGGGCGCCGCCGATGCGGTGGGTTGCGACGGCGACCAAGAGGCCGTGCCAGTCATGCCGGAGAACGAAGGCGTCGCGGCGGCCGGTGTGCTGTTCGACGTGTTCGCCGGTGCGGGTGCCAGGGCAGCAGAGCCCGGCGTGGTCCCGACGCGCGACGACGCGGAAGTTGCCGGAATCGTCAGCGCACCAGAGGAGGTTTCCGCGGACAACGGCTTCGACCACGACGCAGACGCAGGTTCCGCCATCGCGGAGATCGACGCCGCCGATGCGGGTGGCATGGCATCGGCAAGCGGCCGCGTCGGCGTTGCCGCGATCGACGAAGCGGGGAGGGGAGTGGTCGGCGCGACCTGCTGGACAGGCGTCACGACGTCCTGAGTCGCGTGCGTGTCCGGTGTCGTATCGACCGATACGGTGGTATCGGCCGGCAGTGTGGATTGCGACTGGACCTGACCGACCGTCCCTGCGGCCGTTGCCGCATCCTTCGCGTCGGCGGTGCGGCCCATGCAGCTTGCCATCGACGTGACGCTGGCCGCATGCGAACTGACAGCCTCGCTCGTCGCCCCCGACTCATCCGCATCGGACAGCGGCGCGGCAATCGGGCTTTCATGCGATGCGTCGAGTCCGGAAACCGGCGGGCTGACGATGTCTTCCCACGGTGCGAAGTCGATCGGTGAATCGAATGCCGGCGCGGCGGGAGCATTGGCGTCATGCCGATGCTCGCCTTCCGCATGACGCGTCGGTGCATCGGTCTCGACGCTGCGATCCGGTATGGCATGCCGTGCAGTTTCGCCGAAGGCCGGAATGCTCGTGCCAACATCGAGAAGGGGTGTGCGCACGCTCGGCTCGGCCGGCATGAATGCATCCAGCACGATCGGTGCGTCGTCGTATGCCGGCGTGGCTTCGTGCGTGTCCGGAAGGTCTGCGTGGCGGGGCGAGGCCTGAAGCGCGCTCGCAACGACCCCGGCGGGTACGGCCGTCGATGCCGATGCCGATGCCGCGACGCTCGCTGCCGTCGCAACCGCGGCGGCCGTCGCCGGCGCCGCATCGGGCGCCCGCACGTCGTCGAGCGTCGCCCATTGCGCGGTGCTGGCCTCGATCGAGCGCAGCGTGTCGTGAACGCTCGGCGCCGGCGTGATCGGCTCCGCGGGCTGCTGCACCCATGCGTAGAGCGGCGCGCGCGCGGGGACCGGTGGCGCGGGGCGGCGCCGTGCGGCGTCCGGCGACTGGCCGGCGCCCGCCGCTGGGCGCGCGGGCGTGCGCGGCGGCGTCACGCCGGCCGGGCGCGGTGTGACCGCGGCACGCGGCGCGGCCGGCTGCTTCATTGCGGCTGCGGCCGGGCGCGCGGCGGTCGGTTGCGGCCGAACGGGCTCGAACCCGGCCGGAAGCGGGGCCGGATTCGGGCGCGGCACCTGTGCATTCGCTGCGGCTCGCGCGAGGCTGGCGGTGCTGCCGGTCGTCGGCGGCGGCATGGCGCTCGTCGTGCCCGCTGCAGGCGGCGGGGGCATGCGATGGGCCGACGTCGGCTTCAGCCACCCCGAGGGTGCGACGGGCTCCGCGAGCGGACGCGGCGCTGGGTTGCCGCGCGGCTTCGGCCGGGCCTGCGGATCGGGTTTCCACAACGTTGGGCGCGAATAGCGGCCGTTCTGCCGCGGCGCCATCGAGTTGACGGTGTGCGCGGTGGTCGGCTGCACGATGTCGTCGTCGCGATGCAGCGCGCTGCGCGGCAGGTCGGCGACGCCGCGCACGTCGTCGTCGTCGACGTCGCGCGCGAGCTTGACGCCGAACGACGTGTCGACCCACGCGGCGAACTGCCGCCAGCCGATGCCGGTCAGCCACGGCAGGCCGGCGAAGAACAGCACGACCATCGCGACCGGCGTACCGATCGGGCCGAGCACATGCGCGAAGCCGTTCGAGAGCGCGTGGCCGAGCGCATTCGTGTCGGGGCCCGACAGCGGGCTCGTCAGCGCGCAGCTCGCGACGAACACGGCCGCGAAGCCGAGCCACAGGCGAATCGAGCCGCGGCCGGCGAGTCCGCCGCCGCCGGGCAGCATCGCCTGAACGAGACGCCAGATGAGAAGGAGGAACCAGACGGCGGAGATGCCGAACCAGCCGAAGACAACCGTGTGCATGCTTTGATGAAACAGGAAGAGGGCGGGGAGCGCGGTGCGCGACCCGCCGAGTTTAACCGGCCGGCGAACAGGACTCTAAGGCAGCATGAACGCGTCGACGCGCTTCCAGGCCACGGGACGCGTGCGTCCGGGATTCGCGCGTGGCGAAGGCGGCCGGTCGGCCTTCGCCCGCGCGCTGCATCAGGGGCTCCGGCGCGTGAAGGTCAGCGTCGCGCCGGCTTCGGTCACGATCTGCAATTGCTGCGGCTCGCGCATCTGCACGCCGGTCTTCTCGATGTGCGCGAGCGCATCGAGGTACGCGTGTTCGAGCTGGCCGCCGAGTGCGTTCGGGCATGCCATGCGCGTGCCGGCCAGCGGCCCGAAGCTCAGCAGACCGTTCTTGAGCGCGTAGGTGCCCATGTAGCGGTTGCAGCCGGAAAAGCCACTGGCGCGTCGGACGCCCGATTCGATGGACAGCGCGAGCTTGATCGGCTCGCCGTTGTCGCCGTGCGGAATCATGCGCGGCGTGCCGTCGGCGTTCACCCAGCTCGTGAGCTCCCAGCTCGTGTCGTCGAGCAGCTGGACGGCGGCGGGGTTGTACGGGTCGGGTGCGGGGGCGGCGGAATCGGGGTGGGTCGGCATCGCGCAGGCGGCGAGAAGCGTGGCAAGCGTCAACGCGCAGAGCGGCGCGCGCAGCGGGCGAAGCAGGCCGGTGCGTGCGCGTGCGGCGGCGGACAGGTGGGACATGAGCCTCGTTCCTCATCGGATTCTAATCAAGGCGTAAGAGTAACGCACCCGCCCCGCGCGAGGCGAGCCGACACTTCGCGCGTGAAAACGTTCGCAAGGCGCCGGCGGGCTTCACGCGGCGACGCGCGACGCGACGAAACCGCCCGGACCGGCACGGGTGCGCGTGTTAACATCGGAGCCGTTTTCGTCCTCCAACAGAACCAGCGGGAAATCACATGCAGATCGGTCAGCGGCTCGGTACGCCGCTTTCACCCTCGGCCACGCGCGTCATGCTGCTCGGCGCGGGCGAACTCGGCAAGGAAGTCATCATCGCGTTGCAGCGTCTCGGCGTCGAAGTCGTCGCGGTCGATCGTTATCCGGACGCGCCGGGGCACCAGGTCGCGCATCGCGCGCACGTGATCGACATGACCGACGCCGCCGCGCTGCGCGCGGTCGTCGAGGCAGAGCGCCCGCACCTGATCGTGCCGGAGATCGAGGCGATCGCGACCGATGCCCTCGCGGCGATCGAGGCGGCCGGCCTCGCCGAGGTGATCCCGACCGCGCGCGCGACGCAGCTCACGATGAACCGCGAAGGCATCCGCCGCCTCGCGGCCGAGGAGCTCGGGCTGGCGACTTCGCCGTATGCGTTCGCCGAGTCGTTCGACGCGTTCAGCGCGGCCGTCGCGAAGATCGGCATGCCGTGCGTCGTGAAGCCGGTGATGTCGTCGTCGGGCAAGGGGCAGTCGGTCGTGCGGACCGAGGCCGACGTGAAGCCTGCCTGGGATTACGCGATGGCGGGCGGCCGCGTGAACCACGGCCGTGTGATCGTCGAGGGCTTCATCGATTTCGACTACGAGAT
Source organism: Burkholderia sp. BCC1640 (assembly GCF_902833125.1). NCBI lineage: Bacteria > Pseudomonadati > Pseudomonadota > Betaproteobacteria > Burkholderiales > Burkholderiaceae > Burkholderia > Burkholderia sp. BCC1640. The sequence goes on along the minus strand of NZ_CADFEF010000024.1, from coordinate 105,892 downwards.
CACGCAGCTGACCGTGCGCGCGATCGATCCGGCGACGCTTGAGACGCGCACCTACTTCTGCGAGCCGGTCGGGCACGTGCAGGTGGCGGGCGATTACGTCGAATCGTGGCAGCCGCAGCCGATGAGCGCCGTCGCGTTGGAGAAGTCGCGCGAGATCGCGCACAAGGTGACCGAGGCGCTCGGCGGGCGCGGGCTGTTCGGCGTCGAGCTGTTTGTGCGCGGGGACGAAGTCTGGTTCTCCGAGGTGAGCCCGCGGCCGCACGACACCGGCCTCGTGACGCTCGCGTCGCAGCGTCAGTCGGAGTTCGAACTGCACGCGCGCGCGATTCTCGGGCTGCCGGTCGATCCGACGCTCGGCTCGCCGGCCGCGTCGGCGGTGATTTACGGCGGGCTCGACGAGCGCGGCATCGCGTTCGAGGGTGTGCGCGACGCGCTGGCCGTGCCGGGCGCCGACCTGCGCCTGTTCGGCAAACCGGAAAGCTTCGTGAAGCGGCGCATGGGCGTCGCCCTCGCGACCGGCGCGACCGTCGACGAAGCCCGCGAACGCGCAAAGCGCGCCGCGGCGGCCGTGCGGCCCGTGTCGGCGCGCTGACCGGATCGGGAGCACGCGATGGTGTCGACATGGCGGCGGATCGGCCGTATCGGCAAGGTGGGCGCCGCGCTGGCGCTGGTCGCGAGCCTCGCGGGGTGCGGCCTCGCGGCCGCGCCGTGCCGGGTCGCATCGGCCGGGCTGAAGATCGTGCCGGTCGTCGGCCATGTCGCGGCCGCGCCGACCGACGCGTGCGCCGACGTCATCGATCCCTGAGCGACGAACGCTCAATACATAACCAACGATAACCGCGCGTCCCGCGAGGGCGTGCTTCCACCCGTCTCGTGAGAGGACCTGCATGATTCGCCAAACCTTCGCCGCGCTCGCGCTGGCCGGCACCGCCGTTTCCGTCGCGCATGCCGCGCAACTGACCGTCGAGGAGATCGACGCCGATTCGCGCCAGCAGGCCCTCTATCAGTGCGCGAACCAGAAGCAGCCGGTGCGCGTGTCGTACTGGCGCGCGGGCAACGGCCAGAGCTTCGCGCTGGTGCCGGTCAACGGACAGCAACTGCTGTTCGTCGATACCGTTTCGGCGTCGGGCGTGCGCTACCAGGCCGGACGCTATACCTGGTGGACGAAGGGCAAGGAAGGGACGCTGCGCGACGAGATCGCCGACCAGAATGCGGCACCGCTGCTGGGCGACTGCGTGCAGGTCGAGAAGAAGAAAAAGAAGAAGGGCTGAGCGCCGCGCGCGATCGGATACGCCGTGCCGGCGTGCCGATTGCCGCGTTCGATGCGGGCAGCCGGGTTCGACCTCCAGCCGGATCGCTGGGCAGGCGGCGCCCGGGCTCGTCGACCGCTTGCCGATTTTCCGAAGTGCACACCCGGAATTCGACCCCTATTTTTACCCATCGGCCGATCGGGATAGCCTGGTCGCTCGACGCATCCGCCCGCGCCAGGCCTGCCGGCGCTCGCCGCGAACCGCCACCGAGGGCGTTCGCGGCGTTGTCACGGACAGATTGCTGCGCAGTGCTACAATACGCCCCTTTCCGCCGGCATTCGCGCCGAACGGAGTCCGCACGGCCTGTGGCGCCCGATGTTCGAAATGAACCGGTCCCAAGCGCCAGAGCGGCGCCGCGCGGCGCGCCGCGGCTCCGTCTACTTCCGAAATGTGATGAGCGCAGGCCCGGCCGGCCTGACGCACGATGTCCCCGCCGCGCCTTTTGAGCGAAACGCCACCATGTCCGATTCAGTCGCCAAGCCAGCCGACGCAACCTTCGATCAATTCGGCCTTGCCGCCGATATCCTGAAAGCCATCGCGGAGCAGGGCTATACGACGCCGACGCCGATCCAGGCGCAGGCCATTCCGGTCGTGCTCGCCGGCCGCGACGTCATGGGCGCCGCGCAAACGGGTACCGGCAAGACCGCGAGCTTCTCGCTGCCGATCCTCCAGCGGCTGCTGCCGCAGGCCAACACGAGCGCATCGCCCGCGCGCCACCCGGTGCGCGCGCTGATCCTCACGCCGACCCGCGAGCTCGCCGACCAGGTTGCCGCGAACGTGCACGCGTACGGGAAGCACACGCCGCTGCGCAGCGCGGTGGTGTTCGGCGGCGTCGACATGAACCCGCAGATGGCCGAGCTGCGCCGCGGCGTCGAGATCCTGATCGCGACGCCCGGCCGCCTGCTCGACCACGTGCAGCAGAAAACGGCAAACCTCGGGCAGGTGCAGATGCTCGTGCTCGACGAGGCCGACCGGATGCTCGACATGGGCTTCCTGCCGGACCTTCAGCGCATCCTGAACCTGCTGCCGAAGGAGCGTCAGACGCTGCTGTTCTCGGCCACCTTCTCGCCGGAAATCAAGAAGCTCGCATCGACCTACCTGCGCAACCCGCAGACGATCGAGGTCGCGCGCAGCAACTCGACCAACGCGAACGTCACGCAGATCGTCTACGACGTCGCCGAAGGCGACAAGCAGGCCGCCGTCGTGCAGCTGCTGCGCGATCGCGGGCTCAAGCAGGTGATCGTGTTCTGCAACAGCAAGATCGGCGCAAGCCGGCTGGCCCGCAATCTCGAGCGCGACGGCGTGGTCGCGTCGGCGATCCACGGCGACAAGACGCAGATCGAGCGGATGCAGGCCCTCGACGCGTTCAAGCGCGGCGAAATCGAGGCGCTGGTCGCGACCGACGTGGCCGCGCGCGGTCTCGACATCGCCGAACTGCCGGCCGTGATCAACTTCGACCTGCCGTTCAACGCGGAAGACTACGTGCACCGGATCGGCCGCACGGGCCGCGCGGGCGCGACGGGCGATGCGCTGTCGCTGTGCAGCCCGAACGAGCGCAAGCAGCTCGCCGATATCGAGAAGCTGATCAAGCGTCCGCTCGATGTGCAGACGCTCGCGCTCGACAAGCCGGCGCGCCATCGTCACGACGAGCGTGGCGGCGATCGCGGCGGCGATCGCGGCGGTGAGCGTGGCGGCGAACGCGGCGGCCGCCGCGAGCGTGACGAGCATCGCGGTGCGTCGGGGCGTCGTTCGGGCGGTTCCGAGCGCGGCGGCCATCACCGTCGTCACGAGGCGCCGGTCGACGACTTCTTCCTGAAGCCGTACGAACCGTCGGCGCCGGCGAACCAGCCGGAAGAGACGAAGTCCGCGCAGCAGCCCGAGAAGAAGGGGCCGAAGCGTCAAGTCGCCGCGCTGCTCGGCGGCTTCGGAATGCCGCGCAAGCCGTCGGTGTAAGCGGGCGGTTCAGGCGGTCGGTGCAGCGCGCGAGCGCTGCCGCGGAAACGGGTGCATGCGATGAGCATGTGCCCGTTTTTCATTGGGCGAGACGATTCGTGACGAGGCAACCGGGAGGAGGGGTGACTGATCGCGCGGGCGGGGGGCTTCGGTGCAGTGTCGTCAGCGCGCGTGCAGTTTCCGGTCGATTCAGCGCTGACGGATGCCGGAACGCGGTCGTTGCGAACCGGGATTCCGCGAACGGCTCAGCCGGCGTATGGCCCGAAGCGACGCGCCCACGCATCGGTCGCGGCCGCGTAGAACGCATCCATCGTGTCGCCCGATGGATCGCCATCGGCGGCAAGGCCGAGATGCATGGCGGCGGCCCGCAGCTCCGGCAGCGGATCGTCCCGCTGGAGCGCGATCGCGCCGGTCTGCTTGCTGAGCTTTTCGCCGTTCGCGTCGACGACGACGGGCACGTGCAGGTATTCGGGCGTCGGCACGCCGAGACAACGCTGCAGGTAGATCTGGCGCGCGGTCGAATCGAGCAGGTCGGCGCCGCGCACGACGTGCGTGATGCCCGCGTCGGCATCGTCGACCACCACCGCGAGCTGATACGCCCATTGGCCGTCCGCGCGCTTCAGCACGAAATCGCCGACGTCGGTCGCGAGATTCTGCGCTTGCGTGTGCTGCCAGCGGTCGTCGAACGTGACGATCGCATCGTCGCCGTCCGGCACGCGCAGCCGCCACGCGCGCGCGGGCTTGCCGTGCAGGCCGGTGCGGCAGGTGCCCGGGTACGCGAGCGTCGTGTGGCGCTCGTGCGCGGCACGTAGCGAATCGGCGATTTCCTTGCGCGTGCAGCCGCACGGGTAGACGAGCCCTGCGTCGACGAGCCGGTCGAGCGCGGCCGCATAGTTGGCCTCGCGCGTGCTTTGCCACACGGGTGGCTCGTCGGGCGTCATGCCGAAATGCGCGAGCGTCGCGAGGATGTCGTCGGCGGCGCCGGGCACCGTGCGCGGGCCGTCGATGTCCTCGATGCGCACGAGCCATGCGCCGCCGTGTGCGCGCGCGTCGAGCCAGCTCGCGAGCGCACCGACCAGCGAGCCGAAATGCAGCGGGCCGGTGGGCGACGGCGCGAAGCGGCCGCGGTAACCGTTCATCGGGGCGCGGAGCGACGCGCGCTTACGCGGCGCTGGCTGTCTGCGCGCAGGCCGGGCACGACTGGCCGGCCACGTAGCTCGGCGATTGCTGGGCTTCCGGCGTGACGACCGCGCGGCACGCGAAGCACGTGACGTTTTCGGTCGGCTGCAGTTGCGGGTTCAGCGCGGTGCGGTAGTCGAACACGAAGCAGTCGCCGTGATAGTGCGCGCCGCCGACTTCCTCGAAATACTTCAGGATCCCACCCTCGAGCTGGTACACATTCTCGATGCCGATTTCCTTCATGTGGATCGCCGCCTTCTCGCAGCGGATGCCGCCCGTGCAGAACGACACGACGGTCTTGCCCTCGAGATCGGCGCGGTTCGCGTCGATCACTTCCGGGAACTCGCTGAACTTGTCGATCCGGTAGTCGAGCGCGTCGTCGAACGTGCCGACGTCCACTTCGAACGCGTTGCGCGTGTCGAGCATCACGACCGGGCGGCCGGCATCGTCGTGGCCGCGGTCGAGCCACGCCTTCAGCGTGCGCGCGTCGACCGACGGCGCGCGGCCGAGCTCCGGCTTGATCGCGGGCTTCTTCATCGTGATGATCTCGCGCTTCAGGCGCACGAGCATCCGGCGGAACGGCTGCGAGTCGGACAGGCTCTCCTTGAACTGCAGCGTCGCGAACTTGCCTTCGAACAGCGGATCGTGGCGGAGGTAGTCGATGAACGCGTCGGTCGCTTCGCGCGAGCCGGCGATGAACAGGTTGATGCCTTCCGGCGCGAGCAGGATCGTGCCGCGCAAGCCGAGTTCGTTGCAGCGGGCGGTGACGAGCGGGCGCCATTGCTCGGTCGCGTCGAGCGACACGAAGTGGTAGGCGGCAAGGTTGACGATGGTCATGATGGTCCGACGGGAAAACGGCCGCGGCCGTGCGGCGGGCGCACGGCGGCCCCGCAAAAAAGGGTGCGAAGCCGGGGCGATGATTCGAAAACCCGTATTATCCCGCAAACTGCGCATGCGCCGGCACCTGACCGTTCGGCCAACGTCGCGCGCATCGGCCGAACGGCCGCGCGCGGGGATTTTTTGGGCAGCCTTCGCGACGACGCGGCTACAATATCGCCCATGTCAGATCCCCGCTTCGTCCATCTTCGCGTTCACTCCGAATTCTCGATTGCCGACGGCATCGTGCGTCTCGACGACATCGTCAAGGCGGCGGCCGCGGACGGTCAGGGCGCGCTCGCCCTCACTGATCTCGGCAACGCATTCGGCCTCGTCCGTTTCTACCAGGAAGCCCGCGGCAAGGGCATCAAGCCGATCGCCGGCTGCGACGTCTGGATCACCAATCCGGACGATCGCGACAAACCGTCGCGCCTGCTGCTGCTGGTGAAGGACAAGGTCGGCTACCTGAACCTGTGCGAACTGCTGTCGAAGGCATGGCTCACGAACCAGTATCGCGGCCGCGCGGAACTCGACGCGAGCTGGCTCGACGGCGAGCTCTCGCAAGGGCTGCTCGCGCTGTCGGGTGCGCAGCAGGGCGATATCGGGCTCGCGTTCGCGGCCGGTAACGAGGAAGCCGCGCGCCGGCATGCCGAGCGCTGGGCGAAGATCTTCCCGGGCGGTTTCTACATCGAACTGCAGCGTTACGGCCAGCCGGGCGCCGAGGCGTACATCCAGCAGGCCGCGACGCTCGCCGCGTCGCTGCAGCTGCCGGTCGTCGCGACGCATCCGACGCAGTTCATGACCGACGACGACTTCACCGCGCACGAGGCGCGCGTGTGCATCTCGGAAGGCGACATGCTCGCGAATCCGCGACGCCAGAAGCGCTTCACGACCGATCAGTATTTCCGCACGCAGGACGAGATGGCCGCGCTGTTCGCCGACTTGCCGTCGGCGGTCGCGAACACGGTCGAGATCGCGAAGCGCTGCAACCTGAAGCTCGAGCTCGGCAAGCCGAAGCTGCCGCTGTTTCCGACGCCGGACGGCATGTCGCTCGACGACTACCTGGTCCAGCTGTCGAAGGAAGGGCTCGAGAAGCGCCTCGAGCAGCTGTATCCGGATGCGGCGGAGCGCGAAGCGCAGCGCGACACGTACTACAAGCGGCTCGAGTTCGAGTGCGGGACCATCACGAAGATGGGCTTCCCGGGCTACTTCCTGATCGTTGCGGACTTCATCAACTGGGCGAAGAACAACGGCGTGCCGGTCGGCCCGGGCCGCGGCTCGGGCGCCGGTTCGCTGGTCGCGTACGCGCTCGGCATTACCGATCTGGACCCGCTGCGTTACAACCTGCTGTTCGAGCGATTCCTGAATCCGGAACGCGTGTCGATGCCCGACTTCGACATCGACTTCTGCCAGCACGGCCGCGATCGCGTGATCCAGTACGTGAAGGAAAAATACGGCGCGGACGCCGTGTCGCAGATCGCCACCTTCGGCACGATGGCCGCGAAGGCGGCCGTGCGCGACATCGGCCGCGTGCTCGACCTCGGCTACATGTTCACCGACGGCGTCGCGAAGCTGATCCCGTTCAAGCCCGGCAAGCACGTGACCATCGCCGACGCGATGAAGGAAGAGCCACAACTGCAGGAGCGCTACGACCACGAGGACGAAGTGCACCAGCTGCTCGACCTCGCGCAGCGCGTCGAGGGCCTCACGCGTAACGTCGGGATGCACGCGGGCGGCGTGCTGATCGCGCCCGGCAAGCTGACCGACTTCTGTCCGCTGTACACGCAGGGCGACGACGGTGGTGTCGTCAGCCAGTACGACAAGGACGACGTCGAAGCCGTCGGCCTCGTGAAGTTCGACTTTCTGGGTCTCACGACGCTGACGATCCTCGACTGGGCCGAGCGCTACATCCGCCGTCTCGATGCGTCGAAGGCCGACTGGTCGCTCGCGCAGGTACCGCTCGACGATCCGGCATCGTTCCAGATCCTGAAGAAGGCCAACACGGTTGCCGTGTTCCAGCTGGAAAGCCGCGGGATGCAGGGCATGCTGAAGGACGCGCAGCCCGACCGCTTCGAGGACATCATCGCGCTCGTGTCGTTGTACCGTCCGGGCCCGATGGACCTGATCCCGAGCTTCTGCGCACGGAAGCACGGCCGCGAGAAGGTCGACTATCCGGATCCGCGCGTCGAACCCGTCCTGAAAGAGACCTACGGCATCATGGTCTATCAGGAGCAGGTGATGCAGATGGCGCAGATCATCGGCGGCTACTCGCTCGGCGGCGCCGACCTGTTGCGCCGCGCGATGGGCAAGAAGAAGCCCGAGGAGATGGTCAAGCACCGCGAGATCTTCGCCGAGGGTGCGGCGAAGAACGGCCTCACGCGCGAGAAGTCCGACGAGATCTTCGACCTGATGGAGAAGTTCGCGGGCTACGGCTTCAACAAGTCGCACGCGGCGGCCTACGCGCTGCTCGCGTATTACACCGCGTGGCTGAAGGCGCACCATCCGGCCGAATTCATGGCGGCCAACATGACGCTCGCGATGGACGACACCGACAAGGTGAAGATCCTGTTCGACGACTGCGTTGTGAACAACCTCGTCGTGCTGCCGCCGGACATCAACCAGTCGCATTACCGGTTCGAGCCCGTCGCTGAAGCCGACGGCAAGCGCTCGCGCACGATCCGCTACGGTCTCGGCGCGGTGAAGGGCAGCGGCCAGAACGCGATCGAGGAAATCCTGCGCGCGCGCGAGGAAAAGCCGTTCACCGACCTGTTCGATTTCTGCGAGCGGATCGACCGGCGTGTCGTCAACCGCCGCACGGTCGAGGCGCTGATCCGTGCCGGCGCGTTCGATTCGCTGAACGCGAATCGCGCGCAGATGCTCGCGTCGGTGCCGCTCGCGATGGAAGCGGCCGAGCAGGCCGCGGCGAACGCGATGCAGGCCGGCCTGTTCGACATGGGGGCCGAGTCGCCGCACGCGCATGCGCTCGTTGACGAACCCGCGTGGGACGACAAGCGTCGCCTGCAGGAAGAGAAGGGCGCGCTCGGCTTCTACCTGTCCGGCCACCTGTTCGATGCGTATCGCGACGAAGTGCGCCGGTTCGTGCGGCAGAAGGTCGGCGACCTGAAGGAAGGGCGCGACAAGCTCGTCGCGGGCATCATCGCATCGCTGCGCACGCAGATGACCCAGCGCGGCAAGATGCTGATCGCGTTGCTCGACGACGGTTCGGGCCAGTGCGAAATCACGATTTTCAACGAGCAGTTCGAGGCGAACAAGGCGCTGTTCAAGGAAGACGAACTGCTGATCGTGCAGGGGCAGGCACGCAACGATGCGTTCACCGGCGGTATCCGTTTCACGGCCGACACGGTGATGGATCTCGAGCGTGCGCGCAGCCGCTACGCGCAGGCGGTGCGGCTCACGATGAACGGCAATGCGGATGCGGCGGCGCTGCGCCGCGTGCTCGAGCCGCACGTGTCGAAGGACGATCCGGCGGCCGCGCAGGCGGTCGAGGCGCCCGCGCCGCGCGGCGGCGGGCGCGACGGCGGCCGTCGCCCGCAGGCGCCGCTGCCGAACGGGCTCGCGGTCCAGGTTCACTACAGCAACGCGCGCGCGCAGGGTGAGATGCGTCTCGGCGACGCGTGGCGCGTCAAGCCGAGCGACACGCTGCTCGCGGAGTTGCGCGCGACGTTTGACGGAAGCATCGTCGAAATCACGTACTGAGCGGTCACCGCCCGACGGTCGTCGTCTGCACGGCCCGTCGCATCGCCATCGTGCGGTGCGGCGGGCCGTTTTCATTTCGGCGGGTGCTTGGGGCCGTCATCCGGACGCTATACAATCCGTCGCGCGCGACGCAAATGCGGCGCCGGCCGCGGCACGTCCGCCGGCCCGGGCGATATTGCGCGCTTGAAAACGGGGGCGGTTCAGCGCGGCACGCGATGCGGCGCGGTGCCGCGAGCGAACACGCGACGAGGCCGGCACGGGGAAGGGCGCCAGGATGCCGGTCGGTACGCGACGATAAAAAAACCGACAGCACGACCACAACAATGGCCAACGGGAAACCGACGAGGCGGATCCTCGTGATCCGGATTGATTTTCTGGGCGACATGCTGTGCACGACCGCTTTCCTCGGCGCGCTGAAACAGCGCTGGCCCGGTGCGGAACTGCACGTCGTCGCGAACCGCTACAACGCGGCCGCGCTGGCCGGCAACCCGGACGTGCACGCGGTCCATACTTACGTGTACAGCCGTCAGTGCGAGCGCAACGACCGCCCGGGACGGATGCGCGCGCTCTTCGACAGGCTGCGGCTCGTGCGCCGGCTGCGCCGCTTGCGGTTCGACCTCGTGATCGTGCCGAACGGCGGCATGCATCGCAGCAGCATCCAGTTCGCGCGACAGCTCGGCGTGAAGGATTGCCGCTGGCACGATGCCGATTCAGAATTCGACGATCGCAAGCCCGAACACGTCGCGTCGCGGCCGATGTGCCATGAGGCGCTGTCGGGATTCCGGCTCGTGCCCGAGCTCGGCCGCACCGGACTCGACGGTCTGGAGCTGTCCGTCCACCCGGACCGCGCGCTGCAGGAAACGTGGTATCGGCTGCTTGGGCCGCGCACGAAGCCGCGCGTCGGGCTCTTCGTGTCGAACAAGGCGGCGGAGCGACGCTGGCCGGCCGATCGATGGCGCGACCTCGCTCGGCGGCTCGCACCGCTCGCCGACGTGATCGTGTTCCGCGATCCCGCCGTGTCGGCCGCGGCCGACCACGACACGTGGCGGGACGTGGACGCCCGGCATGTCGCGCCGTCGTCGGTCGCCGAGCTGGTGGCCGCCGCGAGCCTGCTCGACGCGATCGTGTCGGCCGACAGCGCGCCCGTGCATCTCGCGTCGGCGCTCGGCGTGCCGGTCGCCGCGCTGTTCGAGGACCGTCCCGAGAAATACCGGCGCTGGCATCCGCTCGGCGTGCCGCACATCGTCCTGCGGGCCGGCGCGACGGTCGACGCGATCGGAGTCGACGCGCTCGAGCGCGCGGTGCTTCATCTGTTGATGCCGGCCGGGCAGCCCGAAGAAGCGATGGGTGGCGCAGTGCCGCTTCCGGCTGCTACCTTCGAGGCACCTGCAGTCGACGCAATCGTTTCGTAGCCTCCGGGACGGCAGGCGGCGACGGCATTGCCGGCGACGCCGTCGGACGGACAAACGGACGCCAGGCGGCACGATGACCGCGGCCCCGCCGTGCGCGGCGCGTCGTTGTCTGCCGCGATACCAGACGGGCGCCCCCAATTTCCAACCGCGACGCGTTGCCGACGCCCGCGCCCGACGCCACGCCACCGGCCGCAAAATCCTGTACATTGCGAGCCTTGTCCAGCCAGCTAGACGGAACGATCGCCGTGGCCCTGTTTTCTTCCGCCCGCCCGCCCAGAACCATCCTCGTCGCAGCCCCGCGCCGTATCGGCGACGTGCTGCTGACGACGCCGCTCGTGCGTTCGCTGAAGGTGCGCTGGCCCGACGCGCAGATCGACATGCTGGTGTTTCGCGGCACCGAGGGCGTGCTGGAGCACAACCCCGACGTGCGGCGCGTGATCGTCGTCGCGCAGCGTGCGGGATTCCGGGAGCGTTTGCGCGACGCGCTGTCGATGTGGCGCCGCTACGATCTCGCGTGCGCGGCGCTGAGTTCCGACCGGCCGCGTTTCTACAGCTGGTTCGCCGGCCGCAAGCGCGTCGGCCTCGTCGATCCGAACCGCGTCACGTGGCTGACTCGAATGATGCTGAACGGCATCGCGATCAATCATCACGAATCCGCGCATACGGTTGTCAGCACGCTCGCGCTCGCACCGGTGATCGGCATCGAGCCGGTATCCGAGGTCGTCGCGCCGGGCATCGGCGACGATCCCGCGCGGCGCGCGCGATTCGACGCGTGGCTGGCTGAATCGCCTGCGATTCGTGACGGCAAGCCGCTCGTCGTGCTGCATCCGTATCCGATGTTCCGCTACAAGCAATGGCGGCTCGAGGGCTGGGTCGAGATGATCGAATGGCTGCGCGCGCAGGGGTTTGCGATCGCGCTGTCGGGCGGCCCGGCCGATCGCGAGCGCGAGTACGCGGAGCAGGTCGCGGCCGAGGCGGGCGGCGACGTGCTGAATCTGGTCGGCCGCCTGACGTTCGGCGAAAGCGCGGAACTGGTGCGGCGTGCACGGCTCTTCATCGGGCCCGATACGGGCGCGACGCACGTTGCGGCCGCAACGGGCACCGACACGATCGCGCTGTTCGGTCCGTCCGATCCGGTGCGCTGGGGGCCGTGGCCGCAGCACTGGCCGGCGACGGAGAACCCGTGGGCGCTGCGCGGCTCCGCGCGGCACGGCAACGTGTGGCTGCTGCAGGGCGAGGGCGATTGCGTGCCGTGCCGGCACGAAGGCTGTGAGCGCCATGTCGACAGCCGCAGCGACTGCCTCGTCAATCTCGGCACGCAGCGTGTGAAGGCGGCGGCAGCCGAGATGCTCGGGCTGAATCCGCCAGGTGCCGCCGACTCGGTCATCGACACATCGCGCTTGCATCGCGCGCGTTCCGACTGACGACGCCTGAAGGCCTGACGTTTCCTGATTCGAAAAGCAGGGGAGCGGCGCCGCGTCGACGGCGCGCGGCCGTGCTTCCGGCAGCGGCGCGCGTGCGCCGCCATTGCAGCCTGAGAGGCTCAAGCTGCGGCGGGCGGCAACGCGGATCGCGCGCCGCCCGCCGCATGATGCGTTACGCGCTGCGCCGGATCGCCGACGTCTCGCGGGGCAGTGCTTCGGTGCGCGCGCCGCAGCCGAGCAGGATGCCGGCGAGCAGCACCAGCAGGTGACCTTCGGCGAAATCGAGCAGCAGCGAATTCGCGAGGCTGCCGATCGCGAAGATCGCGAGCCACGCGAGCAGCAGCTGCCGCGAACGCGAATCGAGCGCACGGCTGCCGCGCGCGATCTGCACGATCAGGTTCAGGAACAGCAAAACGCCGAGCGTGCCGAGCTGCACGGCCATCAGCAGGTATTCGTTATGCGGATTCGACGTGAGTTGCCCTTCGGCCGCCGTCTTGCCGGCCGTGAGCTTCTCGAACTCGAATTCGAGGCCGCCCGCACCGTAGCCGATCACGGGACGCATGCGATACAGCTCGAGCCCCTTCTTGTACCACTCGAGACGCAGCCCGGTCGACGTGACCGCATCGGTCTGCCGATACTGCTGCACTTCCGACACGACCTTCAGAAGCCGGCCGTTGTGCACCGTGCACGCGGCGACGACGAGCGCGACGCCCGCCAGGACCAGCGCCCCGGCGGCGAGCCCCGCGCGCAGCGCCGACTGGCGGCGCATCAACAGCACGAAACGCACCGCGACGACGAGGATCAGCAGCAGCGCGATGACCTGCCCGGTGCGTCCCTGCAGCATCACGAACACGTTGATCAGCGACCACGCGGCGACGCCCGCATATGCGGCTCGCGACAGCGCGGTGCGGGCCGACAGCGCGAGGTCGGCCGCCTGGTAAAACAGCAACGCGCCGAACATGCCGGCCGCGATGTGGTTCTTGAACACCCAGGCACGCGACAGCGGCAGTTCGGTCGCATGCGCGGGCCCGATCGCGGTCAGCCCGAGATAGTTGGTGGTCGACAGCAGCAGGATCACGCACAGCGTGCCGAACCACGCTCGTCGCACGATCGGTGCCCAGTTCGAGTGGCGGAAGGCGAGCACGGCAAACGGCAGCAGCAGCAGCTTGTCGTACTTGGCGACCCAGTTCCACGCCTTCGGGTGCGGCGCGACCGTATAGGTGACGCTCGCGGTCAGCGCCGCGAGGATCAGGAGCGCCGCGAGCGACGCCGGTTCGGTGACGAACGTGCGCAGGTCGCGCCAGAATTCGGGGGAGATCACGAGCGCGGCCGCGAACAGTCCGCAGAACACATTGGTCAGCGCGGTCGAGACGGGCACCATGCACAGCGCGATGACGGCGAAGGCGCGGGCGGCGGTCAGGCGCCGCGTGGCGGGAGCGGAAAACGAAAGCATCGGAACCTGTCGAATGGACGAATGCGGCATGCGGGCACCGTGCCGCGCGCCGCGCGTCCCGGCGGCACCGCGCGGGACGAAGCGCGCAGTATACGCGAAGCGGCGGGCGTTTCTTTACCGTTTCCGGGGTCCGATCAGCTGAATGCGCGCTTGATCCGCGAGCGCAGCAGCGCGCGCTTCAGGCGTCCCTCGACGACCGGCGTGTCGAGCGCGAGTCGCGAGCCCGCCGGCTCGCCGCGATGCAGGTAATAGCGGTCGAACGTGGCCTGCGTCATGCCCCATTTGTTGAGGAACTGGCGGCGACCATCGTTCTTGACGATCTTGCCCGTGCTTTTCTGCTGGAAGTGATAGACGAGGCTGTCGCCGACGCCGAGGAAGATCCGGCAGCCGGCGTCCCAGAATTTCATCGAGAAGTCGTTGTCGCTGCTCATCCCCGGCGACAGCTCGCTGCTGTAGCCGCCGATGCGGTTCCACCAGTCGCGGTGCACGAGCGTCGGCGGCCAGGTCGAGCCGAGCCAGTCCGCGCGCGCGAGCCGCGGTGTGGCCTCGACGAGGCCGGCCGCGTCGAACTGTTCGGCGTCGCGGCCGAAATTGCTGACGACGACGCACGGGTTGCGCGTGTCGACCGGCTCGACCATCGTGCCGGACAGCATGAACAGGTCGGTCGGCATCTGCTCGATGCGCCGCACGAGCGCCGCGTCCCAGCCGGGGCAACAGTACATGTCGTCGTTCATGTAGACGACGTAGTCGCGCGTCGCGCGCGCGGCGGCCAGGTTCACCGCGTGGCAGATGCCGATGTTGGCCGGCGACGCGGTGTGCTCGATGCCTTCGCTGCGCACCCAGTCGAGCGTGCCGTCCGAGCCGTCGTTCACGTGCACGATGATCTGGTGGTCGTACGCCGAATGACGGCGCAGGCTGTCGACGACGAGCTTGAGGTACGGCAGGTTGTTCCAGGTCGGGATGATGATGGAGAACATGGCGGTCGGATTCGGTGGTCGTCGTGTCGGCGGCGCGTGGCGCGGCGCCGCGCTCGGGCGCGCATGGCGCGCGGGCAGCCCGGCATTGTAACGCCGGGCCGGCCGCATGCCGGCGGCGTCAGGGGTGGGGCAGGGGGCGCGCGCTCAGCGGGCCGGCTCGTGGCCGAGCTTCAGGAACCGGTAGTACACCGTTTCCGCGTTGAACACAGCGATCATGAAGCCCGCGCGGCCGTCGAGAAACCCGCGCCGCAGCACATAGGTCCGCACGAACGCCCATGCGCCGCGCGCGAGCGCCTTGCCGAAGCCGCCGCGCTGGCCGGCCGCGCGGCGCTGGCGTGCGCCGGCCGTCGAATACGCATCGAGCTTGCGCACGACGGTTTCGAAATCCTCGTACGAATAGTGCATCAGCTTGCCCGGCAGCCGCTGCGCGGGCGTGTCGAATACGAGCCGTTCGTGCACCAGGTCGTCGGAGAAGCGGGCGGTGCCGCGCCGGAACAGGCGCGGCACCCAGTCGGGATACCAGCCGCTGTGGCGGATCCATTGGCCGCAGAAGCTCGACAGCCGGTCGAGCGCATAGACCTGCGCGGCCGGCGCGCGGATGGCCGCGCGGATCGACTGCGCGAGTTCCGGGCTGACCACCTCGTCGGTGTCGAGCGACAGGATCCAGTCGGTGTCGAGGGCGTCGAGCGCGCGGTTCTTCTGCGGGCCGAAGCCCGGCCAGTCGCGCTCGACGATCACGCGGGCGCCGTGCGCGCGGGCGATCGCGACGGTATCGTCGGTGCTGCCGCCGTCGATCACGACGACGTCGTCGGCGAAGGTCAGCGCGTCGAGGCACTGCGCGAGCCGCGCGGCCGCGTTGAGGGCGATGAGGGCGACGCCGAGGGTGGGTTCTGCCATGAAATCGTCGAAAAGGCGGAGAAAACGGTGAGCGGCAGTATACCCGCGCGCCGGCCGACGGCCGCTTCGGCGACGGCCATGCCGGCGCAGGCGGTACAGCTATAATGTTGGGCCTTTTTCGGCACCCGCCGGACGGGGTGAATTCCGGGCAGTCACGCCCCGGGCGCCGCGTCGCGGCTCAAGAAGGATTGCCTTGGAAACCCAGAACACTCTTCGCAAACCGATGGACGGCACCGGTACGTCGCCGGTCACGGTCCTCAAGCGCCTGTGGCCGTACATCCGGCCGCTCATCGGCATCGTGCTGCTCGCCGTGATGACGATGGGCGTCGTCGCGGCCACGGAAGCCGGGATCCCGGCACTGCTCAAGCCGCTGCTCGACCACGGCTTCGGCTCGCACGGCAGCGACCGCGCGAAATGGTACGTGCCGATCGCGGTGATCGGCCTCGCGCTCGTGCGCGGCGTGTCGCAGTACACGTCCAACTACCTGCTCAACTACGTGTCGAACCGCATCCTGCTGCAGCTGCGGCTCGAGATGTTCCAGCGGATGATCCACACGGGCGCCTCGTTCTTCCAGCGCGAGACCGCGAGCACCGTGATCAACGCGATCGTGTTCGAGGTCAACCAGATCCTGTCGGTGCTGACCGGCGTGATGGTCACGCTCGTGCGCGACTCGCTGACCGTGGTGTTCCTGCTCGGCTACCTGTTCTACCTGAACTGGCGGCTCACGCTGATCGTCGCGGTGATCCTGCCGGGCATCGGCTGGCTCGTCAGCAAGATCAACCGTCGTCTGCGCCGCCTGAACCGCGAGCATCAGACGCTGACCAACGAGCTGTCGTACATCGTCGAGGAGACGGTCGGCGGCTACAAGGTCGTGAAGGTGCACAACGGCGAAGCGTACGAGATGGACCGCTTCACGACGATGAGCAAGCGCCTGCGCGGCTACGCGATGCGCATGACGATCTCGGGCGGGCTCGCGCAGCCGCTGACGCAGTTCCTCGCGTCGATCGCGCTCGCGGTCGTGATCACGATCGCGGTCGTGCAGTCGACCAACGACCAGACGACGGTCGGCGGCTTCGTCGCGTTCGTCACGTCGATGCTGCTGGTGATCTCGCCGCTCAAGCACCTGATCGACGTCAACCAGCCGCTGCAGCGCGGGATGACGGCCGCCGAGCTGATTTTCGGGCTGATCGACGAGCCGGCCGAGCCCCAGGGCGGCGGCCGTGCGCTGCCGCACGCACGCGGCGAGATCGAATTCCGGGACGTGTCGTTCGACTACGGCGCCTCCGAGCGGCCGACGCTCGACCGCATTTCGTTCAAGGTCGCGCCGGGCGAGATGATCGCGCTCGCGGGGCCGTCGGGCAGCGGCAAGACGACCCTCGTCAACCTTCTGCCACGTTTCTTCGATCCGACGGGCGGCGCGATCCTGGTCGACGGCGTGCCGGTGGCCGACTACGACCTCCACGCGCTGCGCGGCCAGATGGCGATGGTCAGCCAGGACGTCGTGCTGTTCAACGACACGATCGCCGCGAACGTCGCGTACGGGCAGACGCCCGACCGCGCCCGCGTGCAGGCGGCACTCGAGGCCGCGAACCTCGCCGACGCGGTCGCCGCGATGCCCGACGGGCTCGACACGCTGGTCGGCGGCAACGGGATGCGTCTGTCGGGTGGCCAACGGCAGCGGCTCGCGATCGCGCGCGCGATCTACAAGGATGCGCCGATCCTGATCCTCGACGAGGCGACCTCGGCGCTCGATTCGGAATCCGAGCGTCACGTGCAGGCCGCGCTCGAGCGGCTGATGGAAGGGCGCACGACGCTTGTGATCGCGCACCGGCTGTCGACGATCGAGCGTGCGGACCGGATCCTCGTGCTCGAAGCCGGCAAGATCGTCGAAACGGGCAGCCACGACGAACTGCTGCGCCATGGCGGGCTGTACGCGCACCTCCACCGGATCCAGTATCAGCAGCAGGCGGCGTGACGTCGGATCGCACCCGTGTGCTAGTCTTCATCGGGCAGGTCCGGTTTCGTTGTTTCCGGTTCGACGTGACAACACGGAGGGAAGGGCAATGAAGAAGATGCACGGGATGATGCTGGCCGCGCTGGTCGCGGCGGGTTTCGCAGCGCCGGCCGCGATGGCGCAGGATCACGGCAACTACGACAATCACGGAGACCGCGGCGGCCCGGGCATGCGGCACGGCCATGGTCCGAAGCACATGCCGCCGGGGCAGGCGATGCATCGCGAGGACGATGTGCCGCCGCGCTGGGCCGACCAGCCGCGCCGCGACTGGCACAAGGGCGACCGTCTCCCGGACGAATTCCGCGATCGCCAGTACGTGGTCGACGACTGGCGCGGCTATCGCCTGAGCCCGCCGCCGCGTGGCTATCACTGGGTGGGCGTCGGCGGCGACTACCTGCTCGTGCAGATCGGCTCGGGCATCGTGCTGCGGGTCGGTCCGTAACACCCGCCACCGATCATCGATTCATCCGGCTGCCGGGGCGTGTGTTCCGGCAGCCGCGTCACTTGTCCTTATCCTTGTCCTTGTCCGCCGCCCGGCGGAACCAGCGCCGCTCGACCCGCGACATCGCCCAGCACACGGCCAGCGCGCAGACGGTGCCGAGCGCCACTTCCCCGAGCCGCATCAGCGGAATGTCCCATAGTGGGCCGTTGCCTGGAAACAGCAGCACGATCGTCGCGGTCACGCCGCCGAGCCGCGCCGCGCTGCCGACGTTCAGACACCAGCAGCTGACGATCGTGACCGCGACCGCGATCGCATAGGCGAGGAGGCGATCGCCGCCGAGCGCGGCGCCCGCGAATCCGACCAGGCCGCCGATCATCGCGCCGATGAACTGGTCGCGCGACAGCGACATCGTGTCCGAATAGTTGTGCTGCGTGACGGCGATCGCGGTGACCGCCGCCCACACGGCCTGCTCGGTGTGCAGCGCGCGGCCGATCGTGTACGCGAGGCACGCGCCGCAGACGGCTTGCAACGCCATCAACGCGCCTTGCGTGAGCCGCTCGCCGAAAGTCAGCCCCTTGAACAGATCGAAGATCGACTGCTGGATCTGCTGGCGGGCTTCGTTGAGCGTCCTGATCGTATCCATCGTGTCGGGCCGGGAAGCGGGGGCGAGCGCGTCAGTGCGCCTGTTCCGGCGATGCGGCGGCCGGCTCGCCGGTGGTCGCGTCGCCGTTCTCGACGCGCGTTTCCGGCATCGCGAGCCAGACCAGCAGCACCGCGAGCGTGCCGGCGGCGGCGAGCCCGAAGAAGCTGACCGCATTGCCGAAGTGATCGGCGACAAAGCCGGCCACGGCGGTGCTGAGCGTCGCGCCGATACCGGCCGCGAGCCCGAACAGCCCGATGCACAGGTTGTAGCGGCCCTTGCCGCCCGCGACGTCGGCCGCGATCAGCGGCAGCATCACGCCGAACACGGCCGCGCTGATGCCGTCGAGCATCTGCACCGGCACCAGCAGGTAGGGGCTGCTCACGCCGGCGAACAGCAGCGCGCGCACCGGCAGCGCCGAGAAGCCGAGCAGCAGGATCGGCCGGCGTCCCCAGCGTTGCGCGGACCGGCCGACCCACGGCGACAGCATCGCGACGATCGCCTGCGGCACGATGATGCACGCCGCGATCACGAGCTGCACGTTCTCGCCCATCCCGGCCGTCACTTCGCCGGCCGCGAGGTTGAGCATCGCCGCGTTCGACAAGTGGAACAGCACGACGCACGCCGCGAAGATCAGCATCCGGCGATCGCGCAGCAGCTCGAGCAGCGTCTCGCGCTCCTCGCCTTCGTCGCGCTCATCGGGTTTCGACGTATGCGGAATCACTTCGTGTGTCGGCTGGATCATCGCGAGCGCGAACAGCGCGGGCAACGCCAGCACGGCGGTCAGCCAGAACACCGCGCGCGCGGAGAAATACTCGCCGGTGAGCCCCATCAGGCCCGCCGCGACCGCGCTGCCGATCGATGCCCAGCGCGCGTTGCGGCCGAGCCGGTCGCCGAGGTCGGAGCGGCCGACCAGCGAGAACGAGATCGCGGCCATCGCGGGCACGAGCATGCAGCTCGCGAAGCCGTGGAACACTTCGGCCGCGATCACCGGCACGATCGTCGGGCTCGACGCGAGCAGCACCGCGGACAGGATGATGGCTGCGATTGCCCACGCGGCCGCGCCTTTCTTGTTCTTCAGCGCGTCGACGGCGGCGCCGCCAGGCACCTGGCTGACCATCGCGCTGATCGTGCCGATCGACAGCACCATGCCGATCTCGCCCTGCGTCCACTTGTGCGATGCGAGGTAGGACGCGATGAACGGACCGAACCCGGTTTGAACGTTTGCAACGAAAAAGTTGAGCCAGTCGAGGGCCCGGAGACTGCGAACGCTGACGGAATGCTTGATCGTCATCGGGCGGCACTCGCAGGCGAAGCCGGCGCGGCGGCGGTAACCGGCGGCGAGACCACGACGATCGGCTTGTCGGCCGCGTAGGGCGGCGACGCCTTGATCTGCGCGTCGTTCAGGTCGAGTTGCGGACGCAGCGCCTTGTCGCGCGTGACGAAGCGCAGCGCGCCCCAGCTCGCGGCGATCGAGCGGCGTTCGGTATTGACGAGCCCGCCGAGGTCGAGCACGACGGCCTGCGGTTGCGCGCCGCGGTCGATCAGCACGTCGACGACCCGGCCGATCTTCGTGCCGTTCGGGCGTTCGACGTCGCTGTCGAGCAACGGCAGACGCGTCGTGGGCGACGCCGCGGCCGAGCCCGACAGCGGCACGGCCTTGGGCCGGGCGGCCGGCGGCAGGTCGCCCGACGGCACGTCGAGCACGATCGGTTCCTGTTTGCCGCCCGGCGTGAAGCGGAACACGCTCCACGGGAAGACGACCTTGCGGTCGCCGATACCCATGAACCCCTGCAGGTTGACGATCATTTCGCGCGGTTTGCCGCTTGCGTCGGTCACCATGTCGACCGCGCGGCCGATCACCTTGCCGTTGCGGCGCGCGACCTCGCTGTCGAGCAGCGCATGGATCTGGGTGCGGTCGAGCGGGCGTGTCGCGACGAGCGGCGGCGGGGGCGGCGGAGGCGGCGTCGGTGATTCGGGGCGCTGCACCGGCTTCGGCTTCGTCACTTCACGGTGCGGCTTCTTCGGCGCTTCCGGTTCCTCCGGCTGGACGAGCGGCGGCACGGGCGGCATCGTCAGCGGTTCGCCGGCGGTTTCCTCGACGGGCTCGACGAGCGCCTCGCTGATCGGCGCGGGCGGATTCTGGGTCGGCAGCAGCCCGCAGCCGGACAGCAGCGCGGCGGCTGCGAGAACGAGGAAAACCGTCGAGGACGGGAACGACATGCGGGATGCGGGAAACGGGAGTCCGCCGCTCATTGACACTCACTCCATGGGTCGGGGGCGGGCCCGGGGGCTCGCGGCTGGCGATGGATGGCGGGTGCGGGCGGCGCACCACGCGAGGTGAGAGTTTAACGTGTCTTCCTTTCAGGACCGATTTATGCGAAGAATCGGGCGCGGGAGGACCGGGAAATGGCGGGGGGGCGGCGTCGGGGGGCACAACGAGCACGGCGCCCGACCGTCGACGACGGGACGGGCGCCGCACGGGCTTCCGACGTGGCGTTATTTGACCAGCGAGCCGAGCGTCGTCGTCACCGGGGCGAGCAGGCCACCGCCTGTCTTCGACAGCGCGCCGGTGCCGCTGCCGCCCGTCAGGCCGCCGACCGGCGAGCTGCCGCCCGCCGCCGTCACGGAGCCGACCGCCGATGTGAGCGCGCCTGCCGGGTTGCTGCCGCCCGTCGCGCCGCCGAGTGCCCCGGTCGACAGGAGCCCCGTCACCGGGGCGAGCGGATTCGTCGCGGCGCTGCCGCCGCCGAGCAGCGCCGTGCCGGCGGTGGCGACCGTGTTGCCGGTCGCGATCACGACGTTGCCGACGCCGGTCGTGACCGGATTGTTGCCCGTATTCGCGAGCGTCGTGCCGGCGTTCGCGACGCCGGTGCCGACGGTCGTCACGAGGTTCGTCAGCGGCGCGCCGAGCGGCGTGCTCGCCGCGACCGTCTGCGTGACCGAGCCGACCGTCGTCGTGATCGGCGTGATCGCCGAGCTGGCCGCGCCCGTCACCTGCGCGACCGGGCCGGTCGACAGTTGCGTGCCGAGCGTCCCGCCGGCGCCTGCGATCGTATTGCCGAGCGTCGTCACGGCCCCGCCGACGGGCGACGTGACGGGCGCGAGCGGCGCCAGGGCCGAACCGCTGGCGCCGAGGCTCGACACGACACCGCCCGTCGCGGCGACTGCCTGGCCGAGATTCGTGACCACGCCACCCGTGCTCGCGACCGTCGTGCCGATCGGATCCGACGACGCGCCGAGCTGACCGAGGCCCGAACCGAGGCCGGTGCCGAGCGTCGTGACCGCCGCGCCGACGTCCTGCACCACGGTGCCGAGCCCCTGTGTCGTTGCCGGGCTCGTGCCGGGCACCGACTGCGCGGCGATTGCCGTGCCGACGCTCGATATGGCTCCGCCACCGGCCGTCACGATGTTGCTCGACGCAGCGGCCGTCTGGCCGACGCCGTTGGCCGACGTGCCGCTCGAGCCGTTGCCCGTGCCGCCGGTCGTTGCCGTCGTGTCGCCGGATCCCGAGCCGGAGCCGCCGGTGCCCTGACTCAGCGAGCCGGAGCCGCCGCACGCGGCCAGCGACATCAGCGCCGCGGCGCCAGCCGCGATCATGATCATTCGGAATCCTGCTTGATGGATGATGGGCGTGTTCATGTCGTCCTCGTCTCGATTATGGAAATGAGTCAGGCGGCCTTCGTGTGCGCCGACATGTCGTCGCTGCGGAAGGGAAGCGGCGGGCGCATCGTTGTTGTCTCCCTGATCGACCTGTCGCCGTGTCGCGTATTCGCCTGAACCGGAACCCGGAGCGGTTGCAGGACGAATCGTTTGCATTCTTTCGTCTTGCTTGCCGATCGTGCCGAAAATCACCGGATTCGTTCGACCAGAGTAGGTCCATCGAGGTGAGACTTCTTTTAATGATCGTTAAATTGAAGTAAGCGTCCGATTCAATGCCGAAGTCGGGGTAATCACGATCGACGCGATGCGACTCGTGTGATGGGGGCGGGAGGGAGGGCGGAAGGAGGGGGCGGGCGGCGCCTGCCTGGGCCGCCGTCGCGGCGGGCAGGCGCGAGCGCCGTGCGAGGCGCGGAGCAACCGGAACGTCAGGCGTCCGGATACCACGCGTCGGTAAATTCGCTGACCTTGACGTCGGTCAGCTCCGGACGTGCGGCCAGCCATGCACGGACGTTCTCGCGGTCGGCATCGGTCGTCGTGCCGCGCGGCGCGCCGGAGATCACGTAGGCGCCGATCCCTTCGTCGGCGGATGCGACGGTCAGCAGCCCGTTCGCTTCGACGAAATCGATGAACGCGTCGATGAGCTGGCCGCGCTCGAGGTCGGACAGCTCGTTGCGGTAATGCGCGGTCGCGTTGAACGCGAGTTCCTGGAACTCGGCGATGTGGAGTTTCTTGCGCTGGCGGCGGTTGTGGCGTTGGCTCATGGTGTGTGATGAACGGGAAGAGGAAAAATGCAGCGACGGCGGGCGCGGGTGTGACATGCGCGAGCGGCCGGCGCCGCGTTGGATCGCCGCGCGGCATAGCCGGCGGCGGGCAGAGGGAACGTCACATCAGCACGATATCGTACTGCTCCTGGCTCAGGTTCGACTCGACCTGCAGCGATACCGGCTTGCCGATGAAGTCGATCAGCATCGCGAGATGCTGCGACTCCTCGTCGAGGAACAGGTCGATCACTTGCTGCGCGGCGATCACGCGGAATTCGCGCGGGTTGAACTGGCGCGACTCGCGCAGGATCTCGCGCAGGATGTCGTAGCAGACGGTGCGCGACGTCTTCACCTGGCCCTTGCCCTGGCAGGTCGGGCACGGCTCGCACAGCACGTGCGCGAGCGATTCGCGCGTGCGCTTGCGCGTCATCTCGACGAGCCCGAGCTGCGAGAAGCCATTGACCGTCACGCGCGTGCGATCGCGCGACAGCGCCTTCTTCAGCTCGGACAGCACCGCGTCGCGATGCTCGGCGTTCTCCATGTCGATGAAATCGATGATGATGATCCCGCCGAGGTTGCGCAGACGCAGCTGCCGCGCGATCGTATGCGCGGCCTCGAGGTTGGTCTTGAAGATCGTGTCGTCGAAGTTGCGCGCACCGACGTAGCCGCCGGTGTTCACGTCGATCGTCGTCATCGCCTCGGTCTGGTCGATCATCAGGTAGCCGCCCGACTTCAGGTCGACGCGGCGCGACAGCGCGCGCTGGATCTCCGTCTCGATGTTGTACAGGTCGAACAGCGGCCGCTCGCCGGTGTAGTGATGCAGCTTCGGGCTCACCGCCGGCGTGAACTCGCCCGCGAATTCCGCGAGGCGCTGGTAGGTCTCGCGCGAATCGACCTGAATGCGCGTCGTGTCGTCGTTCGCGAAATCGCGCAACACGCGCTGCGCGAGATCGAGATCCTGGTACAGCAGGCTCGTCGCCGGCAGCCGCTGCGCTTGCGCGACGATCGTCGCCCAGGTCTTGCGCAGATACGTGACGTCGCCCGCCAGTTCGTCGGAGGTCGCGTCCTCGGCGATCGTGCGCACGATGTAGCCGCCTTTCTCGTCCGACGGGATCACGGCGGTCAGCCGTGCGCGCACGGCCTCGCGCTCGGCCTCGCTCTCGATCTTCTGCGAGATGCCGATGTGCGGCTCCTGCGGCAGATACACGAGCGTGCGGCCCGCGATGCTGACCTGCGTCGACAGTCGCGCGCCCTTCGTGCCGATCGGATCCTTGATCACCTGGACCATCAGCGTCTGGCCTTCGAAGACGGTCTTCTCGATCGGCTGGTGCGGCGTGCCCGACTGCGGCTCGCCCGCGAGGCGCGGATGCCAGATGTCCGCGACGTGCAGAAACGCCGCGCGCTCGAGGCCGATGTCGATGAATGCCGACTGCATGCCGGGCAGTACGCGCACGACCTTGCCGAGGTAGATGTTGCCGACCCGCCCGCGCGACAGCGTGCGCTCGACGTGAAGCTCCTGCACCGCGCCTTGCTGGACGAGTGCGACCCGCGTTTCCTGCGGCGTGAGGTTGATCAGGATTTCTTCGTTCATGGTGGGATTCAGAAGTCGACGCGCGCGGCGCGCAGCAGTGCCGCGGTCTCAAAGAGGGGCAGACCCATGATACCCGAATGGGAGCCTTCGATTCGCTCGATGAATTCGGCCGCGCGCCCCTGGATCGCGTAGGCGCCGGCCTTGCCGAACGGTTCACGGGTGTCGACGTAACGTTCGAACGCCTCGCGCGGCGCGGCCGCGAAGCGCACCGACGAGCGCGACAGCGCGGGCGGCAGCAGTTCGCCGTCGGCGCCGATCACCGCGACCGCGGTCAGCACCTCGTGTTCGCGGCCCGCGAGGCGGGTCAGCATCGTGAGCGCGTCGGCGGCATCGGCCGGCTTGCCGAGGATCGCGCCGTCGATCGTCACGGTGGTGTCCGCAACCAGCACCGGCGCGGCCGGCTTGCCGCTCGCGACGAGGCGCGCCCGCGCGGCCTCGGCCTTCGCGACGGTCACGCGCCGGACGTACGCATCGGCGGCTTCGCCGGGCAGTTCGGCTTCGAGCGCCTCGGCGTCCTCGTCGGGGCGCGGCAGCAGCAATTCGAAGCGCACGCCGATCTGCTGCAGCAGCTCCTGGCGGCGCGGGCTTTGCGAAGCAAGGTAAAGGGTCGGAAAAAGGGCGGGGGGCGTGCTGGACGGCATGGTGTCGTTATCTCGTTGAGCGCGCGCGCCGCGCGTCCCGAGGACGACGCGTCATGCGCGGTGGTAGGGGTGATTCTGCGTGATGCTCCACGCCCGGTAAAGCTGTTCGGCGAGCAGCACGCGCACCATCCCGTGCGGCAGCGTCATGCTCGAAATGCGCAGCAGCAGGTCGGCGCGCGCCTTGAGTTCCGGATCGAGCCCGTCGGCGCCGCCGATCACGAACGCGACGTCACGGCCGTCCTGCTGCCAGCCGGGCAGCGCCTGCGCGAGCTGCATGGTGGTCCAGTCGCGGCCGCGCTCGTCGAGCGCGACGATGCGCGCGCCCTTCGGCAACGCGGCCTCGATCTTCTGCCGCTCGGCCGCCATCACGCTTTCCGCGCTGCGGCCGCCCGAACGCAGTTCGGGCTTGATCTCGCGCAGCTCGATGCGCAGCTCGGGCGGCATGCGCTTCGTGTATTCGTCGAAGCCGGACGCGATCCAGCCGGGCATCTTGTGGCCGACCGCGAGGATGAAAAGCTTCATCGGGACGACTCGCTGCGGGTCAGCGGCGGCGGGCCGCCGTCTTGCGCGCCGGGCGTGCGGGCGCTTCTTCCTCGTCGTCCTCGTCTTCGTCGGCCGTCGCGACGCCGTTCGGGCCCTTGCCGCCGCCGAGCTTCATCCGCACGGGCTTGTCGCCCCAGATTTCCTCGAGGTTGTAGTACTGGCGCAGCGCCGGTTGGAGGATGTGCACGACGGCGTCGCCGCAGTCGACCAGCACCCATTCGCCCGTGTCTTCGCCCTCGGAGCTGACGATGTCGCCGCCGGCTTCCTTGACCTTGTCGCGCACGCTCGACGCGAGCGCCTTGGTCTGGCGGTTCGACGTGCCCGACGCGACGATCACGCGGTCGAACAGTTCGGTCAGGTGGCTGGTGTTGAACACCTTGATGTCTTGCGCCTTGATGTCTTCGAGAGCGTCGACGATCACGCGCTGCAGTTTGCGGATATCCATGGAATCAGGAATGGTAGAGACGATGTTGAAGAATATAGGCCCAGACGGCGGCCGGCACATGCTCGGCCGACGCATCGGGCATTTGCGCGTGACGCGCGATGCATTCGCGCAGGTGCGCACGGATGTCGGTTGCGGCGATATCGAACGCCAGCGTCGTATCGATCAGCAGATGGCCGGCCGGTGTCGCTTTCAGCACGTCGGCGCCGGCCTGCCGCCGCGCGATTTCCTGCGCGACGGCCGGCGGCGCCGTGCCGAGGTCGAAGCCCGGGCGCGTCGACGCGCACACGTGCGCATAGTCGAACAGCTTGCGCCAGTCGCGCCACGTGTCGAGCCGCACCAGCTGGTCGGCGCCGATCAGCAGCGACAGCGAAGCGTCGGGGCCGATCCGCTCGCGCCAGCGCGCGAGCGTCTCGACCGTATAGGTCGGCCCCGCGTGCTCGATCTCGTCGGTCGCGACGGTGATCGTCACGCCGGGCAGGGACAGCGAGCCGGCAGCGGCGCGCGTCATCGCGAGCCGATGCTCGGCGGCCGACACGTCGCGCTTCTGGTAAGGCTGCCCGGCGGGCAGCAGCACGAGGTCGGTCAGCCCGAGCACGTCGGCGAACCGGCGCGCGAGCGCGAGGTGGCCGTCGTGGATCGGATCGAACGTGCCGCCCAGCAGGCCGATGCGACGTGACGGCGTTCGCGGCTGCGGGGCGGGGCGGGCGGTGGTGTTCAGAAAAACGTGTCCTGTTCTTGGGGCGGCGGGGCGCGGCGGGCTCAGACCCAGTCGCGCGGCACGAGGAACTCGCTCAGGCGCGCTTCGGGCGAGCCCGGCTCGGGTTGCCAGTTGTAGCGCCAGTTCGCGACCGGCGGCATCGACATCAGGATCGATTCGGTCCGGCCGCCGCTTTGCAGGCCGAACAGCGTGCCGCGGTCGAATACGAGGTTGAATTCCACGTAGCGGCCGCGCCGGTAAGCCTGGAAGTCGCGTTCACGCTCGCCGTACGGCAGCGCGACGCGGCGTTCGACGATCGGCAGATACGCATTCAGGAACGCGTCGCCGACGCTCTGCATCATCTCGAACGAGCGTTCGAACCCGGGTTCGGCGAAGTCGTCGAAGAAGATCCCGCCGATGCCGCGCGTCTCGTTGCGGTGCTTCAGGAAGAAATATTCGTCGCACCACGTCTTGAAGCGCGGATAGAGCTCGGCGCCGAATGGGTCGAGCGCGTCCTTGCAGGTCTGGTGGAAATGGCGCGCGTCGTCCTCGAACGGATAAACCGGTGTCAGATCCATCCCGCCGCCGAACCAGAAGATCGGCGCCTCGCCAGGCTTCGTCGCGATCAGCATCCGCACGTTCATGTGCACCGTCGGGCAGTACGGGTTGCGCGGGTGCAGCACGAGCGACACGCCGAGCGCCTCGAAGCCGCGGCCGGCCAGCTGCGGGCGCGCGGCGCTCGCCGACGGCGGCAGCGCGTCGCCCGCGACGTCGGAGAAACCAATTCCCGCGCGCTCGAACACACGGCCGCCTTCGAGAATCCGCGTGCAGCCGCCGCCGCGCAGGCGCTCTTCCGGCCCGCGCTGCCACGCATCGGTCGCGAGC
The DNA here is from genome assembly GCF_902833125.1 of Burkholderia sp. BCC1640. Lineage (NCBI taxonomy): Bacteria > Pseudomonadati > Pseudomonadota > Betaproteobacteria > Burkholderiales > Burkholderiaceae > Burkholderia > Burkholderia sp. BCC1640. Next base: position 78,372 of record NZ_CADFEF010000024.1, on the reverse strand, counting down.
GGCGTGCCGTCGAGCGCGCCGAGCGCGTCGGCGATGCGTGTCTGCAGGCCCTGGAGGTACGTGCGCACGCGCGCCACGTCGTAGGTCGAATCGGTCATGTCTGAACTGGGTGCCCCCGCGCGAAGCGGGGGCCGTAAAAAAGGCATCTGCCGGGCATTCTATCGAACCCCGGCAGAGGAGGCCGCCGCTTGCGACGGCAAGGTGGCGGTCAGGGCGTCACGCGCTCTTGCGGTTCAGCGCGCGAAAGCCGATGTCGCGGCGGTACTGCATGCCTTCGAAATTGATCTGGTTGATCGTGTCGTACGCATGCTGCTGCGCTTCGCGCACCGAATCGGCGAGACCGACCACGCACAGCACGCGGCCGCCCGACGTGACGAGCTTGTCGCCTTCGGCGAGCGTCGTGCCCGCATGGAACGTCACGGCCTGTTCGGTCTCGGCCGGGATTCCGTTGATGCGGTCGCCCTTGCGCGGCGCGTCCGGATAGCCGTGCGCGGCCAGCACGACGCCGAGCGCGGTGCGGCGGTCCCAGTCGAGCTCGACCGTGTCGAGCGTGCCCGCGATCGCCTGTTCGACGACCTTCGAGAAATCGCTCTTCAGGCGCGCCATGATCGGCTGCGTCTCCGGGTCGCCCATCCGGCAGTTGAACTCGAGCGTGCGCGGATTGCCTTCCTTGTCGATCATCAGACCCGCATACAGGAAGCCCGTGAAGCGGATGCCGTCCTTCTCCATCCCGCGCACCGTCGGCATGATGATTTCGCGCATCACGCGTGCGTGCATCTGAGGCGTGACGATCGGTGCGGGCGAGTAGGCGCCCATGCCGCCCGTGTTCGGGCCGCGGTCCTCGTCGAGCAGACGCTTGTGGTCCTGGCTGGAAGCCAGCGCCAGCGCGTGCTTGCCGTCGACCATCACGATGAAGCTCGCTTCCTCGCCGTCGAGGAATTCCTCGATCACGACGCGCGCGCCGGCGTCGCCGAGCTTGTTGCCCGACAGCATCATGTCGACTGCGGCATGCGCTTCTTCCAGCGACATCGCGACGACGACACCCTTGCCGGCCGCAAGGCCATCGGCCTTCACGACGATCGGCGCACCCTTCGCGTCGATGTACGCGTGCGCGGCGGCGGCGTCGGAGAAGGTTTCGTAGTCGGCGGTCGGAATGCCGTGGCGTTTCATGAACGCCTTCGCGAAATCCTTCGAGCTTTCGAGCTGCGCGGCTTCGCGGGTCGGGCCGAACACCTTCAGGCCGCGTGCGCGGAACAGGTTGACGATGCCGGCCGCGAGCGGCGCTTCCGGGCCGACGAGCGTGAACGCGACGCCTTCGCTTTCCGCGAAATCGGCGAGTGCGTCGAGCGACGTGATGTCGACGTTCTTCAGACGCTCGTCCTGCGCCGTGCCGCCATTGCCGGGCGCGACATAGACCATCTGGACACGCGGCGACTGCGCGAGCTTCCACGCCAGCGCATGTTCGCGGCCGCCGGAACCGACGACGAGTAGTTTCATGGGATTCCCCGCAGACTAGAAAACAGGGCGGCCGGCACGCTCAGGCGCGCCGGCCGCGAAATCGGTCGGGCCGCCGTCGCGACGATGCGCACGGCGGCCGGCATCTCATTCCTCGACGATGACGGCGTTCGTATACACCTCCTGCACGTCGTCGAGGTTCTCGAGCGCGTCCAGGAGCTTCTGCATCTTCGCCGCATCGTCGCCGGTGAATTCGACTTCGTTCTGCGGCTTCATCGTCACTTCGGCGAGTTCGGCCTTGAAGCCCGCGGCTTCGAGCGCGTCCTTCACCGCCGAGAAGGCCTGCCAGTCGCACAGCACTTCGATCGAGCCGTCGTCGTTCGTGCTGACGTCGTCCGCGCCGGCTTCGAGCGCCGCTTCCATCAGCGCGTCTTCCGACGTGCCGGGCGCGAACAGGAACTGGCCGACGTGATCGAACATGAACGCGACCGAACCGTCGGTGCCCATGTTGCCGCCGAATTTCGAGAATGCATGACGGACTTCCGCGACCGTGCGGGTGCGGTTGTCGGTCAGCGTGTCGACGATGATCGCCGCGCCGCTGATGCCGTAGCCTTCGTAACGGATTTCTTCGTAGTTCGCGCCGTCCGCGCCGCCGACGCCGCGGTCGATCGCGCGCTTGACGTTGTCCTTCGGCATGTTCGCGTCGGCTGCCTTGTCGACCGCGAGACGCAGACGCGGGTTCGAGCTGGCGTCGCCGCCGCCGAGGCGGGCCGCGACCTGGATTTCCTTGATCAGGCGGGTCCAGATCTTGCCGCGCTTCGCGTCGGCAGCTGCCTTCTTATGCTTGATGTTGGCCCATTTCGAATGACCAGCCATACCTTTCTCCGTGCCCGGGCGCGCTGCGCGGGCGATTGTGCCAATGTGTCGTTGAATCGGCGGCCGTCTGGGCGGGCGTGATGCCGCGGGGCCGCGCGTGTCGAGTGGAACGTGATTTTATCACGCGGCGACCGTCGCTTCGGGGCCGCCGTGCATGGCCGAACGGCCGGGCGGGCCGCTCGGTTTGCCGGGCCGCGCGGCCCGGCGGCGGCGTGCGTCAGTTCTTGGTGCCGAACAGGCGGTCGCCCGCGTCGCCCAGGCCCGGCACGATGTACGCGTGCTCGTTCAGGTGCGAGTCGAGCGACGCGACGAACAGCTTCACGTCCGGGTGCGCGTCCTGGAACACCTGCACGCCCTCGGGCGCGGCGACCAGCGCGACGAACATGATGTTCGCGGCCGGCACGTTGCGGCGCTTGAGCACGTCGACCGCGTGCACGGCCGAATAGCCGGTCGCGACCATCGGGTCGCACAGGATGAAGATGCGATCCTCGAGATCGGGCAGGCGCACCAGGTATTCGACCGGGCGGTGATCCTCGGCGCGGTAGACGCCGATGTGGCCGACGCGCGCGGACGGCACCAGGTCGAGCAGGCCGTCCGACATCCCGATGCCGGCGCGCAGCACGGGGACGATCGCGAGCTTCTTGCCCGCGATCACCGGCGCGTCGACCGCCACGAGCGGGGTTTCGACCCGCTTGGTCGTGATCGGGAGGTTGCGGGTGATCTCGTAGCCCATCAGCAGCGTGATCTCGCGCAGCAGTTCGCGGAACGTGCGCGTCGACGTGTCCTTGTCGCGCATGTGGGTCAGCTTGTGCTGGATCAGCGGGTGATCGGTGATGAAGAGATTCGGGAAACGGCTGTCCTGTTTCATGACGGGGTGCCTTGGCGGCAAAAGGGGATCGGGGGCGGCGATGGCGCCATGCCGGCCGCCGCTTATGGTCGCAATTTTACCAAGGCGCGCCACGTGATCCGGATATTATCGACGTCTCACGACAATCCGCGCGCCGTGTCCGGCCGTTCGCGCCCGTTCGCCCGTCCGGCGATGCGGCCGGCCCGCGCCGGCGCGCGTCGCCATAAGGGAATCGACGATGGATCTCGGCATCGCAGGAAAGACCGCGCTCGTGTGCGCGGCGAGCAAGGGGCTCGGACGCGGCTGCGCGGAAGCGCTGGCCGCCGAGGGCGTGAATCTCGTGATCGTCGCGCGCACGCGCGACACGCTGGAGGAAACCGCGGAGGAGATCCGCGCCGGGTCGAACGTGTCGATCACCGCCGTCGCCTGCGACATCACGACGCCCGACGGCCGCGCGGCCGCGCTCGCCGCCTGCCCGCAGCCGGACATTCTCGTGACAAATGCCGGCGGGCCGCCGCCCGGCGACTTCCGCGATTTCTCGCACGACGACTGGATCCGCGCGCTGGAGTCGAACATGCTGACGCCGATCGAGCTGATTCGCGCGACCGTCGACGGGATGATCGGGCGCGGTTTCGGCCGGATCGTCAACATCACGAGTTCGGCCGTGAAGGCGCCGATCGACGTGCTCGCGCTGTCGAACGGCGCGCGCTCGGGGCTGACCGGCTTCGTCGCGGGGCTGTCGCGCAAGGTCGCGGGGCAGGGCGTGACGATCAATAACCTGCTGCCCGGGCTGTTCGACACCGACCGGATCGCGACGACGCTCGCGGCGTCGGCGAAGGCGCAGGGCGTGACGGTCGACGAGATGCGCGCGCGGCGCGCGAAGGAAATCCCGGCCGGGCGCCTCGGCACGCGTGCCGAATTCGGCGCGGCGTGCGCGTTCCTCTGCAGCGTCCACGCCGGCTACATCACGGGGCAGAACTGGCTGCTCGACGGCGGCGCGTATCCGGGCACGTTCTGACGCGCGCACCGCCATTCACGCATACGACAACAATCGACCCACGAAGGAAATGGAGATGAGCAAACCCCGCATCGCATTGATCGCGCACGACGCGAAGAAGGACGAGATCGTCGCGCTCGCGGGCCAGTACCGCGAGACGCTCGCGCAATGCAGGCTGGTCGGAACGGGCACGACGGGCGGCCGCATCGCCGCCGCGCACGGGCTCGAGGTCGAGCGCAAGCTGTCGGGGCCGCTCGGCGGCGACCTGCAGATCGGGGCGGAATTGGCCGAAGGCCGCGTCGACATCGTCGTGTTCCTGCGCGACCCGATGACCGCGCAGCCGCACGATCCGGACATCACCGCGCTGGTGCGCGCGTGCGACGTGCACGACGTGCCGGTCGCGACGAACGTGGCGACCGCGCGGATGCTGCTCGACGATCTGGCGCGCAACATGCAGGACGTTTGCTAGTCGGCCGCCGGTCCGGCCTGATTGCCCTTGCTGACGGCAGGGCCATGCACGCCCGGCCGTGACGCGCGAGAATCGGGCGTCGCGACGCGCACCGCCGCCGGTCCCGTACCGATCGGCACCGGAGCGCGTCGGCGACCCGAATATCCCCTGACCGATTCAGAAACGAGGAGCGAAACGATGCCGAAAGCAATCCGATACGACCAGCCGGGCGGCCCGGACGTGATGAAGTGGGTCGATGTCGAGGTCGGCGAGCCGAAGGCGGGCGAAGTCCGTATCCGGCAGCATGCGGTCGGGCTCAACTATATCGACGTGTATTTCCGCACCGGCCTCTATCCGCAGCCGCTGCCCGGCGGCCTCGGGATGGAGGCGGCGGGCGAGGTGACGGCCGTCGGCGAGGGCGTGACCGCGCTCAAGGCGGGCGATCGCGTCGCCTACGTCGGGCAGCCGCCCGGCGCGTATGCGCAGGAGCGCGTGATGCCGGCCGAGCGGCTCGTGAAACTGCCCGACGGGATCAGCTACGACGACGCGGCGTCGGTGATGCTGCAGGGGCTGACCGCGCACTATCTGCTGCGCCGCACGTACCCGGTGAAGGCCGGCGACACGATCCTGATCCACGCGGCGGCCGGCGGTGTCGGCCTGCTCGTGTGCCAGTGGGCGAAGGCGCTCGGCGCGACCGTGATCGGGACGGTCGGCTCCGACGAGAAGGCCGCGCTCGCGAAGGCGCACGGCTGCGATCATCCGATCGTCTATACGCGCGAGAACTTCACGCAGCGCGTGAAGGAGATCACGAACGGCGCGGGTGTGCCGGTCGTCTACGACTCGATCGGCAAGGACACCTACATCGGTTCGCTCGACTGCCTCGCGCCGCTCGGGTTTTTCGTCAGCTTCGGCAATGCATCGGGCCCGCTGCCGGCGATCGACTCGAAGGAGTTCTCGTCGCGCGGCTCGCTGTTCTTCACGCGGCCGACGCTGTTCTCGTACATCGCGAAGCGTGCGGATCTCGAATCCGCGGCCGCCGAGCTGTTCGACGTGATCCTGTCGGGCAAGGTGAAGACGAGCATCAACCAGCGCTATCCGCTCGCGGAAGTCGGCCGCGCGCATGCCGATCTCGAGTCGCGCAAGACGACCGGCTCGACGATCCTCGTTCCCTGACGCATCCCTTCGTGCCGGCACCACGCCGGCACGCACCCAGACGGGCGGCGCTGGCCGCCGCCCGCTTCGTCCTCGTCCCGCCCGCCGTTTCCCGCCGCACGCGTTTACGCGTTTTTTATACCGGCCCGATTACCTTTGACCCGACCTTTACGCGCGTTCCCATAAGGTTCTAGTCGTCCGATTTCGACGACGGAGAACACAAAAATGGATGGGGTTTTCATCGGCGCACTGGTGTTGTTCACCGCGCTGATCCTCGGTTTGCTTGCCGGTTGCGAGAAGCTCGTGCAATACGGTCGCGGGGGGCGCGCATGACCTGGATGCTTTGGCTCGCGGGTGCCTCGACGGCCCTGCTGTTCGCGTATCTCGTCTTTGCGCTGCTGCGCGCGGAGGACATCGAATGAACGCGAACAACCTGTTGCAGATACTGCTGTTCATCGTCGTGCTGCTCGCGGCGGCCGTGCCGGTCGCGCGCTACCTCACGGGCGTGATGGACGGCAGTTCGCGTGTCGTGCGCGTGTTCGGGCCGCTCGAGCGCGCGCTGTACCGCATCGCCGGCGTCGACGCCGGCACCGAAATGAACTGGAAGCAGTATGCGATCGCCACGATCGCGTTCAACGCGCTCGGCGCGCTGTTCCTGTATGGCCTGCTGCGCCTGCAGGGGTTCCTGCCCGGCAATCCGCAGCAATTCGGCGCGATGACGGCCGACGGTGCGTTCAACACCGCCGTCAGCTTCGTCACCAACACCAACTGGCAGGACTACACGCCCGAGCAGACCGTCAGCTACCTGACGCAGATGCTCGGCCTGACCGTGCAGAACTTCCTGTCGGCGGCAACGGGCATCGTCGTCGTGATCGCGCTGATCCGCGGCTTCGCGCGTCATACCGCGCAGACGATCGGCAACTTCTGGGTCGACCTCACGCGCGTGACGCTGTACGTGCTCGTGCCGATGGCCGCGCTCGTCGCCGCGCTGCTGATGAGCCAGGGCGTGATCCAGAACATGAAGGCGTACCAGGACGTGCCGGTGCTGCAGGCGAGCACCTACGCGGCGCCGAAGCTCGACGCGCAGGGCAACCCGGTCAAGGACGACAAGGGCAACCCGGTGACGGTGCCCGCGCCGCTCGTGAAGCAGACGCTCGCGATGGGTCCGGTCGCGTCGCAAGAAGCGATCAAGATGCTCGGCACCAACGGCGGCGGCTTCTTCAACGCGAACTCCGCGCACCCGTACGAGAACCCGACGCCGTTCGCGAACTTCCTGCAGATCTTCTCGATCCTGATCATCCCGGCCGCGCTGGCCCTCGTGTTCGGCCGGATGATCGGCGACCGCCGGCAGGGCATCGCGGTGCTCGCGGCGATGACGGTCGCGTTCGTGATCGCGATCGGCGTCGAGGTGAGCGCCGAGCAGGCCGGCAACCCGACGCTCGCCGCGCTGCACGTCGACCAGTCGACGAGCGCGCTGCAGCCGGGCGGCAACATGGAAGGCAAGGAAACGCGCTTCGGCATCGCGCAGACCGGCATCTTCACGGTCGCGACGACGGCCGCGTCGTGCGGCGCGGTCGACACGATGCACGATTCGCTGACGCCGCTCGGCGGTCTCGTGCCGATGCTGCTGATGCAGCTCGGCGAGGTGATCTACGGCGGCGTCGGTTCCGGCCTCTACGGGATGCTCGTGTTCGCGCTGCTCGCGGTGTTCGTCGCGGGCCTGATGATCGGCCGCACGCCGGAATACGTCGGCAAGAAGATCGAGTCGTACGAGATGAAGATGGTGTCGATCGTCGTGCTGCTCACGCCGCTGCTCGTGCTGCTCGGCACGTCGATCGCGGTGCTCGCCGATGCGGGCAAGGCCGGCATCGCGAATCCGGGCCCGCACGGCTTCTCGGAAATCCTGTACGCGTTCAGCTCGGCCGCGAACAACAACGGCAGCGCGTTCGCGGGCCTGACGGTCGGCACGCCGTTCTACAACTGGATGACCGCGATCGCGATGTGGTTCGGCCGCTTCGGCACGATCGTGCCGGTGCTGGCGATCGCCGGCTCGCTCGCCGCGAAGAAGCGCATTGCGGCGACGAGCGGCACGCTGCCGACGCACGGCCCGCTGTTCGTCGTGCTGCTGCTGGGCACCGTGATGCTGGTGGGCGCGCTGACCTACGTGCCGGCGCTCGCGCTCGGCCCGGGCGTCGAGCATCTGATGATGTGGCTGGGCGCGTGATGCGCGCCCGCATGGCGACACCTTGCAAAGACTGAAGAGATTGAAGAGATCGCAATGACTCAACATTCCGCAACACGGTCCATGTTCGATCCGGCGCTGCTGCGTCCGGCGATCGTGGATTCGTTCAAGAAACTCACGCCGCGCACGCAGTTCCGCAACCCGGTGATGTTTTGCGTGTACGTCGGCAGCATCCTGACCACGATCCTGTGGATCGCGGCGCTCGTCGGCCAGGCCGAGGCGCCGGCGGGCTTCATCCTCGCGATCGCGCTGTGGCTGTGGTTCACGGTGCTGTTCGCGAACTTCGCCGAAGCGCTCGCCGAAGGGCGCTCGAAGGCGCAGGCCGCATCGCTGCGCAGCGCGAAGAAGGACGTGATGGCGAAGAAGCTCAACGAGCCGCATCCGAAGTCGCCGATCCGGATCATGACCGCGTCCGACCTGCGCAAGGGCGACGTCGTGCTGGTCGAGGCCGGCGACGTGATCCCGGCCGACGGTGAAGTCGTCGAGGGCGTCGCATCGGTCGACGAATCGGCGATCACCGGCGAATCCGCGCCGGTGATCCGCGAGTCGGGCGGCGACTTCTCGTCGGTGACGGGCGGCACGCGCGTGCTGTCCGACTGGATCGTCGTGAAGGTCACGGCGAACCCGGGCGAGGCGTTCCTCGACCGGATGATCGCGATGGTCGAAGGCGCGAAGCGCAAGAAGACGCCGAACGAGGTCGCGCTGACGATCCTGCTTGTCGCGCTGACGATCGTGATGCTGCTCGCGACCGCGACGCTGCTGCCGTTCTCGATGTTCGCGGTCGACGCGATGAAGGCCGGTCACGTGGTGACGATCACCGTGCTCGTCGCGCTGCTCGTGTGCCTGATCCCAACGACGATCGGCGGGCTGCTGTCCGCGATCGGCGTGGCCGGGATGAGCCGGATGATGCAGGCGAACGTGATCGCGACGTCGGGCCGGGCGGTCGAAGCGGCCGGTGACGTCGACGTGCTGCTGCTCGACAAGACCGGCACGATCACGCTCGGCAACCGCCAGGCGTCGATGTTCGTGCCCGCGCCGGGCGTGACCGAGGAAGCGCTGGCCGACGCCGCGCAGCTGTCGTCACTCGCCGACGAAACGCCGGAGGGCCGCAGCATCGTCGTGCTCGCGAAGGAACGCTTCAACATCCGCCAGCGCGACATGGCGCAACTGCATGCGACGTTCCTCGGCTTCTCCGCGCAGACGCGGATGAGCGGCGTCGATCTGCCCGGTCGTGAAATCCGCAAGGGCGCGGCCGATGCGATCCGCCGCTACGTCGAGACGCACGGCAGCCGCTTTCCGGACGAAGTGCGCCGCGCGGTCGACGACGTCGCGCGCCGCGGCAGCACGCCGCTCGTCGTGGCCGACCTGCATGACGGCGCGGCGCGCGTGCTCGGCGTGATCGAGCTGAAGGACATCGTGAAGGGCGGCATCAAGGAGCGCTTCGCGGAACTGCGCAAGATGGGCATCAAGACCGTGATGGTGACGGGCGACAACCGGCTCACCGCCGCGGCGATCGCGGCGGAAGCGGGTGTCGACGATTTCCTCGCGGAAGCAACGCCGGAAACCAAGCTCGCGACGATCCGCGAGCACCAGGCGGCGGGGCGCCTCGTCGCGATGACGGGCGACGGCACCAACGACGCGCCGGCGCTCGCGCAGGCCGACGTGGCGGTGGCGATGAACACCGGCACGCAGGCGGCGAAGGAAGCCGGCAACATGGTCGACCTCGACTCGAACCCGACGAAGCTGATCGAGATCGTCGAGATCGGCAAGCAGATGCTGATGACGCGCGGCTCGCTGACGACCTTCTCGATCGCGAACGACATCGCGAAATACTTCGCGATCATCCCGGCCGCGTTCGTGACGACGTACCCGCAGCTGCGCGTGCTCGACATCATGCATCTGACGTCGCCGGCGTCGGCGATCCTGTCGGCGGTGATCTTCAACGCGCTGATCATCGTCGCGCTGATCCCGCTCGCGCTGAAGGGCGTCACCTACCGGCCGCTCGGCGCCGCGTCGCTGCTGCGCCGCAACCTGCTGGTGTACGGCCTCGGCGGCGTGCTGCTGCCGTTCCCGTTCATCAAGCTGATCGACATGACGCTCGCCGCGCTCGGCTGGGCCTGATGCGCCGTACCTGAAGGAAGAACCATCATGAAATCGTTGATTCGCCCGCTCGTCGTGATCTTCGTCGTACTGACCGTCGTGACGGGGCTTGCCTACCCGGCCGTGATGACCGTGTTCGGCCAGGCCGTGTTCCCGTCGCAGGCGAACGGCAGCCTGATCGAGAAGGACGGCAAGGCGGTCGGCTCCGCGCTGATCGGCCAGCCGTTCGATGCGCCGAAGTATTTCTGGGGCCGGCTGTCGGCCACGTCGCCGATGCCGTACAACGCGACGGGCTCCGGCGGCTCGAACCTCGGCCCGCTGAACCCGTCGCTCGCCGACCAGGTGAAGGCGCGCATCGCCGCGCTGCGCGACGCGGGCACCGACATGTCGAAGCCCGTGCCTGTCGACCTCGTGACGGCGTCGGCGAGCGGCCTCGATCCGGAGATCACGCCGGCCGCCGCCGCGTACCAGGTCGAGCGCGTCGCGAAGGCGCGCAACCTGACGGCGGATGCGGTCGCGCAGCTCGTCGCCGCGAACACGGCCGGCCGCCAGTTCGGCGTGCTCGGCGAGCCGCGCGTGAACGTGCTGAAGCTGAACCTCGCGCTCGACGCGGCGCAGGCCGCGCACTGACCGTGTGCGACAACCGGCGTCCGGCGCGGCCCGATCTGCGCCGGACGCGCTTTTCCGACGGCGCATGCGCCGTCTTTGCCTTTTGCGGCGATTTGGAACAACAATGACGGTACTCGTTCGCAATCCCGCGCTTCGCCTTCCCGACGCATGAACCGCCCCGATCCCGACCAACTCCTCGACAAGCTGCAGCGCGACGAAGAAAAGCAGCGGCGCGGCCAGCTCAAGATCTTCTTTGGCGCGTCCGCCGGCGTCGGCAAGACCTACGCGATGCTGCAGGCCGCGCGCCAGCGCAAGCAGGATGGTGTCGACGTCGTCGTCGGGATCGTCGAGACCCACGGCCGCAGCGAAACCGCCGCGCTGCTCGACGGCCTCGACGTGCTGCCGCTCGCGCGCATCGACTATCGCGGCCGCACGCTCGCCGAATTCGATCTCGACGGCGCGCTCGCGCGTGCGCCGCAACTGATCCTCGTCGACGAGCTCGCGCATTCGAACGTGCAGGGCGCGCGTCACCTGAAGCGCTGGCAGGACGTCTACGAACTGCTCGACGCGGGCATCGACGTGTACACCACGGTCAACGTCCAGCATCTCGAAAGCCTGAACGACGTGGTCGGCGCGATCACCGGCATCCGCGTGTGGGAGACCGTGCCCGATCGCGTGTTCGACGCGGCCGACGAGGTTACGCTGGTCGACCTGCCGGCCGAGGAACTGCTCGCGCGGATGCGCGACGGCAAGGTCTATCTCGCGCAGCAGGCCGAGCGCGCGGTGCGCAACTTCTTCCGCAAGGGCAACCTGATCGCGCTGCGCGAACTGGCGTTGCGGCGCACGGCGGACCGCGTCGACGCGCAGATGCGCGAATACCGCGCCGACCGTTCGATCCAGCGCATCTGGCAGGCGCGCGAGCGGCTGCTCGTGTGCGTCGGGCCGGGGCCCGAGGCGCCGACGCTCGTGCGCGCCGCCGCGCGGCTCGCCGCGAGCCTGAAGGCCGACTGGATCGCCGTCTATGTGGAGACGCCGCGCCTGCAGCGGCTGCCCGACGCGCGGCGGCAGCGCACGCTCGACGCGCTGAAACTCGCGGCCGAGCTCGGCGCGGAGACGGCCACGCTCGCCGGCGACGACGCGGTCGCCGCGCTGATCGGCTACGCGAAGGTGCGCAACGTGTCGAAGCTCGTCGCGGGCGGCTCGCCGAAGGTCGGGCTCGCGCGCCGCTTCGCGCGGCCGTTCGGCGAAAAGCTCGCCGAGCGCGCGGGCGATGTCGACCTGATGCTGATCCGTGCGTCGGCGAGCGACGAAGTGCGCGCGACGCCGCTCGACGCGCGCGCACGCGACTGGCGCGACACGTTCGCGCAATTCGGCATGCGGCGTTCGCCGCCGCGCCACTACCTGTACGCGGCCGCGATCTGTGCCGCGATCACCGGCGTCGCGAGCATCGTGTCCGAGCGGCTCGACCTGACGAACCTCGTGATGCTGTATCTGCTCGGCGTCGTGTTTTCGGCCGTGCGGCTCGGGCGCGGCCCGGGCGTGCTGCAGTCGTTCCTGTCGGTCGCCGCGTTCGATTTCTTCTTCGTGCCGCCGCGCATGTCGTTCTCGGTCAGCGACACGCAGTACCTGCTGACTTTCTTCGGGATGCTGCTGACGTCGCTCGTGATCAGCCACCTGACGTCGACGCTGACGCGCCAGGCGAGCATCGCGCAGCGTCGCGAGCGCCGCACCGGCGCGATCTACGCGATGGCGCGCGAACTCGGCGCGGCGTTGACGACCGAACAGATCGTCGAGATCGGCAGCCGCCATGTGGGCGAGGTGTTCCGCGCGCGCGTGGCGTTCCTGCTGCCCGACAGCGCGGACCAGGTGCGGCAGAAGATCGAGGAGCCCGATGCGGTCGTCACGCTGACGGGCGCGGATCTCGACAGCGACGTCGGCCAGTGGGTGTACGACCAGCAGAAGCCGGCCGGCCGCGGCACCGACACGCTGCCCGCGACCGCCGCGCTGTACCTGCCGCTGAAGGCGCCGATGCGCACGCGCGGCGTGCTCGCGGTCGCGTCGCGCGACCCGCGGGAACTCGAGGTGCCCGAGCAGCTGCGGATGCTCGATGCGTTCGCCGCGCAGATCGCGCTCGCGCTCGAGCGCGTGCACTACGTCGAGATCGCGCGCGACGCGCTCGTCAACATGGAGTCCGAGCGGCTGCGCAACTCGCTGCTGTCGGCGATCTCGCACGACCTGCGCACGCCGCTCACGACGATCGTCGGTTTTTCGTCGATGCTCGCGAACGGACGCGCGGCCGCGCAGGACGGCGATGCCGCGGCGGCCGAGCGCTTCGCGCAGCGCGAGGGCGAGCTGGTCGACGCGATCCACGACGAGGCGCTGCGGATGACGGGCATCGTCACGAACCTGCTCGACATGGCGCGGCTGCAGGCCGGCAGCCTGCAGCTCAAGCGCCAGTGGTCGCTGCTCGAGGAAGCCGTCGGCGCCGCGCTCGCCGCGTGCAAGCGCGTGCTCGCGCGGCATCCCGCGCGCGTGGCGCTGCCGGCCGACCTGCCGCTCCTGCAGATGGACGCGGTGCTGATGGAGCGGCTGTTCACCAACCTGTTCGAAAACGCGGCGAAGTACACGCCGCCCGATACGTCGATCGAGATCGGCGCCGAGCGCGTGACCGACGACGGCCAGCCGTTCGTGCGCGTGCACGTCGACGATCACGGCCCGGGCCTGCCGGCCGGCATGGAAACGCGGATCTTCGACAAGTTCACGCGCGGCGAGAAGGAATCGGCGACGCCGGGCATCGGGCTCGGCCTCGCGATCTGCCGCGCGATCGTCGAGGCGCACGGCGGTAAAATCGGCGCGCTCAACCGTACCGCGCCCGACGGCCGCGTGACGGGCGCGCGCTTCTGGTTCACGCTGCCGGTCGACACGCCGCCGGCCGTGCCTGCCGTACCCGACGACGAAATCGACGTGCCCGGCGCATCGTCCCCCTCCGAGCCATTGCCAGACCATGAGTGAACCGAGCCTGACCGTCGTCCTGATCGAGGACGAGAAACAGATCCGCCGCTTCGTGCGCGCCGCGCTCGAAGAGGAGGACATCGCCGTGTTCGAGGCGGAGACGGGCAAGCAGGGGCTGATCGACGCGGCGACCCGCAAGCCCGATCTCGTGATCGTCGATCTCGGCCTGCCCGACACCGACGGCCTCGACGTGATCCGCGAGCTGCGCGGCTGGTCCGAGGTGCCGGTGATCGTGCTGTCCGCGCGCACGCAGGAAGAGGAGAAGGTCGCCGCGCTCGACGCGGGCGCCGACGACTACCTGACCAAGCCGTTCGGCGTGTCCGAGCTGCGCGCGCGGATCCGTGCGCAACTGCGCCGGCGCAACCAGGGCGGCGCGAACGAATCGCCGAAGGTGGGCTTCGGCGGCGTGACCGTCGATCTCGCGCTGCGCCAGGTGTGGCGCGACGGCGAGATCGTGCACCTGACGCCGCTCGAATACCGGCTGCTCGCGACGCTCGTGCGGCATGCAGGGCGCGTGCTCACGCACCGTCAACTGTTGCGGGACGTCTGGGGGCCGTCGCACGTCGAGAGCCATCACTATCTGCGGATCTACATGGCGCACCTGCGCCAGAAGCTCGAGCGCGATCCCGCGCAGCCCGAGCACATCGTCACCGAAACGGGCGTCGGCTACCGGCTCGTCGGCGCCGCGTGACGGCCGCGGCATGCCGCGTGACGTGATCTGAATGCAAGGCCGTCGCGCCGGTGAAGTTGCATCGGCGCGACATTGCCGCCGCATGCGCCGGCTGTGCACACCGGCCACGGATTCCCCGCTATGCTGACCGTTCCGCGAACGAAACCGAGGAGCGTGCCATGTCCGTCCGTCTCGTCGTCATCAGTGCGCTGGCGCTTGCCGCGCCCGGCGCGTTCGCGCAGCCGCTGCCGCCCGGGCAGCAGCCTTCGGCGCCTCAGCAGGCGCTCGCCAATCCCGCGTCGGTCAATTGCGAAAAGCTCGGCGGCCGCCACGTGATCCGCAACCTGCCGAGCGGGCAGGTCGGCATGTGCGTGTTCAAGGACGGCCGCGTGTGCGACGAATGGGCGTTGTACCGCGACGACCGCTGCATCGGCGGTGGCGGCGCCAAGCGCGTGTCGAACTGAGGCCGGACGCGGCAGGGCGGGCGTGGCCGCGCCAGGCGTCGGCCCGATCTCCGTTCGCGCCCGGCGCCGGTGCATCCGGCATGCCCGTAAGCCTCTTGTTATACTCGGCGCCGCCCGGGGACGACCCCGGGTCATTCGCTTCAACGGGGACGGCCCCATCCGATCCGGAGTACGTCGAGATGGCGTGGGTATTGTTGTTGATTGCCGGTTTGCTGGAAGTGGCGTGGGCGGCCGGCATGAAATCGTCCGAGGGTTTCACGAAGCTCGGACCGTCGGTGTTTACGATCGTGACGGCGCTTGCCAGCTTCGGGCTGCTCGCGGTCGCGATGCGCCAGTTGCCGCTCGGCACCGCGTATGCGGTGTGGACGGGCATCGGCGCGGTCGGCGCGTTCGTGTTCGGGATCGTGATGATGGGCGAGGCGCTCACCGCCGCCCGCATCGCGAGCGCATCGCTGATCGTGCTCGGGCTGGTCGGCCTGAAGCTGTCGTCGGCCACCTGACGCCGCCGCGCCGGGCGCCGGCCGGCGCCGGTGCCCGGCCGTGACGCACTGCGGAATTGCGCCGGCCCTTGTGCCAGCCTGTCTATAATGGAACGCATTCGGGCCTGAATGTCGCCGCGCCGCGCTCGGCAGCGGCGCCGGTCGCCACGCGCCGCGCGGCCGGTCGTACCGGCTCGATCCGATCAATCGGCAAATCGCACGGAAAAGTGCAAGGAGAGGGCCATGATCGAAGCCATTTCGCTCGGCGCGGGGCTCGCGTGGGCGAGCGGGCTGCGCCTTTACCTGACGGTGCTGATCGCCGGCGTGCTCGCGCGGGTCGGCTGGCTTCATCTGCCGGACACGCTCGCGGTCCTGACGTCGCCGTGGGTCATCGGCGCCGCCGCCGTGCTCGCCGTCACCGAATTCCTTGCCGACAAGATTCCCGCGTTCGATTCGCTGTGGGACGCGGTGCACACCTTCATCCGCATTCCGGCCGGCGCGGTGCTGGCCGCCGGTGCGCTCGGCCATGCCGACCCGACCGTGCTCGCGGTCGCCGGGCTGGCCGGCGGGTCGCTCGCCGGTGCCGCCCACGTCGCGAAGGCCGGCACGCGCGCGCTGATCAACCTGTCTCCCGAGCCGATCTCGAACTGGGTCGCGTCGTCCACCGAGGACGGCCTCGTGTTCGGCGGCCTCGCACTCGCATTCTTCGTTCCCCTCGCGTTCCTCGTCCTGCTCGCCGCGTTCATCGCGGCGTCGGCCTGGGCGCTGCCGCGCCTGTGGCGCGGCGTGTCGGGCGGCTTTCGCGGGATGGCGAACCACATGGTGTCGCGGCTCAACTCGATCGGGGGCAAGCGCGATTGAAGGCGCCGTCCCCTGTCGAGCGGCAGCACGCTGACCCGTCGTCGGCCGGGCGGCCCGGCCATGCCGGCCGCTTCGGCTGGCACGACCTGATCCGCCAGGCCGCGCGGATGACCGCGCGCGACTGGCGCGCCGGCGAACTGACGCTGCTCGTGCTGGCGCTGGTGCTCGCGGTCGCCGCGCTGACGAGCGTCGGCTTCCTCGCCGACCGGCTGCGCCAGGGGCTCGAACGCGACGCGCGCCAGATGCTCGGCGCCGATTTCGTCGTGCGCGCCGACCATCCCGTCGATCCGTCGTTCGACCGCGAGGCGCGCGCGCTCGGGCTGCGTACCGCGACGACCGCGATCTTCCCGAGCATGATCGCATCGGCCGCCGGCGGGCAGGCGAGCGACGCGGCGCCCGCGCGCCTCGCGGCCGTGAAGGCCGTATCGCCCGGGTATCCGCTGCGCGGCGCGGTCGAGATCGTGCCGGCCGGCGCGACCGCCGCGCACAAGGCGACCGCGATCCCCGCGCCCGGCACCGTGTGGGCCGATCCCGCGCTGCTCGACGCATTGCACCTGAAGGCGGGGGACACCGTGCGCGTCGGGCTGCGCACGTTCACGGTCGCCGCGTCGATCTCCCGCGAGCTCGATCGCGGCTTCTCGTTCGTCAACTTCTCGCCACGGTTGATGATGCGCGCGGACGAACTCGCCGCGACGGGGCTCACCGGTTACGGCAGCCGCGTCACGTACCGGCTGCTCGTGGCCGGCGACACACCGGCCGTCGCGCGCTTCGAGGCCTACGCGCACGGGCGCGTCGACGGCGGCAAGCTGCGCGGCGTCGGTCTCGAGTCGTTGCAGGAAGGCCAGCCGCAGGTGCGCCAGACGCTCGATCGCGCGCGCCATTTCCTGACGCTCGTCGCGCTCCTGACCGCGCTGCTCGCGGCGGTCGCAATCGCGATGGCCGCGCAGCGCTACATGCGGCGCCATCTGGACGGCTGCGCGACGATGCGCTGCCTCGGCGTGAGCCGCCGCACGCTCGGCGCGCTGTTCACGCTCGAATTCGCCGGCATCGGCATCGTCTCGGGCGTCGCCGGCGCGGTGCTCGGCTACGGCGGCCACTGGGCGCTTCTCGCGGCGCTCGGCAGCCTGATCGACGTCGTGCTGCCGCCGCCCACGCCTTGGCCCGCGCTCGTCGGGATCGGCGCCGCGCTCGTGCTGCTGCTCGGCTTCGCGCTGCCGCCGCTCGCGCCGCTCACCCGCGTGCCGCCGGTGCGCGTGCTGCGGCGCGACTGGGGCGACGCGTCGCGCACGGCCTGGGCCTTGTACGCGCTCGGCGTCGTGCTGTTCGCGGGGCTGTTGATCGTCGCGGCGGGCAATCTGAAGCTCGGGCTGATCGTCGCGGGCGGGTTCGCGGGCGCCCTGGTCGGTTTCTCGCTGATCGCACGGCTCGCGCTGTATGCGGCGGCGCGAGCGGTGCGCGATGCGCGCGTGGCCGCAGGCGTCGGCTGGCGCTATGCGCTTGCGTCGCTGCACCGGCGCGGCACGGCCAGCGCGCTGCAGATCACCGCGCTCGCGCTGGGCCTGATGTGCCTGCTGCTGATCGCGATCACGCGCAACGACCTCGTCGCCGGCTGGCGGCAGTCGACGCCGCCCGATGCGCCTAACCAGTTCCTGATCGACATCCAGCCCGACCAGCGCGACGACGTCGCCGCATGGCTCGCCGCGCACGGCGTACGCGACGCGGTGCCCGCGCCGATGGTGCGCGGCCGGCTCGTCGCGATCAACGGCAAGCCGGTGAACCCGGACGCGTATCCGTCGGACGAGGCGCGCCGGCTCGTCGACCGCGAGTTCAACCTGTCGTATACGACCGAGCTGCCGTCCGACAACCGGATCGTCGAAGGCGACTGGTTCGGCCGTTCGGCCAGCCCGCAGATCTCGATCGAGGCCGGGCTCGCGAAGACGCTGAACGTGAAGCCGGGTGACACGCTGCGCTTCGACGTGACGGGGTTGACGGTCGATGCGCCGATCACCAGCGTGCGCAAGCTCGACTGGGGCTCGTTCCGCGTCAACTTTTTCGTGCTGATGCCGCCGCCGATGCTGAAGGATTTCCCTGCCGTCTACCTGACGAGTTTCCACCTGCCGGCCGAGCAGGCGGCGCTGCTCGATCCGCTGATCGCGCGCTACCCGAACCTGACCGCGATCGACGTTGCACCGATCCTCGCCCAGTTGCAGCGGATGATGCTGCAGGTGGTCGGCGCGGTGCAGTTCCTGTTTGCGTTCACGCTCGCGGCGGGCGTGCTCGTGCTGTACACGGCGCTCGCCGGCTCGCGCGACGAGCGCGTGCGCGAGGCTGCGCTGCTGCGCGCGCTCGGCGCGTCGCGCGCGCAAATCAATGCGGTGCAGCGCGCGGAATTCATCGTCGTCGGCGCGCTGGCCGGCGCGCTGGCGTCAGCCGGTGCGATCGCGGTCGGCTGGGTGCTTGCGTCGCGCGTGTTCGACTTCCAGCTCGCCGTCGATCCGTGGCTCGTGCCGGCCGGCATCGCGGCCGGCGTCGCGTGCGCCGGTGCGGCCGGCTGGCTGAGCCTGCATAATGTGTTGCGGCGCCCGGCGCTGCAGTCGCTGCGCGACGCCTGAGCGTCGCCGGCGGCCCCGACTATCCCGTTTCCGATTATCCGTATGACCGATGTGAATGATGAGGCGCCGTCGCAACCGACGGCGTTCGAGCTCGTGGGCGGCGAAACCCGCGTGCGCGAAATGGTGGATCGCTTTTACGACCTGATGGACCTCGAGCCCGAGTTCGCGGAGATTCGCGCGCTGCATCCGGCGTCGCTCGACGGCTCGCGCGACAAGCTGTTCTGGTTCCTGTGCGGCTGGCTCGGCGGTCCGGATCACTACATCAGCCGGTTCGGCCACCCGCGGCTGCGCGCGCGGCACCTGCCGTTCCCGATCGCGTCGGTCGAGCGCGATCAGTGGCTGCGCTGCATGGCGTGGGCGATGGAGGACATCGGGTTGGCCGAGCCGCTGCGTGAACGGCTCATGCATTCGTTCTATGACACGGCCGACTGGATGCGCAACCGGCCCGGTTGATCGACCGGTACGCCGCTGTCCGTTCGCCGGACGATCTGCGTCTGGGCGTGTGGCCGGCGCGGCGCGACACTGTCCGCTTCCCCAACGATACGAGGCTCGCCCGATGACGACCCACGCACTGTTTCGTGAAGATGCCTATCTGACGCAATGCGAGGCCGTCGTCGCGGCCATTGGCGATGACGGCATCCGGCTCGACCGCACCGTGTTCTATCCGCTTGGCGGCGGGCAGGCCGGCGACAGCGGCACGCTGACGCTGCCTGACGGCAGCGCGATCACGATCGCCGACACGCGCAAGGCGAAGTTCGACGGCGCAACGCCCGACGACGCCGTGCACGTGCCCGCGACGGGCCAGGAAGCGCGCGTCGCGGCGCTCGCACCCGGCGCGCGCGTGATCGCGGACATCGACTGGCTGCGCCGCTACCGGCACATGCGGCTGCATACGGCCGCGCATCTGATGTGCGCGGTGTTGCCGTATCCGGTCGACGGCTGCAGCGTGACAGCCGACTACGTGCGGCTCGATTTCGCGACGTCGGACGCGATCGATCGCATCGACGTCGAGCGCCGTCTCGCGGCGCTGGTCCACGGCGCGCATGCGGTCACGACCGAATGGATCACCGACGCCGAGATGGCCGAGCGGCCCGACCTCGTGCGCACGATGAGCGTGAAGCCGCCAATGGGGCTGGGCCGCGTGCGGCTGCTGCGCATCGAAGGCGTCGATCTGCAGCCGTGCGGCGGCACGCATGTGCGCAATACGTCGGAAATCGGCGACCTGCGGGTCGCCAAACTTGAAAAGAAGAGCGCGCGGACTCGGCGCCTCGTACTGGAGTTTGCATGACGCTCGACAACCTGACGGACAGTGCCGCGGCGCTCGATCCGCAAGCGCGTGAGATTCTCGATTTCTGGTTCGGCGAGCCGGGTTCGGTCGAGTTCGGCCACGCGCGCAAGGTGTGGTTCAACGGCGGTGCGGCGTTCGACGACGTGCTGCGGACGCGCTATGGCGCGTTGCTCGACGCCGCGTGCGACGGCACCTACGATCGCTGGGCCGACACGCCGCTCGGTGCGCTCGCGCTGATCGTGGTGCTCGACCAGTTTTCGCGCAACATTCATCGCGGCACGCCGCGTGCGTTCGCCGCCGATCCGAAGGCGCTGCCGCTCGCGCGGCGCGTCGTCGCGGCCGGGTGGGACGCGCAATTGCCGAGCGGCCATCACCGTGCGTTCGCGTACCTGCCGTTCGAACATGACGAGTCGGACGAGAGCCAGCGCGAGGCCGTGCGCCTGTGCGCGGGCATTCGCGGCGAGGCCGGGTGCGAGAGCTATCACGACTTCGCGTTGCGTCATGCGGCCGTGGTCGAGCGCTTCGGCCGTTTTCCGCACCGGAACGCGATTCTCGGCCGTACGTCGACCGATGCGGAGACGGCATTCCTGCGCGAGCCGGGCTCGTCGTTCTGACGTGCGGGGTGGTGGGGCGGCGCGCGTGAAAGCGTGCTCGAGCGCCGCTTGGCCGGCCTTCCGGAAATGATGACGGCGCCGTTTCGCGGCGCCGCCTTGCATCACTGCGTTTCGTGCTCTTCGGGGGTGCGCACGTAGACGCGCAGCAGTTCCTCGTCGTCGCCCGGGCGAGCGCCGGTCCAGAACAGCTTCCACTCGCTGCCCGGCGCCGGATCGACTGCCCGCACGCCCTGGACGATCATCCACGTGCAGCGGGTCGTCTTCGCGTCGTCGATCGGCGTGTGCTGGATACCGGAGAAGTAGTACAGCATCGGCGCTTCCGATTCGCCGAGCCCGTGCAGGCTCGCCATGCAGTCGCCGTCGCTCCATTCGAGCGCGAGATGCGCATTCAGGTCGTCGAACACCGACCGGTAACTCTTCGCGACGTCGAGCCACGGCAGCAACAGCGTATACACGAGACCCCACGCGACCAGCGCGCCCGCGCCCCACGACAGCGCGCCGCGCCACAGGCCGGTCGTGCGCAGCTTCGGCAGCAGCCACAGCCAGCCGACCGTCAGCACGAGCGCGCCGATCACGAGCCCGGGCACGATCGGCATCGTCCAGTCGAGCGGCAGCCATCGGCCGAGCGGCGCGAGGTCCGCACGCGATGCGCCCGGATCGGCCATCACCGCCCAGATTCCCCACGCGAGCGCGACGACGGTGCCGAACAGCAGGCGGCTCAGGTAATCCCACGCGAGATGCAGCCCGCGCGGCAGGCGCTCGATCGCCTGCGCGGCAACCAGCGCGAGCGGCGCGAAGAACGGCAGGATGTACAGCTGGCGCGAGGTCGCGGACACTTGCAGCACCGCGAGGCCAACCCCGGCGAACAGGACGGGCAGCGCGATGCGCGGCGTGCGCCAGTCGCGCCATGCGCCGCGCGCCAGCGCGACGATCGCGAGCGGCGCGACCGGGAAGCCGAGCAGCAGGAACGCACGCAGGATGAAGAACGGCTTGTCGTTTTCCGCGCCGAGTTCCGGCACCGAGAAACCGAAGAAGCGGCCGACGTTGTTGTCCCAGAACCAGGTCATGAACAGCGTCTCGGAACGCAGGAACAGCGCGGTCGGCCAGACGAGCGCGAACGGTGCGAACACCAGCGCGGCGACGCCGAGCGAGCGCGCGAACGCACGCGTACGGCACGCGGGGTAGAGCACCAGCGCGCCCGTGAGCGTGGCCGCGAACACGAGCGGCACGAACAGGCCCTTTGCCATCAGCGCAATGCCGACGCCCGCGCCGAAGATCGGCGCGGCCCAGCGGCCGGACGGCCGCACCGGCAGCCCGTGCCGCATCTGGCGCGCCCGCGCGACGTGCTGCATCACGAGCTCGAGCAGGCCGCAGAAGCCCATCGCGGTGCCCGCGAACAGCGCGACGTCGGTCATCATGTCGTGCACGTGCTTGACGACGACGAGCGTGCTCGCGCTCAGCACGACGGGGCCGATCACGCGCAGGTCGAGCCAGCTGTCGGCGCGGCTGGCACTGCGCGCCGCGCGTGCGATGAAGCCGAACGCAAGCGCCGCGAACAGCGCGCTCGCGAGCCGTGCCGCGTCGTGCAGCGGCATCACCCGCTGCAACAGCCACGCGAGGCTCGTCGCGACCCACGCGTAGAGCGGGGGCTTTTCCATGAACGGCTGGCCCGCGTTGGTCGGCACGACGAAGTCGCCCGTCTCGAGCATGTGCTGGATGATGCCGAACGTATAGGTTTCGTCCTGCTTCCACGGATCGTGGCCGAGCACGCCCGGCAGCGTGTACGCGCAGACCAGCGCGGCAACCAGCAGCCAGACGCGCCAGCCGAGCTGGAGGACGCGATCGCGGGCGGTGTCCGTCGCGGCGGTGCCGCCCACGGCGGGCGTACCGGCGGCATGGAGTGTCGCGCTGAGGTCGGGATCGGTGGCTGATCGGGCGTGCGTGGCCGGAGCGGGCACGGACGTGCGTCGCCGGCCGGGCGCTGCGGTTCCTGGCATGGAAAAGATCTCGGTCGGGTCAAGCCGGTCCGGCGACATGGGCCGAACCCAATAAGGGTCGCATCAAAGCGAGATGACAGCCGGATGACCGGCTGTTTTTTGACTTGGCGCTAGTAGAGCACGGAACTGTTACGGATGTTTACTGAAATGGTCACGATATTGTGGAGATTTGTGGTGTCGTGACCACGGACCGCTTCAGCCGGTCCGTTTTTCCGCCTTTTGGGGCGCGATTACCGGCCGCCGCCGACGTCGAGCAGGGCGCCCGTCGTGTATGACGCCGTGTCGCCGAGCAGCCAGACGATCGCTTCCGCGATCTCCTGCGCCTCGCCCGCGCGCCCGAGCGGTGTCTGCGCGCCGAGGCGTGCCGCGCGACCCGGCTGGCCGCCGCTCGCATGGATTTCGGTCTCGATCAGGCCGGGCCGCACCGCGTTGACGCGCACGCCGTGCGGGCCGAGTTCCTTCGCGAGGCCGATCGTCAGCGAATCGACGGCGCCCTTCGAGCCGGCATAGTCGACATACTCGTTCGGCGAACCGAGCCGCGATGCGATCGACGACACGTTGACGATCGCGCCGCCGCGCCCGCCGCGATCGGTGGACAGCCGGCGCGCAGCTTCGCGCGCGCACAGGTAAGCGCCGAGCACATTGGTATCGAACATCCGCCGCAGCCGGTCGACCGGCATGTCGGCGAGCGGCATCGACGGCGCGACGATCCCCGCATTGTTGACGAGTGCGTCGAGGCGACCGAACGCCGCCGCGACGGTGTCGAACATCGCGATGACGTCCGCTTCGTTCGCGACGTCGCCGGCGACGACGCACGCGCGTGCGCCGGCGTCGCGAACGGCTTGCGCGGTCAGTTCGGCTGCCGCCGCGTCGCGTGCGTAGTTGATGCCGACGTCCCAGCCGCGCTCGGCCGCGAGCACGGCGGTCGCGCGGCCGATGCCGCGGCTCGCGCCGGTGATGAGGACGGCCTTGCGCTCGGACGACGGTGCGGGCATCGCGTGCGGCTCCCGGTAGACGTTACTTGGCCGCGTCCGGCGCCCACTTGTCGTGGCCGGGCGGCTGGTAGCGGCGCAGCTGTTCGATCAGCGCGACCGGTTCGGCGTCGAGGCACAGCGCGTCGAAGTAGGTCGGGCGCATGAAGCCTTCGTCGACCGTGTGGCGCAGCAGCGCGATCAGCGGATCGTAGAACGAATCGATGTTGTACAGCGCGACGGGCTTGCGGTGATAGCCGAGCTGCGCCCACGTATAGACCTCGAAGAATTCCTCGAGCGTGCCGGCGCCGCCGGGCATCGCGACGAACGCATCCGCGAGGTCGGCCATCATTTTCTTGCGATGGTGCATGTCGGGCACGACGTGCAACTCGGACAGCCCGGTATGGCCGACTTCCTTGTCGACCAGCAACTCGGGGATCACGCCGACCGCATGGCCGCCGGCCGCCATCACTTCATCGGCGATCACGCCCATCAGGCCGACGCGGCCGCCGCCGTAGACGAGCGTGAGGCCCGCATCGACGAGCGCACGGCCGAACGCGCGCGCGGCGTCCGCATAGACGGGCCGCACGCCGGACGACGAGCCGCAGTAAACACAGACTGCCTTCATTGTTTCGCATCCTTCGCGGCGGGCTTGGCGGCGACCGGGCTGCCGGCGGGGCGCGGCGAACCGTCGCGCGGCGGCAGGTAGTCGGTGAACTGGCGCTTGGGCAGCTTGCCGGAGACGAGATCGTCGAACAGCTGGCGCGAACGGCCGCGCAGGTACGGAGCCATGACCGAGATCACGTGCATGCTCACCTGGTGCAGCTCTTCGCGGATCGCGTCCTGGTCGTTGTATTTGCGCGGGTGCATCACGTACTGATACGACAGCCAGTACGTCGAGATCACGGCCATGTTGGTGGCGATGACTTCGATCTCGGCGGGCGTCGCGACCATTTCGGCGTCGGACACGAGCAGCTCGCACATGTCGTGCGCGAAGCGCACCTTGTGGCTGATGATCTGCTTGAAGTGCGTCTCGAGCGTGCGGTTGCGCGCGAGCAGGTCGTTGAGGTCGCGATACAGGAACCGGTAGGTCCACATGAAGTCGGCCATGTACTGCAGGTACGACCAGGTTTCGTCGATCGTCGGACGGTGATCTTCGGGAAAGCGCAGTCGCCGTTCGATCTGCTGCTCGAACTGCGCGAAGATGCTGTTGATGATGTCGTCCTTGTTGCGGAAATGGTAGTACAGGTTGCCTGGACTGATTTCCATTTCCTCGGCGATCGTCGTGGTCGTGACGTTCGGCTCGCCGATCTCGTTGAAGAGTTTCAACGACAACTCGAGAATCCGTTCGCGGGTGCGGCGGGGAGGTTTCGCTTCCATGTCGTCCGGCCCTGTGTGTGCCGGACTGGCGGGCGCTGCAATCGATGCTGCGAGATTCGTCCGGCGCGGGTTGCTGTTCTAAGTCTGGCGGACGATTATAAACCGCGGTTTCCTTACAACGGGCGCATTTCGTGATCGCGATGCGTTCGGCGCATGGTGCGGCGCCGCACGCAGGCGGTGCCGCAGGCGCCGTCAGAAGCCGAGCCAGCGTGCGATCAGCGGGCCGAGCACGAAGCCCCATGTCGTCACGCACGCGAACAGCGCGACCGTGACCGCCGCGCTGCCGAGATCCTTCGCGCGCTTCGACAATTCGTGGCGCTCGAGCGAGATGCGATCGATCGCGGCCTCGACGCTCGAGTTCAGCAGCTCGACGATCAGCACGAGCAGCACCGACGCGATCAGCAGCGCGCGCGATGCGGCGGGGACCGGCGAGAACGCACCGATCGGCAGCATCAGCGCGGCGAGCGTGAGCTCCTGGCGAAACGCGCTCTCCTCGCGGATCGCGACGCGAAACCCGTTCAGCGAATGCTTGAGCGCGTACCACGCACGCGTGATGCCGCGGTGGCGCTTGTACGGATTCGGCGGCAGCGGCGCGAGCCGATCGTCGGGGCCGAGCGGTTCGTGCGTATGCACGTCCGCGTCGGCGTGCGGCTCTTCTTCGTCGAACGGACGATGCGGTTGTGCCGTCGCGGCAGGGGGCGGGGTCTTGTCGTTCAGGTCTCGTTTCAAACGGCGGCACCTTCGGCGGGCGAGTACGCAGTCTTCGGCAGCGGTTTCAGATGCGACGCGAACTGCTCGGACGCCGCGCGCCACGAGAAGCGCTCGGCCCATGCGCGGGCAGTCTCGCGTTCGATCTTGAGCGCCTCGAGGCAGGCTTCCTGCAGGTCTTCGTGCATCGCGCCGGCATCGCCCCCGCCGAGCACGTCGATCGGGCCCGTGACCGGGTACGCGGCGACCGGCGTGCCACACGCGAGGGCCTCCAGCAGCACGAGGCCGAACGTGTCGGTGCGACTCGGGAACACGAACACGTCGGCCGCAGCATACACCTTGGCGAGCTCGGCTTGCGACAGGACGCCGAGATAGTTCGCTTCCGGATAGCGCGATTTCAGTTCGGCGAGCGCGGGACCTTCGCCCGCGACCCACTTCGAGCCGGGCAGGTCGAGGCGCAGGAACGCCT
This sequence comes from Burkholderia sp. BCC1640, assembly GCF_902833125.1. Lineage (NCBI taxonomy): Bacteria > Pseudomonadati > Pseudomonadota > Betaproteobacteria > Burkholderiales > Burkholderiaceae > Burkholderia > Burkholderia sp. BCC1640. The sequence continues at coordinate 52,121 of NZ_CADFEF010000024.1, read as the reverse complement.
CGACGTTCTTCTCGATCGCGACGCGGCCGACGTACAGGAAGATCGGCCGCGCGGTATTGAGCACCTTTGACTCCATCGGCCGGAAGATGTCGAGGTCGACGCCGCGCGTCCACAGCACGACGTTCGTGAAGCCGAACTTCTCGAGGTCCTGCTTCACGACCGGGGTCGGCGCCATCACCGCGAGCGACGGCCCGTGGAACCAGTGCAGGAACTTGTAGGTCGCCGACAGCGGAATGCCGAAGCGCGCCTGCACGTATTCCGGAAAGCGCGTGTGATACGCGGTCGTGTACGGCAGCTTGCGCGCGCGCGCATAGCGTCGCGCGGCGAGGCCGAGCGGGCCTTCGGTCGCGATGTGCAGCGCATCGGGGGCGAACGCATCGATCCGGGCGCGCAGCTTGCGGTACGGCAGGATCGACAGGCGGATCTCGGGGTAGGTCGGGCAGGGCACCGTGCGGAATTCCAGCGGCGTCAGCATTTCGACCCGGTGGCCGAGCGCGGTGAGTTCGCGGGAGGTGCTCTTCAGCGTGCGCACGACGCCGTTGACCTGCGGCTCCCACGCGTCGGTGACGATCATGATCTTCATCGCGGCATGTGTCCTGTAAGTGGAGTTGTGTCAGGCGGTGGCCTTGGCCTTGCGCGACGGGGCTGCGGACGGCGCGGCGCGCATCGCCGTCCAGTAAATGATCTTCAGCTCGCCTTCCATCGTTTCGACGAGCGCGGACAGGCTCTCGACCCAGTCGCCGTCGTTGCAGTACAGCACGCCGTCGATGTCGCGGATCTCCGCCTTGTGGATGTGCCCGCACACGACGCCGTCGCAGCCGCGGCGACGCGCTTCGTCGGTCATCACGGTCTCGAACTGCGAGATGAAGTTCACCGCGTTCTTCACCTGATGCTTCAGGTACTGCGACAGCGACCAGTACTGGAAGCCCAGCCGGCTGCGGATCCTGTTGAACCAGCGGTTCAGCACGAGGATCAGCGTGTAGAGCGTGTCGCCGAGATACGCGAGCCATTTCGCGTGCTGGATCACGCCGTCGAACAGGTCGCCGTGGACAATCCACAGGCGCTTGCCAGCGAGCGTCGTGTGAAATGCCTCGCCGCGCACCTGGATGTCGCCGAATGCGAGGTCGCAGAACTGCCGCGCGCCTTCGTCGTGGTTGCCCGGGATGTAGACCACCTGCGTGCCCTTGCGCGCCTTGCGCAGGACCTTCTGCACGACGTCGTTGTGCGCCTGCGGCCAGTACCAGCCCTTCTTCAGCTGCCAGCCGTCGATGATGTCGCCGACGAGGTACAGGTATTCCGAATCGTTGTGGCGCAGGAAGTCGAGCAGGTACGGCGCCTGGCAGCCGCTCGAGCCGAGATGGATGTCGGACAGCCAGATCGTGCGGTAGCGATGGGTGGACGGCTCGGGGTCGTCGTGCTGCCTGGCGTGCGCGGCCGTCGGCTCATGCGACGAAAGGGCATCGGTTGCGGCCGAGCCGGACAGGAAGGCGGTGACGGCGCGGGCGCCGAGCGGTTGACGGAACAGGGAGGTCGCGGACGTTTTCTGGCCCATGCATGACTCGCGCCGGTTGACATTACCGGCATTGCGCCATGCGGGCGTGACCATGCCGTGACAGTCACGAGACGTTCTTATTACTGTCGTTCCGGCGTGTTTAGCAGTGAATGCGGCGGCGTTGCGTAATCTGCCGAACCGACCGTCCTGAGGCGATCGGGTAAGCCGTGAGCGGTGGCCGTGATCGCGCCTTCGAGGGGTTTCGTCTGATGGATGCGCCGACGCGCGTAACGGGTCGCGGTCGCGCGGACCGCGCGGCGCGTCACCGCGTCGTCACCGCGTCAGCGTGGAATCGCGACGACGCGCGTGCGGGCGATGCGGTCGTGCGGGAACTGGCGATCGGCGTGCAGGCGGGCGGCGCCGGCCCATGCGACGATCCACGCGGCCGCCAGCGCGAGCGTGACGGGCACCGACAGGCCGAGGAGCGGATGCAGCGCGAGCGGCGGCAGGAACCACAGCCACCCGAGCGCGTAGCGGACGAGCGCGTGGCCGGCGCTCAGCGGACGGCCGGTCGACGATTCGAGCCGCAGCCGCCAGGTCTTCATCGGCAGCGTCTGGCCGCCATGGGTCCAGAACCAGACGAAGTACGCGCCGACGACGAGCGCGATCCACGCGGCGAGGAGATTGTGATGAACGAGGCCGTTGCGCTGCTGCGTCGCGAGGCTGAATGCGAGGCCGGCGAAGAACACGATGCCGAACAGCAGCACGGCTTCGTACAGCATCGCGGCGAGGCGTCGCCGCACGGACGGCGCGGCGACGACGGCCGGGGCCTTGGGTGCGGGGGCGCTCGCCACGTCGGGTCAGGAACCCTTGAACATCGACGGCGCGTCGGCCGGCGAGACGGGCGTGACCGTCGCAGGCGCGGGTGCGGTGCCTGACGTGGATGATGCCGCGACAGGCGGCGTGCCGCCGCCGGACGTGGCGGGCGCCGATGCCGGCGCGGCGTTGCTCGCTGGATGCTCGTGCGAATTGACGAGGCGGCGCACATCGCGGTCGGCGACCGTCGGCGGCGCGCTGACGACGCTCGGCCGGCGACGGCGCTCGGTCGCGGCGAGGCGCTCCTTCTGTTCTTCGGGAAGTTGCTGGTAGGCCTTCCACGCACGCTCGCGCGCCTGCGCGGACAGCTCCTTCGCGCTCTGGTAATTCTCGCGCGCGACGCGGCGCTGCTCGGGCGTCATCCGCGCCCACTCGGACATCCTGTCCTGCAGGTGCTTCTGCTCATCGGGCGTCAATTTCGCGAAACGTGACGCGATCTTCAGCCATTTGCGCTTGCGTGCATCGCTGAAGCCGTCCCACTGATCGGCGAACGGCGCGAGTGCCGCGCGTTGCGCGGGCGTCAGGCGCGCCCACGACAGCGGGCCGTTGGCGGCCGGCAGCGGCAGGGGGAGCGGGGTGAGTTCGGTGGGCAGCCCCGCGGCGGCCGAGGTCGGCGCGGGCGCGTTGCTGGCCGCGGCGGAGACCGTCGCGGCGGGCGGGTTGAATCGGGAATAGGTGGCGACGTAGGAAACGGCGATCGCGATCACGCATCCGAAAAATACGGCCAGGCCCCGTTTCTGACTCACCCGAGCGATCCCCTCGTTATTCTCTGTTAGCGTGCGTGCGAAAGATACGCGTTGAACCCGTGATCGAGATACGCGTTGAGCGGCAGGTCGTCGCTGAGCATTGCCGCGTCGATGTCGGCGAGTTCGGCAGTGCGCTGCATGTCTTCCCAGTACGCGATGCCGACGAGCCCCGCGAGCAGCAGCGCGAGCGGCCAGGCGCGCAGCAGGCGGCGCGCGAACGACGTCTGCGGGCGACTCGCGGGCGGCGTGCCGTATGCGGCGGCGGCACCGGCGAAGGCGGGCACGAACACCGGCGCGGTCGCGGCTTCCGGCTTCTTGCGCGCGAGCGCGGCCCGGCGCGCAACGGCCAGACGGTCGGCGGTCGCGGCAGGCAGCGCCGCGGCACGTTCGTCCAGCGCGCGGCGGACCTTCAGCGCGAATTCGTGTTCTCGATTTACGGGAGCGGAGCTCATAGCGTGATTCCTTTGGCCTTGAGCGCTTGCGCCAGGGTGTGGGTGGCTCGCGAGCAGTGCGTCTTGACGCTGCCTTCGGAGCACCCCATTGCGGCGGCAGTCTCGGCGACATCCATATCTTCCCAATAACGCATCAGGAACGCTTCCCGTTGACGCGTTGGAAGTTTCTGGATTTCTTCGTCGATCAGGGCCAGAACCTGCTCCCGCTCGAGGCGGTGCTCGGTGCTCTCGACGCCCGCGTTGTCATCCGCGGACTCGAGCGTTTCCAGCGGATCGAAGTCTTCGTCGTCCGTGTTGTTGAGCGACGAGAAGAGCGTCACCCAGGTATTGCGGACCTTCTGCCGGCGGAACCAGTCATGGATCGCGTTCTGCAGGATCCGCTGGAACAGCAGCGGCAGCTCGGCCGCCGGCCGGTCGCCGTACTTCTCCGCCAGCTTGATCATCGCGTCCTGCACGATGTCGAGCGACGCATCGTCGTCGCGCACGGCGTACGCAGCCTGCTTGAACGCGCGCCTTTCGACGCCCGCCAGAAAGTCGGCGAGTTCCTTGTCTGATGCCATTCCGTAAAGGTATGCGCTGCGGACTGCGGCGTGTGAAAGGTCGAAAAATTTCGTAAAACCCGCGGATGCTAACAAATTTTCGCGCGACTTGGCACCGTTGACGGCTCGGTACGTTGCGCGCGAGCAGCGTCCGCGGGCCGCCGGGCGGGGCGCATGATGCGCTGCGGGATATTTTGCTTGACGACCCAATCATGACCCGCTATCGTCAACGATTCGCAACATGAAGTGATGGTCTCATTTGAGGCTGGCCCAAGAAGCCCGCCCTTCAAACTGGACGCGCCGCTTGAACCCGAGCCACAAGCCCGGCAGAGAGCACCCGATCAATTTTTTGCCGAAAATTCGAAAGGTCAAAATGAACATGCCCAGCGCGGAATTCTCCACGTCGGAACCCCTTTCCCCTCCCGATAGCGACTCCATCGGCGCCACCGTGCTCATGAAGGCACTGGCCGACGAGAACGTCGAATTCATCTGGGGCTATCCCGGCGGCTCGGTACTCTACATCTACGACGAGCTTTACAAGCAGGACAAGATTCAGCACGTGCTGGTGCGCCACGAACAGGCGGCCGTGCACGCAGCCGATGCGTATGCGCGTTCCACCGGCAACGTCGGCGTCTGTCTCGTGACGTCCGGCCCCGGTGTCACCAATGCGGTGACCGGCATTGCAACGGCCTACATGGATTCGATCCCGATGGTCGTGATCAGCGGCCAGGTGCCGACTGCCGCGATCGGCCAGGACGCGTTCCAGGAATGCGATACCGTCGGCATCACGCGTCCGTGCGTGAAGCACAACTTCCTCGTGAAGGACGTGCGCGACCTCGCGGAAACCGTCAAGAAGGCGTTCTACATCGCCCGCACCGGCCGTCCGGGCCCGGTGCTGATCGACATCCCGAAGGACATCTCGAAGACGCCGTGCCAGTACGAGCCGGTCAAGAGCGTGTCGCTGCGCTCGTACAACCCCGTCACGAAGGGCCATTCGGGCCAGATCCGCAAGGCCGTGTCGCTGCTGCTGTCGGCGAAGCGTCCCTATATCTATACGGGCGGCGGCATCATCCTCGCCGACGCCGCGCGCGAACTGAACCAGTTCGCCGATCTGCTCGGCTACCCGGTCACGAACACGCTGATGGGCCTCGGCGGCTATCGCGCGTCGGACAAGAAATTCCTCGGCATGCTCGGCATGCACGGCACGTACGAAGCGAACATGGCGATGCAGCACTGCGACGTGCTGATCGCGATCGGTGCCCGCTTCGACGACCGCGTGATCGGCGACCCGGCGCACTTCGCGTCGCGTCCGCGCAAGATCATCCACATCGATATTGATCCGTCGTCGATCTCGAAGCGCGTGAAGGTCGACATCCCGATCGTCGGCGACGTGAAGGAAGTGCTGAAGGAGCTGATCGAGCAACTGCAGACGGCCGAGCACGGCCCCGACACCGAGGCGCTCGCGCAATGGTGGAAGGACATCGAGGGCTGGCGTTCGAAGGACTGCCTGAAGTTCGACCGCGACAGCGAGATCATCAAGCCGCAGTACGTGGTCGAGAAGGCATGGGAGCTGACGGACGGCAACGCGTTCGTGTGCTCGGACGTCGGCCAGCACCAGATGTGGGCCGCGCAGTTCTACCGTTTCAACAAGCCGCGTCGCTGGATCAACTCCGGCGGCCTCGGCACGATGGGCTTCGGCCTGCCGGCAGCGATGGGCGTCAAGATGGCGCACCCGGACGACGACGTGCTGTGCATCACGGGCGAAGGCTCGATCCAGATGTGCATCCAGGAACTGTCGACCTGCCTGCAGTACGACACGCCCGTGAAGATCATTTCGCTGAACAACCGCTATCTCGGCATGGTCCGCCAGTGGCAGCAGATCGAATACAGCAAGCGCTATTCGCATTCGTACATGGATGCGCTGCCCGATTTCGTGAAGCTCGCCGAAGCGTACGGCCATGTCGGCATGCGGATCGAAAAGACCTCGGATGTGGAGCCGGCGCTGAAGGAAGCGCTGCGCCTGAAGGACCGCACCGTGTTTCTCGACTTCCAGACCGATCCGACCGAAAACGTCTGGCCGATGGTACAGGCCGGCAAGGGCATCACCGAGATGCTGCTCGGATCGGAAGATCTGTAACGGCGCGACGCGCGCCGGGGCCGGAGCGGCCGCCTTCACGAAGGGCGGTGCGGCACCGGGCGGCGCGCGGCGCGAGTGAATCGACACGGACACATTCTGGAAGAAGCGAACATGAGACACATCATTTCCGTCCTGCTGGAAAACGAACCGGGCGCGCTGTCGCGCGTGGTCGGTCTGTTTTCCGCACGCGGCTACAACATCGAAACCTTGACGGTGGCGCCGACCGAAGACCAATCGCTGTCGCGGCTGACCATCGTTTCCATTGGCTCGGACGACGTGATCGAACAGATCACGAAGCATCTGAACCGCCTGATCGAGGTGGTGAAAGTGGTGGACCTGACCGACGGTGCACACATCGAACGCGAGCTGATGCTGATCAAGGTACGTGCAGTGGGCAAGGAGCGCGAAGAAATGAAGCGGATGTCGGATATTTTCCGCGGCCGCATCATCGACGTGACCGAAAAGACCTACACGATCGAATTGACGGGCGCGAGCGACAAGCTCGACGCATTCATCCAGGGGCTGGACGCGACCGCGATCCTAGAGACCGTGCGTACCGGCAGCTCCGGCATCGGACGCGGCGAGCGCATCCTGAAGGTGTGATGCCGAACAGGCACGCCGGGTGCGCCGTCATGTCCCGGCCCGCAGTACTCCATCTGAACGAATTGTTGAATTTTTGAATTGGCGAAGGAACCATCATGAACGTTTTCTACGATAAAGACGCTGACCTCTCCCTCATCAAGGGCAAGCAAGTCACGATCATCGGCTACGGCTCGCAAGGCCATGCGCACGCACTGAACCTGAAGGACAGCGGCGTGAACGTGACGGTCGGCCTTCGCAAGGGCGGCGCGTCGTGGAGCAAGGCCGAAAACGCAGGCCTGTCGGTCAAGGAAGTCGCGGAAGCGGTGAAGGGCGCGGACGTCGTCATGATGCTGCTGCCGGACGAGCAGATCGCCGACGTGTACGCGAAGGAAGTGCACGCGAACATCAAGCAGGGCGCCGCGCTGGCATTCGCACACGGCTTCAACGTCCACTACGGCCAGGTGATCCCGCGCGCCGACCTCGACGTGATCATGATCGCGCCGAAGGCTCCGGGCCACACCGTGCGCGGCACGTACTCGCAAGGTGGCGGCGTGCCGCACCTGATCGCGGTTGCGCAGAACAAGTCGGGCGCGGCACGCGACATCGCGCTGTCGTACGCGGCAGCGAACGGCGGCGGCCGTGCCGGCATCATCGAGACGAACTTCCGTGAAGAAACCGAAACCGACCTGTTCGGCGAGCAGGCCGTGCTGTGCGGAGGTACCGTCGAGCTGATCAAGGCAGGTTTCGAAACGCTGGTCGAAGCCGGCTACGCGCCGGAAATGGCGTACTTCGAGTGCCTGCACGAGCTGAAGCTGATCGTCGACCTGATCTACGAAGGCGGCATCGCGAACATGAACTACTCGATCTCGAACAACGCCGAATACGGCGAGTACGTGACCGGCCCGCGCGTCGTCACGGAAGAGACGAAGAAGGCGATGAAGCAGTGCCTGACCGACATCCAGACGGGCGAATACGCGAAGAGCTTCATTCTCGAGAACAAGGCAGGTGCGCCGACGCTGCAGTCGCGCCGCCGCCTGACGGCCGAGCACCAGATCGAGCAGGTCGGCTCGAAGCTGCGCGCGATGATGCCGTGGATCGCGAAGAACAAGCTCGTCGACCAGACGAAGAACTAAGCACCGCGTGCTGTTCCGGCCCTTCGAGTGGAGGGTCGGTATCAAAAAGCCGTCCGAAGGCAGCAGTGCCCCGGGCGGCTTTTGCTATCCTACGGGCTTTGCAATTCACCGAACACCGAACGAACCCATGAACTATCCTCATCCGATCATCGCGCGCGAAGGCTGGCCGTTCATCGCGATTGCAGCCGTCATCGCGTTGTTGATCCACGCCGTCGGGGGCTTCGGCTTCGCATGGCCGTTCTGGCTGCTGCTCGTCTTCGTCGTCCAGTTCTTCCGCGATCCGCAGCGCCCGATCCCGGCGCAGCCGAACGCGGTGCTGTGCCCGGCGGACGGCCGCATCGTCGCGGTCGAGACCACCCAGGATCCGTACGCGAATCGCGAAGCGCTGAAGATCAGCGTGTTCATGAATGTCTTCAACGTCCATTCGCAGCGTTCGCCGGTCGACGGCGCGGTCACCAAGGTCGAATACTTCCCCGGCGCGTTCCTGAACGCGGCGATCGACAAGGCGTCGACCGAGAACGAGCGCAATGCGGTCGTGATCCAGACGGCGAGCGGCAAGACCGTCACCGCCGTGCAGATCGCCGGCCTCGTCGCCCGCCGGATCCTCTGCTACGTGCGTGCCGGCGAGCCGCTGTCGCGCGGTCAGCGCTACGGGTTCATCCGCTTCGGTTCGCGCGTCGACGTGTACCTGCCGCTCGGCAGCCGCGCGAAGGTGTCGATCGGCGAGAAGGTCTACGCGTCGTCGACGATCCTCGCCGAGCTCGAACAGTAAGCGGCGGGACGCACGATGGCCGCATTCAAACCGCGTCGTCCGCGCAACGGCTCCGGCCAGGCGCCACGCCCGTTCCGCCGCAACAAGGTGATGGCGCAGGACCCGGCGCCCATCGAGAGCCGCCGCGCCGCGCGCCAGCGGTTCCTGAAGACGCGCGGCATCTACCTGCTGCCGAACGCGTTCACGACCGCCGCGCTGTTCTGCGGCTTCTTCGCGGTCGTGCAGGCGATGAACGTGCGCTTCGAGATCGCCGCGATCGCGATCTTCGTCGCGATGGTGCTCGACGGGATGGACGGGCGCGTCGCGCGGATGACGCATACGCAAAGCGCGTTCGGCGAACAGTTCGACAGCCTGTCGGACATGGTGTCGTTCGGCGTCGCGCCGGCGCTCGTGATGTACGAGTGGGTGCTGAAGGATCTCGGCCGCTGGGGCTGGCTCGCCGCGTTCGTCTACTGTTCGGGCGCCGCGCTGCGTCTCGCGCGCTTCAACACGAACATCGGCGTCGTCGACAAGCGCTTCTTCCAGGGGCTGCCGAGCCCGGCCGCGGCCGCGCTGATCGCCGGTTTCGTCTGGCTCGCGACCGACAACCGCGTGCCGATGAAGCTCGGCTGGCTGCCGTGGGTCGCGTTCGCACTGACGATCTACGCAGGCGTGACGATGGTGTCGAATGCGCCGTTCTACAGCGGTAAGGCGCTGGACGTGCGGCACCGCGTGCCGTTCGCGGCGATCCTGCTGGTCGTCGTCGCGTTCGTGCTCGTGTCGTCCGATCCGCCGTTGATGCTGTTCTGCCTGTTCGTGCTGTACGGGCTGTCCGGCTACGTGTTTTGGGCCTACATGGCCGTGCGCGGACGCGCGAACCCCGCGCGCTCGTCGCAGCGCGATCACTGACGCGCAACCTGCCCGACGACGGCGGCCTCGGATGTGATTCCGGGCCGCCGTTTTTCATTTGCCCCTTTTTCGCACGGCGCGGCCCGGCATCCCGGGTGCCGTCCGATTGCGCACCCAGCGGAATGCCGCTATAGTCTTCGGCATGACTGCATTTTCCCGCCTCTCCCTCCTTCTAGCCGGTGCGCCGCTACGCGCGCTAGCTTTGGCGCGCCTGCCGCGCTGACTGTTCTCGCCCTCCGTCAAGCCTCGTCTGTTGTTGAGCGTCGCCAGCGGTGGCGCGATCTCATTACGTTTGATTCCCGTATAAAGAGCCCTGGAGCCCCCATGACAGACAAGCTGATCATTTTCGATACGACGTTGCGTGACGGTGAACAATCGCCTGGCGCGTCGATGACGAAGGAAGAGAAAGTCCGCATCGCGAAGCATCTCGAGCGGATGAAAGTCGACGTGATCGAGGCCGGCTTCGCGGCCAGCTCGAACGGCGACTTCGACGCGATCCACACGATCGCCGGCCTGGTGAAGGACAGCACGATCTGCTCGCTGGCGCGCGCCAACGACAAGGACATCCAGCGTGCGGCCGACGCACTGAAGCCGGCCAACAGCTCGCGGATCCACACGTTCATCGCGACGTCGCCGCTGCACATGGAGAAGAAGCTGCGGATGACGCCGGACCAGGTGTTCGAGCAGGCGCGCCTCGCGGTGCGCTTCGCGCGCAAGTTCACCGACAACGTCGAATTCTCGCCGGAAGACGGCAGCCGTTCGGATCTCGACTTCCTGTGCCGCGTGCTGGAGGCCGTGATCGCCGAGGGGGCGACGACGATCAACATCGCCGACACGGTTGGCTACGGCGTGCCGGAACTCTACGGCAACCTCGTGAAGACGCTGCGCGAACGCATTCCGAACTCGGACAAGGCGATTTTCTCCGTGCACTGCCACAACGACCTCGGGATGGCAGTGGCGAACTCGCTCGCGGGCGTGAAGATCGGCGGTGCGCGGCAGGTCGAGTGCACGATCAACGGGCTCGGCGAGCGCGCGGGCAACACGTCGCTCGAGGAAATCGTGATGGCCGTGAAGACCCGCAAGGACTACTTCGGCCTCGACGTCGGCATCGACACGACGCAGATCGTGCCGACGTCGAAGCTCGTGTCGCAGATCACCGGTTTCGTCGTGCAGCCGAACAAGGCCGTCGTCGGCGCGAACGCATTCGCGCACGCGTCGGGTATCCACCAGGACGGCGTGCTGAAGGCGCGCGACACCTACGAGATCATGCGCGCGGAAGACGTGGGCTGGACCGCGAACAAGATCGTGCTCGGCAAGCTGTCGGGCCGCAACGCGTTCAAGCAGCGCCTGCAGGAACTCGGCGTGTCGCTCGACAGCGAAGCGGAACTGAACGCCGCGTTCATGCGCTTCAAGGACCTCGCCGATCGCAAGGCCGAGATCTTCGACGAAGACATCATCGCGATCGTCTCCGAAGAATCGGCGCTCGCGCAGGAACAGGAGCACTTCAAGTTCGTGTCGCTGTCGCAGCGTTCGGAGACGGGCGAGCAGCCGCAAGCGAAGATCGTGTTCGCGGTCGAAGGCAAGGAAGTGACCGGCGAGGCGCGCGGCAACGGGCCGGTCGACGCGACGTTCAACGCGATCGAGGGCGAAGTCGGCAGCGGTTCCGAACTGCTGCTGTATTCGGTGAACGCGATCACGACCGGCACGCAGGCGCAGGGCGAAGTGACCGTCCGGCTGTCGAAGAGCGGGCGGATCGTCAACGGCGTCGGCACCGATCCGGACATCGTCGCGGCGTCCGCGAAGGCGTACATTTCGGCGCTGAACAAGCTGCATTCGAAGGACGACAAGGTCAACCCGCAGCGCTCGTAATTGCTGCGCGTCGAGCGCTCGACGCACACGAAACGCCCCGTGCGGCCTTTACGCCGCCCGGGGCGTTTTTTTATGCGCGGCTCATTCGGCTGCCGGCGCGCGGAACAGCCAGCGGCGGGCGGCCGCGCGAGGCGCCGGGCTGCGGCGGCGGAATTCGACTGCGATCCCGCGCCGCGGCGCATCGGCGACGAACGCGTCGAGCAGTTCGAGCACGTCATGGTCGATGTAGTCGGCGCGCGTTGCGTCGATGATCACGGCCGCGCGGTCGGGAATGTGCCGCAGATGATGCTTGACCTGCACCTTGCCGAGGAACGACACGTCCTTGCGGAACGACAGCAGGAAGTGGTCGTCGTGCTGCGCGAGGGTGACGGGGCTTTTCAGGTTCGCGACCGCGACCGCCAGCACGCTGCACGCGAGGCCGACGGCGATGCCGAACAGCAGGTCGACCGCCAGCACGCCCGCGATCGTCGCGGCGAACGGCACGAACGCGGCCGGACCCTGCTTCAGCACCGAGCGGAACAGCGCCGGTTTCGCGAGCTTGAAGCCGGTGTGGATCAGGATCGCCGCGAGGCTCGCGAGCGGGATCAGGTTGATCAGCCCGGTGAGCGCGAACACGCTGGCAAGCAGCAGGATTCCGTGCACGATCGCCGACATCCGGCTTTGCGCACCCGCGTTCACGTTCACCGAACTGCGCACGATCACCGACGTGATCGGCAGCCCGCCGAACGCACCCGCGACGAGATTGCCGACGCCCTGGGCCTTCAATTCGCGGTCGGGCTGCGTCGGGCGGCGCTTCGGGTCGATCTGTTCGACCGCCTCGAGGCTCAGCAGCGTCTCGAGGCTCGCGACGACCGCGAGCGTGATCGCGACGCGCCACACGTCCGGATTGACGAGCTGCGCGAAGTTCGGGCCGAGCTCGGCGTGCTTCAGCGATGCCGCGAGCGCCGCGAACGATTCGAGCTCCGGCAGCGTGACGCGATGCGCGGCGCCCGGCGCGACCGACGGCGCAACGACGCCGAGCACCAGCGTCGCGCCGATGCCGAACACGACGACCGCGAGCGGCGCGGGCACCGAGCGCACCCGGCCGAAGCGCTTGAACGTCGGTGTGTCCCAGGCGATCAGCAGCGCGAGCGAGGCAAGTGCGATGGCCGTCGCGGCCCAGGCGGTCGGCAGGCTCGGCCATGACGCAAACGATTGCGCGGCCGGCCCGCCGATGCCGAATGCGAACGGAATCTGCTTCACGATCAGCAGCAGGCCGATCGCCGCGAGCATGCCCTTGATGACGGGCGACGGCACGTACGCGGCGAAGCGGCCGGCGCGGAGCATGCCGAAGCCGAACTGCAGCACGCCGGACAGCAGCACCGCGAGCAGGAACGCGGAAAAGCTGCCGAGTTGCGCGATCCCTTCGACGACGATCACGACGAGGCCGGCGGCCGGTCCGCTGACCGACAGCGACGAGCCGCTCAACAGCGCGACGACGATGCCGCCGACGATGCCGGACACGAGCCCGGCGAACGGCTCGACGCCGGACGCATTGGCGATGCCGAGACACAACGGCAGCGCGACGAGGAAAACGACGATGCCGGCGACGATATCGCGCGGCAGGGTGGAGAGGCGCTCGTTCAGTTTCATGGTTGGGGTGATTTCATTGGCGTAGGGGGAGGCGGATCAGCCGAGCGCGGCGGCCATGGCGGCATGCTCCGGTTCGGCTTCGGCCGGTGGTGCCGTGTAGCCGGAGTCGAGTTCCTTCAGGCGGCCGTCCGTGAGCGAAAAGATCCAACCGTGAACGAGGGGCGGCCGCTGCCGGCCGTGCACGATCGGCGAAGCGCGCAGCAGCCGCACTTGTTCGAGGACGTTGAGCTCGGCCAGGCGGTCGGCCGCCGCCGTGTCGTCGAGACCGTCGAGCGTGTCGCGATGGCGCCGTGCGAGCGCGCACAGCGGCGCGATGCGGCGCGCGACGTGCGGCAGGTCGGCGGGCGGCGGCAGCAGCGACGCGCGCACGCCGCCGCATCCGTAGTGGCCGCACACGATCACGTGGTCGACTTCGAGCACACGCACGGCGTACTCGAGCACGCTCGCCGAATTGTCGTCGTCGGGATGGAACAGGTTCGCGATGTTGCGATGGACGAACAGCTCGCCGGGCACGCAGTGCGTGATGGTTTCGGCGGGCACCCGGCTGTCGGCGCAGCCGATCCACAGCACCCGAGGGTTCTGGCCGCGCGCGAGCGCATCGAAGAAGCCGGGCGTGTGTTCGTGCGTCTCGCGGGCCCAGGCGATGTTGGCAACCAGCATGCTCTTGGGGCGATTCATGAGGACTCCTTTGTGATAAGGACAAACAGATACCGGACGAAGTGGAGCAATATGATGCTTTCTAAATTGAAAGGTTCAATTTCGTCCGATATTAGGGGTATGCCCTAACGTCTGGTGCCAATGATACAAATTGTTTCAACTGGATCTGGCGAGGTGCATCGAATGCACCAATCCAACGCATGACATGTATTGTGCATGCCTGTTTCCCGTTGGCGCCCATGGCACGGGGCTTCGCATAATGCGATCGGCACAGGTTCGATCGGAAAGGATTGCCGCGTCGAATTGGAAATTAATCGAATATGACGGAAAAAATGAAATGGCCACTCACGCAATAATTCGTGATGGCCATTGTGAAAATTGCGCGTAAATGCGCAATCGATCCGATCAGAACAGGTTGCGACGGTCGGGGTCGTGCAGCGGGTCCGGCGTTTTTTGCGTGGTGCGCAGAACGCCTTGCGGGTCGAAGTAGAAGCTGTACATCATGTACCAGACATTGTCTTCGAGATAGCGGTAGGTCCACACCTCGCGCTTCATCAGCGGGAAGTAGGACGTCTCGACCGGGCGGCCGAAATTGACGAGCACGTCGGTCTTGGTCCACTTCCCGATTTCCGCACGATAGAACTCGCTCGGCTGCAGCACCTGGCGGACGTTAACGATCCGATGGGCTGCGTCGACGTCGGCCGCGACGGTGATTTCGCCCATCGGCTGGGTCGGCCACATCAGACGCTTGCCGCCGCCGGGCAGGTCGTAGATCTCGCGCGGCGGGCCCATGCGCGCAACGATCGCCGACTCGTCCTGGCCGGCCTGGTATTGCTGCCACGGCTGCGCACAACCGGCAAGCAGCGCCGCCGCGCAGGCGACCAGCGCCGGCAGGCGCACGGTAAGGCGAATGGGCATGGGATTCTCCAAGGCTTTCTAACTGTTCACTTGTATCACGGACGGCGCGTGCCGGCGCATCATGCCGAAAAAATCGGTGCGGATCGCGGGAAGTGCGTCGTCGGGGCGTCGCTTCGCGCCGCGCTTGCGGCTGGCAGTGCCTGCGGCCTATGATCCGCGCTTCTCGGACAGATTGAAGGGCAGGGAGCCGATGCAGCTGTGGAAACGATGCGCGCTTGCATTGAGCGTGGGGTGGACGCTGGCGTCGTGCGCGTTCGCGGCGGGCGAGCCGGTGCGGATCGCGCTGATAGAAGGAATGTCGGGCCCGTTCGCGAACGCGGGCGCGGCGGTCGAGCGCAACCTCCGCTTCGGCGTCGAACAGGTCAATGCGGCGGGCGGCGTGAAGCTGCGCGATGGCGCGCACCCGCTCGAACTCGTCGTGCTCGACAGCAAGGGCAGCCCGGAGGAGGCGCTCGTGCAGTTGCGCGCGGCGGCGGACCGGCACATCGGCTTCGTCGCGCAGGGCAACAGCTCGGCAGTCGCTGCCGCGCTCGTCGCGGCGCTCGACAAGCTGAACACGCGCAATCCGGACAGCCGGATGCTGTTCCTCAACTATTCGGCCGACGATCCGGCGCTGACCGGTGCGCGCTGCAGCTTCTGGCATTTCCGCTTCGACGCGCACGCGGGGATGCGGATGGCCGCGCTGGCCGACGTGATGGCGCGCGACCGCGCGCTGCGCAAGGTCTACCTGCTGAACCAGGACTACAGCTTCGGTCACGACGTCAGCGGTCTGGCGCGGCAAGCGTTGGCCGAGCGGCGTCCCGACGTGACGATTGCCGGCGACGAATTCCATCCGATCGGTCGCATCAAGGATTTCTCGCCTTATATCGCGAAGATCCGGGCGAGCGGTGCGGACGCTGTCGTGACCGGCAATTGGGGCAACGACCTCACGCTGCTCGTAAAGGCGGCACGCGAGCAGGGGCTGAACGCGAAGTTCTATACGTTCTACGGCAACAGCCTCGGCGCGCCTGCCGCGCTGGGCGATGCGGGCGTCGGGCGGGTGGTGGCCGTCGCGGACTGGCATCCGAACGCAGGCGGCGCGAAGTCGGACGCGTTTTACCGCGCGTTCCGGACCCGTTTTCCCGCCGCTCAGGACGATTACCCGGTGCGGCGCATGAGCCTGATGATCGAGATGCTCGCGGCGGCGATGACTCGGGCCGGCTCGACCGACCCAGTGGCGGTGGCGCGTGCGCTGGAGGGGCTGTCGTTCGACGACGGCTTCCACGCGTCGACGATGCGCGCGCAGGATCATCAATTGATCCAGCCCCTTTACGTGATGGAAATGGACAAGGCCGGCACGCCGGGCGTGCGCTTCGACAACGAGGGCTCGGGGTATGGCTTCCGTACGATCCTCGCAGTGCCTGCGCAGCGCACCCAGACGCCGTCGACCTGCTCGATGACGCGCCCGTGACAGGGGGCGGTAGGAACGGCGTGCAGTTGTGCTACAATGCCCGCCGGTTGTAAGTCACGGCACGGCCATTCTTCCGTGTCCGCCTGTTCAGTTAGTAGGAAACAAAGGAAATCACATGTCTGTTGCAGATATCAAGAAGTCGGAAGTCGTTGCTCAGTTCGCCCGCGGTACCAACGACACGGGCTCGCCCGAAGTCCAGGTCGCACTGCTGACCGCACGTATCGTCGAACTGACGGGTCACTTCAAGACCCACGCGAAGGATCACCACAGCCGCCGCGGCCTGCTGCGCATGGTGAGCCGCCGCCGCAAGCTGCTCGACTACCTCAAGGGCAAGGATGCCGACCGTTACCGCGCGCTGATCGAGAAGCTGGGTCTGCGTAAGTAATCGAGGCGATTGCCGCCAGCAAGATGCCTGTGTCAGTCCGCTGATGCAGGCATTTTGTTTTTGCGCGGTGCGTAGCGTCACGCGCACCGCGGGTTGTCCGGCACGTGAGTGCCGGCTGCCGGAACGGCTGATACCGGGGTCGGGATTTGTGTCATTCCAGCGCGCCGCTCGACGAGCGTCGCGCTGGAATGGCATAAAAAACACACCTTGCTCCGGGTGATTCGGTCGGGACGCCGCCGCACGGGATGGCCCGGGTGGCGAATGAAATGAATGAATTCAAAGGAGCAACCATGTCCATGTTCAACAAGGTCGTGAAGGAATTCCAGTGGGGCCAGCACAAGGTGCGCCTCGAAACCGGTGAAGTCGCTCGCCAGGCGAGCGGTGCCGTGATCGTCGACGTGGAAGACACCGTCGTGCTGGCAACCGTCGTCGGCGCGAAGTCGGCGAAGCCGGGCCAGGATTTCTTCCCGCTGACCGTCGACTACCTCGAAAAGACCTACTCGGCCGGCAAGATCCCGGGCGGCTTCTTCCGTCGCGAAGGCCGTCCGTCGGAACACGAGACGCTGACGTCGCGCCTGATCGACCGTCCGCTGCGCCCGCTGTTCCCGGAAGGCTTCTATAACGAAGTGCAGGTCGTGATCCACGTGCTGTCCGTGAACCCGGAAATCCCGGCGGACATCCCCGCGCTGATCGGTGCATCGGCTGCGCTCGCCGTGTCGGGCCTGCCGTTCAACGGTCCGGTCGGTGCCGCGCGCGTCGCGTACATCGACAACGCATACGTGCTGAACCCGACGCGTGACCAGATCAAGGCATCGAGCCTCGACCTCGTCGTCGCCGGTACGGAGCGTGCGGTGCTGATGGTCGAATCGGAAGCCGACCAGCTGCCGGAAGACGTGATGCTGGGCGCGGTCGTGTTCGGCCACGAGCAGATGCAGACGGCGATCGATGCGATCCACGAACTCGTGCGCGAAGGTGGCAAGCCCGAGTGGGACTGGCAGCCGGCACCGAAGAACGAGGCGCTGATCGCGCGCGTGACGGAACTGGCGCACGGCGACCTGCTCGCCGCTTACCAGCTGCGCGACAAGCAAGCGCGTTCGACGAAGCTGAAGGAAGTCTACGCGGCGACCTCGGCGAAGCTCGAGGAAGACGCGCTGGCGGCCGGCACGGTCGCGGCCGACAAGGCTACCGTCGGCAACATCCTGTTCGACATCGAAGCGAAGATCGTCCGTTCGCAGATCCTGAACGGCGAGCCGCGCATCGACGGTCGCGACACGCGCACCGTGCGTCCGATCGAGATCCGCACGGGCGTGCTGCCGCGCACCCACGGTTCGGCGCTGTTCACGCGTGGCGAAACGCAGGCGCTCGTCGTCGCGACGCTCGGCACGAAGGGTGACGAGCAGATCATCGACGCGCTCGAAGGCGAATACCGCGAGCGCTTCATGCTTCACTACAACATGCCCCCGTTCGCGACCGGCGAAACGGGTCGCGTCGGCTCGCCGAAGCGTCGTGAAATCGGCCACGGCCGTCTCGCGAAGCGCGCGCTGGTCAAGTGCCTGCCGAGCGCCGACGAATTCGGCTACTCGATCCGCGTCGTGTCGGAAATCACCGAGTCGAACGGTTCGTCGTCGATGGCGTCGGTGTGCGGCGGCTGCCTCGCGCTGATGGACGCCGGCGTGCCGATGAAGGCACACGTCGCGGGTATCGCGATGGGCCTGATCCTCGAAGGCAACAAGTTCGCGGTGCTGACCGACATCCTCGGCGACGAAGATCACCTCGGCGACATGGACTTCAAGGTGGCCGGCACGGAGCAAGGTGTGACGGCGCTGCAGATGGACATCAAGATCCAGGGCATCACGAAGGAAATCATGCAGGTCGCGCTCGCGCAGGCGAAGGAAGGCCGCATGCACATCCTCGGCAAGATGACGTCGGCGGTCTCGGGTGCGAACACGCAACTGTCGGAATTCGCGCCGCGCATGATCACGATCAAGATCAACCCGGAAAAGATCCGCGACGTGATCGGCAAGGGCGGTTCGGTGATTCGTGCGCTGACGGAAGAAACCGGCACGACCATCGACATCTCGGATGACGGCGTCGTGACGATCGCGAGCACGAACAGCGAAGGCATGGCCGAAGCGAAGAAGCGCATCGAGCAAATCACGGCCGAGATCGAAGTCGGCCAGGTGTACGAAGGCACGGTGCTCAAGCTGCTCGATTTCGGCGCGATCGTGAACCTGCTGCCGGGCAAGGACGGCCTGCTGCACATCTCGGAAATCGTCAACGAGCGCGTGAAGGACATCAACGACTACCTGAAGGAAGGCCAGCAGGTGAAGGTCAAGGTGATCCAGACGGACGAGAAGGGTCGCGTGCGTCTGTCGGCGAAGGCGCTGCTGAACGAAGCAGCGGCAGCGTCGCAGTCGGATACGCCGCCGCAGCAGTAAGCGGACAGGCGTGAGAACGGCCGGCAGTGCGAAAGCGTGCCGGCCGTTTTTTCTGTAGCATCGTTGTGCGGCGCAGCAGCGCCGGCGAGGCGCCCGTGCCGCGCACGGGTGCGCCCCCGACTGATCCTGGAGCGACCACCATGAAAGCCATCGAAATCACCGAATTCGGCGCCCCCGACGTGCTGAAGCTGGCGGAGCGTCCGCGCCCCGAACCGAAGCGCGGCGAAGTGTTGATCAAGGTGGCGGCTTCCGGCGTGAACCGGCCGGACGTATTCCAGCGCAAGGGCGCGTATGCGCCGCCGCCGGGTGCGTCGGATCTGCCGGGCCTCGAGGTCGCGGGCGAGATCGTCGGCGGCGACCTGTCAGATGCGGCGCTGAACCCGTTCGGCCTGAAGCTGGGCGATCGCGTCTGCGCGCTGCTCGCGGGCGGCGCCTACGCCGAATATGCGGTTGCGCCGCTGCCGCAATGCCTGCCGGTGCCCGACGGGCTGACCGACATCGAGGCCGCGTCGCTGCCCGAAACCTTTTTCACGGTGTGGAGCAACGTGTTCGACCGTGCGCTGCTCGGCGCGGGCGAGGGCGGCGAGCAGGAAACGCTGCTCGTGCAGGGCGGCTCGAGCGGGATCGGCGTGACGGCGATCCAGATCGCGCACGCGCTCGGCTTTCGCGTGTTCGCGACGGCCGGGAATGCCGACAAATGCCGCGCATGCGAGGCGCTCGGCGCCGAGCGTGCGATCAACTACAAGACCGAGGACTTCGTCGAGGTCGTCAAGTCGTTGACGCACGACCGAGGCGTCGACGTGATCCTCGACATGGTCGCGGGCTCGTACGTGCCGCGCGAACTGTCCGCGCTCGCGGATGGCGGCCGCCTCGTGCTGATCGCGTTGCTCGGCGGCGCGAAGGCCGAGGTCAACCTGAATGAAATCCTGCGCCGCCGGCTGACGGTGACGGGCTCGACGCTGCGGCCGCGTCCGGTCGAATTCAAGGCGCGCATCGCCGCGCAGCTGAAGGCGCGCGTCTGGCCGCTGCTCGCGGACGGTCGCATCAAGCCTGTCATCTACCGCGTGCTGCCGGCAGGGGAGGCCGCGCAGGCGCATGCGCTGATGGAAAGCGGCGAGCACATCGGCAAGATCGTGCTTGATTGGGGCGCGAACGCGTGACGGCCCGCGCGGCGGGCTTGACATGCGCGGTTTGACCGGTTCAAGCCGCGCGCAGTAAAATCGCGGGTTTGCTTCGCCAGATCCAACCTGACGGGCCGGTTTCCGGTGCGTTAATGACAAGATAGTGACGAGACAGACACGATGTCGAAACAACGAACGAAGCGAGTGATCGGCAACTGGAAGATGCACGGCCGGCTGGCCGGCAACCAGGCATTGCTGAACGAAGTGGTGCAGGGCGCGGGCGCGGTGGCGGCCGAGACGTCGATCGGCGTGTGCGTGCCGTTCCCGTATCTCGCGCAGATTCAGGCGCAACTCGCCGGCGGCCGTGTCGCGTTCGGCGCGCAGGACGTGTCCGCGCACGAGCAGGGCGCGTTCACCGGTGAAGTGGCGGCCGCGATGGTGGCGGAGTTCGGCGCGCAGTATGCGATCGTCGGTCACTCGGAGCGTCGCGCGTACCACGGCGAGCGCAACGAAACCATTGCCGCGAAGACGCAGCGCGCGCTCGCGGCGGGTCTCACGCCCGTCGTGTGCGTCGGTGAAACGCTCGACGAGCGCGAGGCGGGCGCGACCGAGCAGGTAGTCGGTGCGCAGCTCGACGCCGTGCTGGCCGTGCTGACGGCTGACGAAGCGGCGCGCATCGTCGTCGCATACGAGCCGGTCTGGGCGATCGGCACGGGCAAGAGCGCGACGTCGGCGCAGGCGCAGGACGTGCACGCATTCCTGCGTGCGCGTCTCGCGGCGAAGGGAGCGGCGGACGTATCGGTGCTGTACGGCGGCAGCGTGAAGCCGGACAACGCGGAAGAGCTGTTCGCGCAGCCTGACATCGATGGCGGCCTGATCGGCGGCGCGTCGCTGAAGGCGGAAGATTTCCTGGCGATCTGCCGGGCCGCACGTTGAGCGGTCCGGGATCGAATTGAACCATGATGGCGGCCGGTTGGTCCGGTTGCCTGATCCAATCGGGTGGATGTGATGCTGTTATTCAAGACGCTGATTATTGTTGTGCAGGTGCTGTCTGCACTCGGTGTGATCGGACTCGTGCTGCTGCAGCACGGCAAGGGCGCTGACATGGGCGCTGCATTCGGCAGCGGCGCGTCGGGCAGCCTGTTCGGTGCAACGGGCTCCGCCAACTTCCTGTCGCGCACGACGGGCATTCTCGCCACGATCTTCTTCGTCGCGACGCTCGCGCTGACGTACCTCGGTTCGTACAAGTCGACGCCGTCGGCCGGCGTGCTCGGCACCGCCGCGACCGCGCCGGCATCGGCGCCCGCAGCGTCGGCGCCGGCCGTCGCCGCGTCCGCTGCCGCGGGTTCGGCGGCGAGCGCGCCGGGTCAGGATGTCCCGAAATAAAAAGTCGAATTTTTTGCGTTTGTGCGTTGAACAAATCTGGAACTCGGGTTAGAATTTAATTCTTGAAGCGATTCGCGGGAAACAAGCAGCACAACCCGAGTTGCATGCAGTGCCGACGTGGTGAAATTGGTAGACACGCTATCTTGAGGGGGTAGTGGCGAAAGCTGTGCGAGTTCGAGTCTCGCCGTCGGCACCAAAGTTACTCAATGCCAGCCGCTTCTAGTGGCTGGCATTTTTCATTTCTGGGGTGTGCCTTGCGATTGTCTTGTGATCGCACGCACTCCGAAATGATTCCTTCCGCCGGAAGTGGTATTCTCCGGACGCTCAGAACCAACCGATAGAGGATTGCCTTGAACCTCGCAGCCTATTACCCCGTCTTGTTGTTCCTCCTCGTGGGCACTGGTTTAGGTATAGCGCTGGTCAGCATCGGCAAGCTCCTTGGTCCCAATAAGCCGGACGTCGAGAAGAACGCACCGTATGAGTGCGGCTTCGAAGCCTTTGAAGACGCCCGGATGAAATTCGACGTCCGGTACTACCTCGTCGCCATCCTGTTCATCATCTTCGATCTCGAAACCGCATTCCTGTTTCCGTGGGGCGTCGCGCTCCGGGACATCGGCTGGCCGGGTTTCATCGCAATGATGATTTTTCTGCTCGAATTCCTGCTGGGCTTTGCCTATATCTGGAAGAAAGGCGGCCTCGACTGGGAGTGATGGGTTAATCGCCGGTTTGCATGGGCGGCCACGCTGGGCCGCTCGTCTGGAGTGGAAAGCAAATGAGTATCGAAGGGGTCTTGAAGGAAGGGTTTGTCACCACGACGGCTGACAAGCTGATCAACTGGACGCGTACCGGCTCGCTGTGGCCGATGACGTTCGGGCTCGCGTGTTGCGCCGTCGAGATGATGCATGCGGGTGCGGCCCGTTATGACCTGGACCGGTTCGGGGTCGTGTTCCGTCCGAGCCCGCGTCAGTCGGACGTGATGATCGTCGCCGGCACGCTGTGCAACAAGATGGCGCCCGCGCTGCGCCGCGTGTACGACCAGATGGCCGAGCCGCGCTGGGTGATCTCGATGGGGTCGTGCGCGAACGGTGGCGGTTACTACCACTACTCGTACTCGGTGGTCCGCGGTTGCGATCGGATCGTGCCGGTCGACGTCTACGTGCCGGGCTGTCCGCCCACGGCCGAGGCGCTGGTCTACGGCGTGATCCAGCTTCAGGCGAAGATCCGCCGCACCAATACCATCGCCCGTCAATAAAGCCCCGAGCGTCCCCTCAATATGGCAAGCAAAATCGAGACCCTCAAGGCAAACCTCGAAGCCGCGCTCGGCGCGCGCGTGGTGAGCCTCACCGAAGCGATCGGTGAACTGACGCTCGTCGTGAAGGCGAGCGATTACCTCGAAGTCGCAAAGATGCTGCGCGACGATCCGAAGCTCCGTTTCGAGCAACTGATCGACCTCTGCGGCGTCGACTACCAGACCTACGGTGACGGCGCCTACGACGGCCCGCGTTTCGCGGCCGTGTCGCAGCTGCTGTCGGTCACGAACAACTGGCGCCTGCGCCTGCGCGTGTTCGCGCCGGACGACGATCTGCCGATCGTGGCATCACTCGTCGACATCTGGACCTCCGCAAACTGGTACGAGCGCGAAGCATTCGACCTGTACGGCCTCGTGTTCGAGGGTCACCCCGATCTGCGCCGCATCCTCACCGACTACGGCTTCATCGGCCATCCGTTCCGCAAGGACTTCCCGGTGTCGGGTTATGTCGAAATGCGTTACGACCCGGAAGAGAAGCGGGTCGTCTACCAGCCGGTGACGATCGAGCCGCGCGAAATCACGCCGCGCGTGATCCGCGAGGATCGCTATGGCGGTCTGAAACATTAAGGGGGCGTCATGGCAGAAATCAAAAATTACACCCTCAACTTCGGTCCGCAGCACCCGGCAGCGCACGGCGTGCTGCGCCTCGTGCTCGAGCTCGACGGCGAAGTCATCCAGCGTGCCGATCCGCACATCGGCCTGCTGCATCGCGCGACTGAAAAGCTCGCGGAAAACAAGACCTTCATCCAGTCCGTGCCGTACATGGACCGTCTCGACTACGTGTCGATGATGGTCAACGAGCACGGCTACGTGCTCGCGATCGAGCGTCTGCTCGGCATCGACGTGCCGGAGCGCGCGCAGTACATCCGCGTGCTGTTCGACGAGATCACGCGCGTGCTGAACCACCTGATGTGGATCGGCGCGCACGCACTCGACGTCGGCGCGATGGCGGTGTTCCTGTACGCATTCCGCGAGCGCGAAGACCTGATGGACGTGTACGAAGCGGTGTCCGGTGCCCGGATGCACGCGGCGTACTACCGTCCAGGCGGTGTCTACCGCGACCTGCCTGACGCAATGCCGCAATACAAGGCGTCGAAGATTCGCAACGAGAAGGCGCTCGCGAAGATGAACGAAGCGCGCAGTGGCTCGGTGCTCGACTTCATCGACGACTTCTTCACGCGCTTCCCGAAGTGCGTCGACGAATACGAAACGCTGCTGACCGACAACCGGATCTGGAAACAGCGTCTGGTGGGGATCGGCGTCGTCAGCCCGGAGCGTGCGCTGCAGATGGGCCTGACGGGCCCGATGCTGCGCGGCTCGGGTATCGCGTGGGACCTGCGCAAGAAGCAGCCGTACGAAGTGTACGACCGCATGGATTTCGACGTGCCGGTCGGCGTGAACGGCGATTGCTACGACCGCTATCTGGTGCGCGTCGAGGAAATGCGCCAGTCGATCCGCATCGCGAAACAGTGTATTGAGTGGCTCCGCAAGAATCCGGGCCCGGTGATGACCGACAATCACAAGGTTGCGCCGCCGTCGCGCGTTGGCATGAAGACCAACATGGAAGACTTGATTCACCACTTCAAGCTCTTCACCGAAGGTTTTCACGTGCCGGAAGGCGAGGCGTACGCGGCTGTCGAGCATCCGAAGGGCGAATTCGGCATCTACCTCGTGTCGGATGGTGCCAACAAGCCGTATCGCCTCAAGATCCGCGCACCGGGCTTCGCGCACCTCGCGTCGCTCGACGAAATGGCGCGCGGTCACATGATTGCCGACGCCGTCACGATCATCGGTACGCAGGACATCGTGTTCGGCGAAATCGATCGCTAATGGTCGCGCCGCCCGCGCGAGTGGGCGGCGAGCAGTAAGTCACACGCGATGCGCGCTGAACCGGCGCGGCTTCGCAAGCTGTCAACAGTGAGCGCCAGGTCTGCCGTCCTTGCACAGCAGTGCGGCAGGTTGTTCGTTCGGTAGGAATTGAAAGAGTCGTGTCTGAAAATGATCTCAGCTGAAGGCCTGAAGGAAATCGATCGAGCGTTGACGAAGTATCCCGCCGATCAGAAACAGTCCGCCGTGATGTCGGCGTTGGCCGTCGCTCAGGAAGAGCACGGCTGGCTGTCGCCCGAACTGATGCAGTTCGTCGCGGACTATCTCGGCATGCCGGCCGTCGCCGTGCAGGAAGTCGCGACGTTCTACACGATGTACGAGCTCAAACCGGTCGGCAAGCACAAGATCACGCTCTGCACGAACCTGCCGTGCCAGCTTGGCCCGCACGGCGGCGCGGAAGCGACTGCCGACTACCTGAAACAGAAGCTGGGCATCGGCTTCGGCGAGACCACGCCCGACGGCAAGTTCACGCTGAAGGAAGGCGAATGCATGGGCTCGTGCGGCGATGCGCCGGTGCTGCTGGTGAACAATCACAGAATGTGCAGCTTCATGAGCCGCGAGAAGATCGACCAGCTGCTTGAGGAGCTCTCGAAATGACGTCCCTCCACGACCGTCACATCAAACCGCTGATCCTCGCTGGTCTGAACGGCGAGAACTGGCATCTCGAAGACTACGTTGCGCGCGGCGGCTACAAGCAGCTGCGCCGCATTCTCGAAGAAAAGATTCCGCCGGAGCAGGTGATCGCCGACGTGAAGGCGTCGGGCCTGCGTGGCCGTGGCGGTGCGGGCTTCCCGACCGGCCTGAAGTGGAGCTTCATGCCGCGCCAGTTCCCGGGGCAGAAGTACCTCGTCTGCAACTCGGACGAAGGCGAACCGGGCACGTTCAAGGATCGCGACATCCTGCGCTGGAACCCGCACGCACTGATCGAAGGCATGGCCATCGGCGCGTACGCGATGGGCATCACCGTCGGCTACAACTACATCCACGGTGAAATCTTCGAAGTGTATCGACGCTTCGAGGCCGCGCTCGATGAAGCGCGTGCCGCGGGTTTCCTCGGCGACAACATCATGGGCTCGGAATTCTCGTTCCAGCTGCACGCGCACCACGGTTACGGCGCGTACATCTGCGGCGAGGAAACGGCGCTGCTCGAGTCGCTCGAAGGCAAGAAGGGCCAGCCGCGCTTCAAGCCGCCGTTCCCGGCGAGCTTCGGCGTGTACGGCAAGCCGACCACGATCAACAACACCGAGACGTTTGCCGCGGTGCCGTTCCTGCTGTCCATCGGGCCGCAGAATTACCTCGAGATCGGCAAGCCGAACAACGGCGGCACGAAGATCTTCTCGGTGTCGGGCGACGTCGAGCGTCCGGGCAACTATGAAGTGCCGCTCGGCACGCCGTTCGCGACGCTGATGGAGCTCGCCGGCGGGATGCGCGGTGGTCGCAAGATCAAGGCCGTGATTCCGGGCGGTTCGTCGGCACCGGTGATCCCGGGCGACATCATGATGCAGACCGATCTCGATTACGACTCGATCGCGAAGGCGGGGTCGATGCTCGGCTCAGGCGCGGTGATCGTGATGGACGAGACGCGCTGCATGGTGCGTTCGCTGCTGCGCCTGTCGTACTTCTACTACGAGGAATCGTGCGGCCAGTGCACGCCGTGCCGTGAAGGCACCGGCTGGCTGTATCGCGTCGTGAATCGTATCGAGCACGGCGAAGGTCGCCAGGAAGATCTGGACCTGCTGAACTCGGTTGCCGAGAACATCATGGGCCGCACGATCTGCGCGCTCGGCGATGCGGCGGCGATGCCGGTACGTGGGATGCTCAAGCATTACTGGGACGAATTCGCGTACCACGTCGAGCACAAGCACTGCATGGTCGGCGGCCACGCGCACGCGGCGGCAGCCTGAAGCGAAGCACCGGTTGCGGAATTTGAGCGCACGGTCGGGCGAAGGCGCGAACGGGCGGAAATAGGTTAAGGACCATTCACCATCATGGTTGAACTTGAAATAGACGGCAAGAAGGTCGAGGTGCCCGAAGGCAGCATGGTGATCCAGGCTGCGCACAAGGCGGATACGTACATTCCTCACTTCTGCTATCACAAGAAACTGTCGGTCGCGGCCAACTGCCGGATGTGTCTCGTCGAAGTCGAGAAGATGCCGAAGGCCGTGCCTGCCTGCGCGACGCCCGTGTCGGCCGGCATGATCGTGCGCACGCAGTCCGACAAGGCCGTGAAGGCGCAGCAGTCGGTGATGGAATTCCTCCTCATCAACCACCCGCTCGACTGCCCGATCTGCGATCAGGGCGGCGAATGCCAGCTGCAGGATCTGGCGGTCGGCTACGGCAAGTCGTCGTCGCGCTACTCGGAAGAAAAGCGCGTGGTGTTCCACAAGAACGTGGGCCCGCTGATCTCGATGGAAGAAATGTCGCGCTGCATCCACTGCACGCGCTGCGTCCGCTTCGGCCAGGAAATCGCCGGCGTGATGGAGCTCGGCATGCTGGGTCGCGGCGAGCACTCGGAAATCACGACGTTCGTCGGCAAGACGGTCGACTCCGAACTGTCGGGCAACATGATCGACCTGTGCCCGGTCGGCGCGCTGACCAGCAAGCCGTTCCGCTACAGCGCCCGTACGTGGGAACTGTCGCGCCGCAAGTCGGTGAGCCCGCACGATTCGGTCGGCGCGAACCTCGTCGTGCAGGTGAAGAACAACCGCGTGATGCGCGTGCTGCCGTTCGAGAACGAAGCGATCAACGAATGCTGGATCTCGGACAAGGATCGTTTCTCGTACGAAGGCCTGAACAGTGAAGAGCGCCTGACGAAGCCGATGCTGAAGCAGGGCGGCCAGTGGATCGAGACCGACTGGCAGACCGCGCTCGAATATGTCGCGAAGGGTCTGAAGGGCATCGCCGCGGATCACGGCGCGAACGCGCTGGCGATGCTCGCGAGCGCGCACAGCACCGCTGAAGAGCTGTTCCTCGTGAAGCAGCTCGCCAGCGAACTGAAAACGCCGAACGTCGACTTCCGTCTGCGTCAGCAAGATTTCTCGGCGCCGGTCCAGGGCGCACCGTGGCTCGGCATGCCGATCGCCGATCTGTCGAGCGTGGATGCCGCGTTCGTCGTCGGTTCGTTCCTGCGCCGCGACCACCCGCTATTCGCCGCGCGCCTGCGCCAAGCCGCGAAGAACGGCGCGAAGCTGCACTTCCTGCACGCGACCGCCGACGACTCGCTGATCCCGACCGCGAAGCGCATCGTCGCCGCGCCGTCGGCATGGCTCGACGAGCTGGCCGGCGTTGCCGCCGCCGTCGCGCAACTGCGCGGCGTCGCGCTGCCGGACGCGCTGGCGGGCGTCACCGTATCGCCGGCAGCACAAGCAGTCGCCCAGTCGCTCGCGAACGGCGAGCGCCGCGCGGTGCTGCTCGGCAATGCGGCCGTCCGTCACCCGCAATTCGCGAAGCTGCACGCCGTTGCACAGTGGATCGCCGACAACACGGGCGCCACGTTCGGTTTCCTGACGGAAGCGGCGAACACGGTCGGCGCGCACGTCGTCGGCGCACTGCCGGGCGAGGGCGGCCTGAACGCACGCGAAGCGTTCGCGCAGCCGCGCAAGGGCTACGTGCTGCTGAACGTCGAACCGGAATTCGACACGGCCGATCCGGCGCAGGCACTTGCCGCGCTGAACCAGGCCGAAATGGTCGTCGTGATGTCGCCGTTCAAGCACGGCCTCGATTACGCCGACGTGCTGCTGCCGATCGCGCCGTTCACGGAAACGGCAGGCACGTACGTGAACGCGGAAGGCTCGGTGCAGAGCTTCAACGGCGTCGTGCGTCCGCTCGGCGATACGCGTCCGGCGTGGAAGGTGCTGCGCGTGCTCGGCAGCCTGCTCGGCCTGCCGAACTTCGAATACGAAACGGCGGAAGAAGTGCGTCTCGCGGCGCTCGGCGACGCAGGCGTCGCGAAGCGTCTGTCGAACCAGGCGTCGGTTGCGCCGGCACGCGTCGCGGCAACTGCCGCGAACGGCGGCTTCGAGCGCCTCGCCGATGTGCCGATCTATCATGCCGACGCACTCGTGCGCCGCGCCGGTGCGCTGCACCTGACGGCCGCCGCGAAGATGGCGAACGCCGCAGCCCTGCCGGCCGCGCTGTTCGACAAGCTGGGCTTGAAGGAAGGCGACGCGGTGCGCGTGCGCCAGGGCGAGCGTGCGGTGCAGTTGCCGGCCGTGCGCGACGCGAATCTTGCGGAGACGGTCGTTCGCGTGTCGGCGGCGACGCCTGCCGGCGCAGCGCTCGGCAGCCTGTCCGGTGAACTGGTGGTGGAGAAGGCGTAAATGAGCTTGTTCGATACGATCAACGCGGGCGGAGCCCAGCTTCTCGGCGTCGCGTGGCCGACGGTGTGGGCCGTCGTGCGCATCCTCGTCGTCGCCGTCGTGATCCTGCTGTGCGTCGCGTACCTGATTCTGTGGGAACGCAAGCTGATCGGCTGGATGCACGTGCGTCTCGGCCCGAACCGCGTCGGCCCCGGCGGCCTGCTGCAGCCGATCGCCGACGTGCTGAAGCTGCTGCTGAAGGAAGTGATTCAGCCGAGCGCCGCAAGCCGTTGGCTGTACCTGATCGCGCCGGTCATGACCGTCGTGCCGGCGTTTGCCGTGTGGGCGGTGATCCCGTTCCAGGCCGAGGCCGTGCTCGCGAACGTGAACGCGGGCCTGCTGTATGCGATGGCGATCTCGTCGATCGGCGTGTACGCGGTGATTCTCGCCGGCTGGGCGTCGAACTCGAAGTACGCATTCCTCGGTGCGATGCGCGCTGCGGCGCAGATGGTGTCGTACGAAATCTCGATGGGCTTCGCGCTGGTGCTCGTGCTGATGACGGCTGGCAGCCTGAACCTGTCGGAAATCGTCGGCTCGCAACAGCACGGCTTCTTCGCCGGCCACGGCGTGAACTTCCTGTCGTGGAACTGGCTGCCGCTGCTGCCGGCGTTCGTCGTCTACTTCGTGTCCGGCATCGCCGAAACGAACCGTCACCCGTTCGACGTGGTGGAAGGGGAGTCGGAGATCGTCGCGGGTCACATGATCGATTACTCGGGCATGGCGTTCGCGCTGTTCTTCCTCGCCGAATACATCAACATGATCGTGATCTCGGCGCTGGCCGCGACGCTGTTCCTGGGCGGCTGGGACGCACCGTTCGAATTCCTGTCGTTCATTCCGGGCATCTTCTGGCTGGTGCTGAAGGTATTCGCGCTGCTGTCGGTGTTCATCTGGGTGCGCGCGACGTTCCCGCGCTACCGTTACGACCAGATCATGCGTCTGGGCTGGAAGGTGTTCCTGCCCGTCACGGTGATCTGGGTGGTCGTGGTCGGCTTCTGGATGATGTCGCCGCTCAACATCTGGGTGAAGTAAGGATCGGACGAAATCATGACTGCAATCCAACACTTCTTTAAGACCTTCTTCCTGACGGAGCTGCTGAAGGGGCTCGCGCTGACCGGTCG
This sequence comes from Burkholderia sp. BCC1640, assembly GCF_902833125.1. Classification (NCBI taxonomy): domain Bacteria; kingdom Pseudomonadati; phylum Pseudomonadota; class Betaproteobacteria; order Burkholderiales; family Burkholderiaceae; genus Burkholderia; species Burkholderia sp. BCC1640. Next base: position 21,976 of record NZ_CADFEF010000024.1, on the reverse strand, counting down.
TTACACGTTCCGGCGCAAGTTCACCGTGCAGTTCCCGGAAGAGAAGACCCCGATTTCGCCGCGTTTCCGCGGGCTGCATGCGCTGCGCCGCTATGAAAACGGCGAAGAGCGCTGCATCGCGTGCAAGCTCTGCGAGGCCGTGTGCCCCGCGATGGCGATCACGATCGAGTCGGAAACGCGCGCGGACAACACGCGCCGCACGACGCGCTACGACATCGACCTGACGAAGTGCATCTTCTGTGGTTTCTGCGAGGAAAGCTGCCCGGTCGATTCGATCGTCGAGACGCAGATCCTCGAGTACCACGGCGAAAAGCGCGGCGACCTGTATTTCACGAAGGAAATGCTGCTCGCGGTGGGCGATCGCTACGAGAAGGACATCGCTGCGGCGAAGGCCGCCGACGCGCCGTATCGTTGATTGTGTTTGCAGTGCCGGCCCGGCATGAACGGGCCGAGCCGCCGCGACGGGTGCGGCTCGCGAGAGCGTCCCGCAAGCCGCGCCTGACTATGGCCTAACGATGAACCGGTAATCATGGAATTCACGACCGTACTGTTCTACATCTTCGCGCTGCTCCTGGTGGTATCAGGGCTGAAGGTGATCACTTCGCGCAACCCGGTGGCGTCTGCGCTTTTCCTTGTGCTGGCGTTCTTCAACGCCGCCGCGATCTGGATGCTGCTGGAAGCGGAGTTCCTCGCGATCCTGCTGGTGCTGGTGTACGTGGGCGCCGTGATGGTGCTGTTCCTGTTCGTCGTGATGATGCTGGACATCAACATCGATTACCTGCGCCGCGACTTCAAGCGCTTCGTACCGATGGCGACCGTCGTCGGCGCGATCATCGTGGTCGAGACCGCGCTGATCCTGTGGCGCGGCTACGGCGACACGCACACGGTGCACGCGATGGCGACGGGCGCGATGGCCGACTGGTCGAACACGCGCCTGATCGGCAAGGTGATCTACACCGACTACATCTTCGCGTTTGAAATCGCCGGCCTGGTGCTGCTGGTCGCGATCATCGCCGCGATCGGGCTGACCGAGCGCAAGGGCAAGGACAGCAAGCGCCAGCGCGTGTCGGATCAGGTCAAGGTGCGCCGTAATGACCGCGTGCGCCTCGTGAAGATGGAAGCGGACAAGCCGCAGCCGGAAACGGCGCAGAGCGAAGCCGGTACGAGCACCAACGGCTAAGCGGAGGAAAAGAAAACCATGCTGACTCTTGCTCATTACCTCGTGCTCGGCGCGATCCTCTTTGCGATCGCGATCGTCGGGATCTTCCTGAACCGCCGCAACATCATCATCATCCTGATGGCGATCGAACTGATGCTGCTGGCGGTGAATACCAACTTCGTCGCGTTTTCGCACTACCTCGGCGACGTGCACGGCCAGATCTTCGTGTTCTTCGTGCTGACCGTCGCCGCAGCGGAAGCCGCGATCGGTCTCGCGATTCTGGTGACCCTGTTCCGTAAGCTCGACACGATCAATGTCGAGGATCTCGATCAGCTCAAAGGTTAATTTCAGGCAACGCTGTTATGTCAACGACACTCAATGAAAACCTGCTGCTGGCGATTCCGCTCGCTCCGCTGGCCGGCTCGCTGATTGCGGGGCTGTTCGGGAACGCAGTGGGGCGCAAGGGCGCACACCGGATCACGATCCTCGGCGTATTGATCGCGTTCCTCCTGTCGGCGAAAGTCTTCCTCGACGTGATGGGCGGCGCGAGCTTCAACGCGACCGTCTACGAATGGATGAACGTCGGCTCGCTGAAACTCGAAGTCGGCTTCCTCGTCGATTCGCTGACCGCGATGATGATGGTCGTCGTGACCTTCGTCTCGCTGATGGTGCACGTGTACACGATCGGCTACATGTCGGAAGAAGACGGCTACCAGCGCTTCTTCTCGTACATCTCGCTGTTCACGTTCTCGATGCTGATGCTCGTGATGAGCAACAACTTCCTGCAGCTGTTCTTCGGCTGGGAAGCGGTGGGTCTGGTGTCGTACCTGCTGATCGGCTTCTACTTTACGCGTGAGAGCGCGATCTACGCGAACATGAAGGCGTTCCTCGTGAACCGCGTGGGCGACTTCGGCTTCCTGCTGGGCATCGGCCTGCTGCTGGCGTTCGCAGGTTCGATGAACTACGGCGAAGTGTTTGCGAAGCGCGCCGAACTCGCAAGCCTGCACTTCCCGGGCACCGACTGGGGCCTGCTGACCGTCGCCTGTATCTGCCTGTTCATCGGCGCGATGGGTAAATCGGCGCAGTTCCCGCTGCACGTGTGGCTGCCCGACTCGATGGAAGGCCCGACCCCGATCTCCGCGCTGATTCACGCGGCGACGATGGTGACGGCCGGCATCTTCATGGTGTCGCGCATGTCGCCGCTGTTCGAACTGTCGGATACCGCGCTGTCGTTCATCACGGTGATCGGTGCGATCACGGCACTGTTCATGGGCTTCCTCGGGATCGTCCAGAACGACATCAAGCGTGTCGTCGCGTACTCGACGCTGTCGCAGCTCGGCTACATGACCGTCGCGCTCGGCGTGTCCGCTTACCCGGTCGCCGTGTTCCACCTGATGACGCACGCGTTCTTCAAGGCGCTGCTGTTCCTCGGCGCCGGTTCGGTGATCATGGGCATGCACCACGACCAGGACATGCGCAACATGGGCGGCCTGCGCAAGTACATGCCGATCACGTGGATCACGTCGCTCGTCGGTTCGCTGGCGCTGATCGGTACGCCGTTCTTCTCGGGCTTCTACTCGAAGGACTCGATCATCGACGCGGTGAAGCTGTCGCATCTGCCGGGTTCGGGCTTCGCGTACTTCGCGGTCGTCGCGAGCGTGTTCGTCACGGCGCTGTACTCGTTCCGCATGTACTTCCTGGTGTTCCACGGCGAAGAGCGCTTCCGTAAGCCGAAGCATCCGGAATCGCCGATGGGCATGGCGGCCGCGCACGGCCACGACGATCACGGCCATGGTCATGACGACCACGCGCACGAGCCGCACGAGACCCCGTGGGTCGTGTGGGTGCCGCTGGTCCTGCTGGCAATTCCGTCGGTGATCATCGGTGCGATCGCGATCGGCCCGATGCTGTTCGGCGACTTCTTCCAGCACGGCGTCGCGTTCGACAAGGTGATCTTCATCGGCGAAAACCATCCGGCACTGGCCGAGATGGCCGAAGAGTTCCACGGCTGGGTGGGCATGGGTCTGCACTCGGTGTCGGGCCTGCCGGTGTGGCTGGCGCTCGCCGGTGTCGTCGTTGCGTGGTTCCTGTACCTGAAGCGTCCGGAGCTGCCGGCGTCGATCCGCCGCGCGTTCGGTCCGATCTACACGCTGCTGGACAACAAGTACTACATGGACAAGATCAACGAAGTGGTGTTCGCCCGTGGTTCGGTGGCGATCGGCCGCGGCCTGTGGAAGGAAGGCGACGTCGTCGTGATCGACGGTCTCGTCAACGGCAGCGCGCGGTTCATCGGCTGGTTCGCCGGCGTGATCCGCTTCCTCCAATCCGGTTACATCTATCACTACGCGTTCGCCATGATCATCGGCATGCTGGGGCTCCTGACCCTGTTTGTAACGCTCGGCGGCAAATAAGGCGGGGGGACAACACTAATGCACGCTTTTCCGATTCTCAGTACCGCGATCTGGCTGCCGATCGTTTTCGGCCTCCTCGTGCTCGCGGTGGGTAACGACAAAAATCCGGGGACGGCTCGCTGGGTCGCGCTGATCGGTTCGCTGCTCGGTCTCGCGGTCACGATTCCGCTGATCACGGGCTTCGACTCGAGCACGGCTGCGCTGCAGTTCGTCGAGCAGTCGACCTGGATCGAACGCTTCAATATCTCGTACCACCTTGGCGTCGACGGCATCTCGATGTGGTTCGTCGTGCTGACCGCGCTGATCACGGTGATCGTCGTGATCAGCGCGTGGGAAGTGATCACCGAGAACGTCGCGCAGTACCTCGCGGCCTTCCTGATCCTGTCCGGGATCATGATCGGCGTGTTCTCGGCGGCCGACGGCCTGCTGTTCTACGTGTTCTTCGAGGCGACCCTGATCCCGATGTACATCATCATCGGTGTGTGGGGCGGCCCGAACCGCGTGTACGCGGCGTTCAAGTTCTTCCTGTACACGCTGGCCGGCTCGCTGCTGATGCTGGTCGCGCTGATCTACCTGTACACGCAGACGCATTCGTTCGACCTCGCGACGTGGCAGAACGCCAAGATCGCGATGACGCCGCAGATCCTGCTATTCATTGCATTCTTCCTCGCGTTCGCGGTGAAGGTGCCGATGTGGCCGGTGCACACCTGGCTGCCGGACGCGCACGTGGAAGCGCCGACGGGCGGCTCGGTCGTGCTGGCGGCGATCATGCTGAAGCTCGGCGCGTACGGTTTCCTGCGTTTCTCGCTGCCGATCACGCCTGACGCAAGCCACTTCCTGGCACCGGTCGTGATCACGCTGTCGCTGATCGCGGTGATCTACATCGGCCTCGTCGCGATGGTGCAGGCCGACATGAAGAAGCTGGTCGCGTATTCGTCGATCGCGCACATGGGCTTCGTCACGCTCGGCTTCTTCATCTTCAACCAGCTCGGCGTTGAAGGCGCGATCGTCCAGATGATCTCGCACGGCTTCGTGTCGGGCGCGATGTTCCTGTGTATCGGCGTGCTGTACGACCGCGTGCACTCGCGTCAGATCGCCGATTACGGCGGCGTCGTGAACGTGATGCCGAAGTTCGCGGCATTCGCGATGCTGTTCTCGATGGCCAACTGCGGCCTGCCGGGCACCTCGGGTTTCGTCGGCGAATTCATGGTGATTCTCGCGGCTGTCCAGTACAACTTCTGGATCGCATTCGGCGCGGCATTCACGCTGATCCTCGGCGCCGCCTACACGCTGTGGATGTACAAGCGCGTGTACTTCGGCGCGGTCGCGAACGATCACGTTGCCAAGCTGAAGGACATCGGCCGTCGCGAATTCGTGATGCTGGCCGTGCTCGCCGCGTTCACGCTGCTGATGGGTCTGTATCCGAAGCCTTTCACCGACGTGATGCACGTTTCCGTGGAAAACCTCCTCTCCCACGTCGCGCAGTCGAAGCTGCCGCTGGCCCAGTAATCGCGAGCGGAGGAAATCAAGATCATGAACGCACCTATGAATGTCCTGTTGCCTGACGCGCTGGTGATGGTCGCCATCGTCGTCGCATGGCTGAACGACACCTTTACCGGTGCCGCTGGCCGCCGCCTGACCTATCTGATCGCGGTGGTTTCGTCGGTCGTCGCCGGCGTGTGGTTCGCGGTGCAGGCGCTGGACCCGCAGCAGTATTATTTCTTCTCGCGGATGGTCGTCGTCGACTCGTTCGCGAGCATGATGAAGGCCGTCGTGTCGCTCGGCTTCGCGGTCTCGCTCGTCTATTCGCGCAAGTACCTCGAAGACCGTGACATGTTCCGCGGCGACGTGTTCCTGCTGGGCATGTTCTCGCTGCTCGGTCAGCTGGTGATGGTGTCGGGCAACAACTTCCTGACGCTGTACCTCGGCCTCGAACTGATGTCGCTGTCGCTGTACGCCGTCATCGCGCTGCGCCGCGATGCCGCGCAGTCGAGCGAAGCCGCGATGAAGTACTACGTGCTGGGCGCGCTCGCGTCGGGCTTCGTGCTGTACGGCATTTCGATGCTCTACGGCGCGACCGGCTCGCTCGAGCTGGGCGAGGTGTACAAGGCGGTCGGCGGCAACACCGACGCGGCCGTGCTGATGTTCGGCGTGGTCTTCATCGTCGCCGGTATCGCGTTCAAGCTCGGCGCCGTGCCGTTCCACATGTGGGTGCCGGACGTCTACCAGGGCGCACCGACCGCGATGACGCTGTTCGTCGGCGGCGGCCCGAAGGTTGCCGCGTTCGCGTGGGGCCTGCGTTTCCTGGTGATGGGCCTGCTGCCGCTCGCACAGAACTGGCAGACCGCGCTCGTGATCCTCGCCGCGCTGTCGCTGATCGTCGGTAACATCACCGGTATCGTCCAGCGCAACATCAAGCGGATGCTCGCGTACTCGGCGATCTCGAACATGGGCTTCGTGCTGCTCGGCCTGCTCGCCGGCATCGTGAAGGGCGACGCGACCGCTCCGGCGAACGCGTACAGCTCGGCGATGTTCTACGCGATCGTCTACCTGATCACGACGCTCGGCTCGTTCGGCGTGGTGATGCTGCTCGCACGCCGCGATTTCGAAGCGGAAACGATCGACGACTTCAAGGGCCTCAACAAGCGCAGCCCGGTGTTCGCGTTCGTGATGATGGTCATGATGTTCTCGCTGGCCGGTATCCCGCCGACCGTCGGCTTCTACGCGAAGCTCGCGGTGCTCGAGGCAACCGTCAACGCGGGTCTCACGTGGCTGGCCGTGCTGGCTGTGATCACGTCGCTGTTCGGCGCGTTCTACTATCTGCGCATCGTCAAGCTGATGTACTTCGATGCACCGCAGGATGCGACCCCGGTCACCGGCGATTTCTGCAAGCGCACGATCCTCGTGCTGAACGGTATTGCAGTCGTGGTGCTCGGCCTGATCCCGAGCCCGCTGTTGACGGCCTGCCTGCAGGCGATCCGTCACACGCTGCCGCTGTAATGTCGGCAGCTGGCTGGTTCATCGTGCTGTTGGCGCTCGTATGCGCCAACGTGCCGTTCCTGAACCAACGCCTCTTCGCCGTCGTACCGATCGGTGCGACGAAGAAGAACGCGTGGGTTCGGATCGGCGAGCTGATCGTGCTGTATTTCGTCGTCGGTGCGCTCGGCTTCTGGCTCGAGTCGCGCGCCGGCAACCGCTTCGAACAGGGCTGGCAGTTCTACGCGATCACGTTCAGTCTCTTCGTTGTGTTCGCGTTTCCCGGCTTCACGTTCCAGTATCTCGTCAAACGACGCTGACGGCTTCGGCCGTCGCGTGCTCATTCCTCCGGAGCCCGCCGATGGCCGAACTACCCAATCACGACGCCGCACTGACCGAAACCTGCCTCGAGAGCGAGGCGATTTTCGACGGCTCGTTCCTCAAGCTGAAGCGCGATACCGTTCGTTTGCCCGACGGCAAGCAGGCCACGCGCGAATACGTCCAGCATCCCGGCGCGGTGATGGTGATCCCGCTGTTCGACGACGGCCGCGTGCTGATGGAAAGCCAGTATCGCTATCCGATCGGCAAGGTCATGGCCGAATTCCCCGCCGGCAAACTTGATCCGAACGAGGGCGCGCTTGCCTGCGCGGTGCGCGAACTGCGCGAGGAAACCGGCTACACGGCACGCGAATATGTGTTCCTGGCCCGGATTCATCCGATCATTTCCTATTCGACCGAATTCATCGACCTGTATCTTGCGCGCGGCCTGACGGCCGGCGAGCGCAAACTCGACGAAGGCGAATTCCTCGAAACCTTCACGGCGACGCTGCCCGACCTTCAGGAGTGGGTGCGCACCGGTCAGATCACCGACGTGAAGACGATCATCGGCACGATGTGGCTCGACAAGGTCCTGTCCGGCGCCTGGCCGCTCGGCCCGGTCGAGAAGCCCTGACGGCGCGTCAGCGGCGGGTGGGGCGCCGCGTTACAATCCTGTGACGCGGCCGCTGTCCGGCCGCGCGATCCTGGTTTAGCACGATCGTTCACAAACGCGCGTTTTGCGCTACACTCGCCACACGCCCTGATTCAGCATGAAGGTCCTCGATTTACAGTGCCCGCACGGTCATCGGTTCGAAGGCTGGTTCGCTTCCGCCGATGAGTTCGAAGCGCAGTTGTCCCGCAAGCTGGTCGAATGTCCGGTGTGCGGAACGACCGAGATCAACCGGATGCCGTCGGCGCCGCGCCTGAACCTGTCGGGCGCGACGCAGGCACAGCCGGCCGATCCGCGCGCGCTGCAGGCGCAGGTGATGCGCGCGCTACGCGAGGTGCTGGAGAAGACCGAGAATGTGGGCGAGCGCTTCGCCGAGGAAGCGCGGCGCATTCATTACAACGAGGCGCCGGCGCGCAGCATTCGTGGCGTCACGACGCCGGAGGATGCGCAATCCTTGGTCGAAGAAGGCATCGACGTGATGCCGCTGCCGATTCCTGCCGCGCTGAAAGAACCGCTGCAATGACGTACGCAGTGTGTCCTTGCCGGGCCGGACGGCCGCGGTCAGGAGACACTGCGCATGGATCTGGATTATTCCCCCGCCGACGACGCGTTCCGCGTCGACGTCCGCGCCTGGCTTGAGGCCAACCTGCCTCATGCACTGCGCGCCAAGGTACTCGATCACAAACGACTCGACCGCGAGGATTTCGCGAGCTGGCACCGGATTCTCGGCCAGCGCGGCTGGTCCGCGCCCGCATGGCCGGCCGAATACGGCGGTCCGGACTGGAACGCGACCCAGCGCCACATCTGGGATGAGGAGTGCGCACGCATCGGCGCGCCGACCGTGCTGCCGTTCGGTGTATCGATGGTCGCGCCGGTGCTGATGAAATACGGCAGCGAAGCGCAGAAGCGCCACTATCTGCCGCGCATTCTGGACGGCACCGACTGGTGGTGCCAGGGTTATTCGGAGCCGGGCTCCGGGTCGGATCTCGCATCGCTGCGCACGCGTGCCGAACGTCACGGCGACCACTACGTCGTCAACGGCCAGAAGACATGGACGACGCTGGGCCAGTACGCGGACATGATGTTTTGTCTCGTGCGCACCGATCCGGCGGCGAAGAAGCAGGAGGGCATCTCGTTCCTGCTGATCGACATGAAGACGCCCGGCATCACGGTGCGCCCGATCATCACGCTCGATGAGGATCACGAAGTCAACGAGGTGTTCTTCGAGGACGTGAAGGTGCCCGTCGAGAATCTCGTCGGCGATGAAAACCGCGGCTGGACTTACGCGAAATACCTGTTGGGCCACGAGCGCACCGGCATCGCACGCGTCGGCGCGTCGAAGCGTGAGCTCGCATTCCTGAAACGCGTGGCGTCGAACCAGCGCAAGAACGGCAAGCCGCTGCTTGCCGATCCGGTGTTTGCCGCGAAGGTCGCGGCGCTCGAAGTCGAGCTGATGGCGCTCGAGGTGACGGTGCTGCGTGTTGTGAGCCGCGAGACGAGCGGCAAGGGGCCGGGCCCCGAGGCATCGATGTTGAAGATCAAGGGCACCGAGGTGCAGCAGGCGCTTACCGAGCTGATGTTCGAGGCGATCGGCCCGCTCGCCGCGCCGTTCGACGTCCCGTTTCTCGAGGGCGAACGCGAACACAGCAGCGCGGGCGACGATGATGCCGCGCCGCTCGCCGCCTACTACTTCAATTACCGGAAGACGTCGATCTACGGCGGTTCGAACGAGATTCAGAAGAACATCATCGCGCAGATGATCCTGGGGCTGTGATCAGGGAACGGAGACAACCATGGATTTCAGCTTTACCGATGAGCAGCAACAGTTTGCCGACGCGCTGCGCCGTTATCTCGGCGAGCAATACGGTTTCGACGCGCGCCAGGCCATCGTGCGAAGCGATGCCGGCGTGTCGGACGCGCAATGGAGCGCATTCGCGGAGCTGGGCCTGACCGCGCTGCCCGTGCCGGATGCGCAGGGCGGCTTCGGCGGCGGCCCGGTCGACATGCTGGTCGCGATGCAGGAGCTCGGCCGTGCACTCGTGGTCGAGCCGTACTGGGCGACGGCGGTCGGCATCGAGGCGCTGCGTGTCGCCGGGTCCGGCACGGGCGACGATGCCGCGCTGCTGGAAGCGGTCGCGCAAGGGCAGAAGCGCCTGGCCGTTGCATTCCACGAACCACGGGCACGCTACGACCTGTACGAACTCGATACGCACGCGCGCGATCACAGCGGCACGTATCGGCTGACCGGCACCAAGTCGGTCGTTCAGCACGGCGCCCAGGCGCATGCGTGGATCGTGCCCGCGCGCGTCGATGGCGGCAGCATCGGCCTGTTCGTCGTCGAGCGCGATGCCGCGGGGGCGAAGCTCGTCGACTACCGGACGATCGACGGCCAGCGCGCTGCGACGATCGAGCTGCATGACACAGCCGCGCGGCAGTTGACGGGCGGCGCACGCGATGCGGCCGCACTCGAGCAGATTGCCGATTACGCGACCTTCCTGCTCTGCGCGGAAGCGGTCGGCGCACTCGACGAGCTGAACCGCGCGACGGTCGAATACACGAAGACGCGCGAACAGTTCGGCGTACCGATTGCACGTTTCCAGGCACTGCAGCACCGGATGGTCGACATGCTGATTCACGCGGAGCAGGCGCGCTCGCTGACTTACCTGGCCGCGGTGCGTTACGCGGGCGGCGATGCCGATGCGCGTCGCAAGGCGGTGTCGGCCGCGAAGGCGCGGGTCGGCGCGGCCGCACGCTTCGTCGGCCAGCAGGCGGTGCAACTGCACGGCGGCATGGGCGTGACCAATGAGGTTGCCGCCGCACACCTGTTCAAGCGGCTGTCGATCATCGAGACGACACTCGGCGACACCGATCATCATCTTGCGCGCATCGCGGCCCTGCCGGATTTCGCGCAGACCGATGCGGCATGACGGCGACGCGCGAGCGCGCCATAGGAGATAGACAGTGGGTATCAGTTACGAAGATCTGGAAGTCGGCAGTACGACCGAAATCGGCCGCTATACGTTCGAATCGGACGACATCAAGGCGTTCGCGCAACGCTACGATCCGCAACCGTTCCACCTCGACGAGGAGGCTGGCAAGGCATCGCCGTTCGGCGGACTCGTTGCGAGCGGCTGGCATACGTGTTCGGTGTTCATGAGCCTGCTCATCAAGAAGCTGGGACCGGATTCGACCAGCATGGGCTCGCCCGGCATCGACTCGATCCGCTGGCTCAAGCCCGTGCGTGCCGGCGACACGATCACGATGTATCAGAAGGTCCACGACAAGCGCGTGTCGGAGAGCAAGCCCGATCGCGGCATCGTGTCGACGGAGTGGATCGGCGTCAACGGCGCCGGCGACACGGTGATCACCGTGCATACCAAGGTGATCTTCGGACTGCGTCATCCGCAAGGGGCGGGCGCATGACGGACGTGACATTGCCGCTGATCGCGTCTGCGCGAGCGCTGCACGAGCGCGTCGGCGCGGAGCCGCTCGCGAGCGGCTGGGTCGAGATCGATCAGCGTCGCGTCGATGGTTTTGCCGACGCCACCGGCGATCACCAGTGGATTCACGTCGATCCCGAGCGGGCGCGGCGCGAGTCGCCGTTCGGCGGCCCGATCGCGCACGGATTCCTGACGCTGTCGCTGATTCCCGCGCTGATGACCGATGCGATGCGCTTCGAGCAGAAGATGGGCGTGAACTACGGACTGAACCGCGTGCGGTTCCTGAAGCCGGTGCCGGTCGGCGCACGCGTGCGCGCGCTGTTCGCGGTGAAGGAAGCCACGGAGGCCGCGCGGGGTGGTGTGCAGGTGACGTGGTCGGTGTCGATGCAGGTCGAGCGTCCGGACGTGCCGTTGCTCGTTTGCGCGGCGGAATTCATTACGCTGCACTACTTCTGATGCGCGCGGCGGCATCGACGGATGCCGCCGCGTCGCACGGCGCGTGGTTCGTCAGTGCTTTGCGTATTGCGTCGCGCCGAACAGCATTTCGCGTGCCTTGTCGTCCTGCAGCGGCTTGCGCAGCGATGCGAGTACTTCGACGCCCCGCTGCACGGCCGGACGCGCGGCAATCGTTTCGTGCCAGCGCTTCACGTTCGGCAGTTCGTCGAGCACGATGCCCTGGTTCTGCCATGAGCGCGTCCATGGGAACGTCGCGATGTCCGCGATCGTGTATGTGTCGCCGGCGAGATATTCGGATTCGCCGAGACGCTTTTCCATCACGTTGTACAGGCGCTTCGCTTCGTTCGTATAGCGATTGATCGCATAGTCGATCTTCTCCGGCGCGTACAGCCGGAAGTGGTGCGCCTGCCCGAGCATCGGGCCGACGCCGCCCATCTGGAACATCAGCCATTCGAGCGTCGCGTAGCGTTCGGCCGGCTCGGTCGACAGAAACTTGCCGGTCTTTTCCGCCAGGTACACGAGGATCGCGCCCGATTCGAACAGCGAGATCGGCTTGCCGCCGGGGCCGTCCGCGTCGACGATCGCGGGGATCTTGTTGTTCGGGCTGATCTTCAGAAATTCGGGCTTGAACTGGTCGCCCGCGCCGACATCGACCGGATGCGCACGATACGCGAGGCCGGTTTCCTCGAGCGTGATGTGTATCTTGTGGCCGTTCGGGGTCGCCCAGCTGTAGACGTCGATCATCGTCAACTCCTTTATTGCATGCGCGAAAACGGCGCCGGCGGGGCGCCGCGACAGGCGGTCATTAGAGCATGGATCGATACGGGCTGCAGGCGACGGAAACGTGCGGCCGCGCGCCTGTGCGTGCGTGTCGTCGCAGCGGCGGCGGCGGATCAGCGCTTGTAGCGCGGTTGGCGTTTCTCGAGGAATGCGGTAATGCCTTCGAATGCATCCGCGTGATGCAACGATGCGACGAAGTGATCGCGCTCGGTGCCCAGATGCGCATCGAGCGGCTGTGCGGTCGCATCGTCGAGCAGCGACTTGATGCGCGTGAGCGCGTTCGGCGAGATGCCGGCAAGCGAGTCGGCCCATGCGAGCGCGTCAGACAGCGCGGCACCGGGCACGGCGAGCCGATTGACGACGCCGAGCGCATGCAGGCGGTCGGCCACGACGGGCTTGCCCTCGAACAGGATTTCGGCGGCGAGCGCACGCGGCAGTGCGCGCGCGAGGAACCACGAGCCGCCGCCGTCGGGCGTGAGGCCGACGCGTGCGTACGACATCACGAACTTCGCGTCGTGCGCGGCAACGATCAGGTCGCATGCGAGCGCGAGCGAAAAGCCCGCGCCGGCCGCCGCGCCTTCGACTGCCGCGATCACGGGCTTGCTCGTTGCGCGGATCGCCGTGATCCACGCGGCGAGCTGATCGATGCTGTCGGCCTGATAGGACGGATCCTTCGAGCGGTTGTCGAGCAGCCGGTTCAGGTTGCCGCCCGCGCAAAAGAAACGATCGGCACCGGTGAGCACGACCGCGCGAATGGCGGGGTCGCACTCGGCGGTGGCGAGCGCCTCGACGCCGGCCGCATACATGTCGGGATGCAGCGCGTTGCGTGCGCCGGGATTGGACAGCGTGAGGACGAGCGTCGATTCGCTCTCGGGGGGGCGCGAGGCCAGCAGTTCAGCACTCATGCGAAGGTGTCTCCATCGGATGGCGAGGCTGCGACACCGCATGCTGCGCGGGCGCATGCGCATACCCGTGAGGGCGCTGTCGCAGCGGATGTATTGTTGTCATGACGGACGCGAAACTGCTTTAGACTAGCACGAACGTGCTTTTCAGCGCGACGTATCCCGATGCCGCCGGCATCGCCGCGGCGCGCTTCAGCAACGAAGGAGACTCCGATGCTACAGCTGTGCGGTATTCCGTTGTCCAACTATTACAACAAGGTGAAGTTCGTCCTGCTCGAACATGACATCCCGTTCGAGGAATCGGCATGCAGTCTGCCGATCAGTGATCCGGCACTGCTCGCCGATTCGCCGCTCGGCAAGATTCCGTTCTTGAAGACGGAAGAGGGCGCGCTGTTCGAATCGCAGGTGATCATCGAGTATCTGGCGGCGCGTTATCCCGACAAGGCCATTTTTCCGGCCGGACCGTTCGCGGCCGCGAAGGTGCGCGAACTCGTCGAGACGCTCGAGCTGTATCTCGAATGGACCGCGCGCGAGGTCTATACGGAAGCGTTTTTCGGCGGCAAGGTCAGCGACGGGATGAAGGCGCACGTCGAGAAGCGCCTGCCGCGCGCGATCGATGCATTCAAGCGGATGACGCAATTTTCGCCCTACGTGCTCGGCGACACGTTCACGCTGGCGGACATTGCCGCGGCGATCCATCTGCCGGTGATCGGAATGGCGACGAAGGCCATCTTCGGCCGCGATTTCCTGCTCGACGCCGGCATCGACTGGAAGGCGCACGCGAAGCTGGTCGGTGAGCGGCCGGTCGCGCAGCGCGTGGCGGCCGATCGCAAGGCCTATGTCGAGGCGACGAGCGCCGCACGTTCGTAAGCGCGGCGCGGGCGCGGTGTCGTACCGTGCCCGGCCGCCCATGCAGGACTTACAGGCGTGCGAGCCGTTCGAGTGCGGATGCGAGCGTGCTTTCCTGTTTCGCGAAGCAGAAGCGCACGACGCCCGATTCGTGCGGCTCGTGATAGAACGCCGACACGGGAATCGCCGCCACGCCGATCTCCGACGTGAGCCACTTCGAGAATTCCGCTTCGGACAGGTCGCTGATCGCCGAATAGTCGACGCACTGGAAGTACGTGCCGGGGCACGGCAGCAGCTTGAAGCGCGTGCGCTCGAGGCCGGCGCGGAAGAAGTCGCGCTTCTTTTGGTAAAAGTCGGGCAGCGTCAGGTACGGTGCCGGATCGCGCAGGTAGTCGGCAAGCCCGATCTGCATCGGCGTGTTCACCGTGAACACGTTGAATTGATGGACCTTGCGGAACTCCGCGGTCAGCGCGGCAGGCGCCGCGACATAGCCAACCTTCCAGCCCGTCACATGGTAGGTCTTCCCGAAGCTCGACACGATGAAGCTGCGCGCGGCCAGTTCCGGGTAGCGCGCGACGCTTTCATGCCGCGCACCGTCGTAGACCATGTGTTCGTACACTTCATCCGACAGGATCAGCACATTGGTGCCGCGCACGATCTCCTCGAGCTTGCGCATGTCGGCCTCGCGCCACACGGTGCCGGTCGGGTTGTGCGGCGTGTTGATCATGATCATCCGCGTTTTCGGCGTGATCGCGGCGGCCAGGCGATCGAACGGGATCGCATAGTCGGGCGCTTCCAGCGTGACGAACACGGGCTTGCCGCCGGCAAGCTCGATCGACGGCAGATAGCTGTCGTAGGTCGGTTCGACGACGATTACCTCGTCACCCGGATGGACCGCGCACAGGATCGCCGTCAGCAGGGCCTGCGTCGCGCCGGCCGTGACCGTGATCTCGGTGGCCGGATCGTAGCGCCGGCCGTAGACCTGCGCGATCTTGTCGGCGATCGCGTCGCGCAACGGCGCGACGCCGGCCATCGGCGGATACTGGTTGTGACCGTTGCGCATCGCGGCCGCGACCGCGTCGACGATGCGCGGGTCGCAGTCGAAATCCGGGAAGCCCTGGCCGAGGTTCACGGCGCCTTTCTCGGCGGCGAGCGCGCTCATGACCGTGAAGATCGTCGTGCCGATGTTCGGCAGGCGCGAGGGGAAAACGGGAGTCGTAGGCATGTCGGAAGGAGCGTTCATCGATACGGTCGCAAGCGGGTGGCGCCGGGCCCGTCAGGCCGGCGTGGTAGTGGTGGCCAATGCGGCATCGAGCGCGCAGGCTTCGGTGAACGGCGCGGGCTGCGCGATCCGGAAGCCGAAGTCGCGCGCGGTGCGCTTCGCGAGCTTGAGCAGCGCACGGTCCTTCGACACGAGCCAGTCGGCCTGCGCGGCGCGCGCGAGCTCGAGAAATTTCTGGTCGTCGCGGTCCTTGCACTTCGGCAGGGGCGGCGCGTCGGCGTCGACGGGTGGCGGCTCGACGAGGCTCGTCAGGCGGGCGACCGTCGCGAGCGCTTCGGCCTTGTCGATCGCGCGCGCCTGAAACTGCGGGTAGTCGAGCACGAGCTCGAGTTCGTTCAGGCAGCGGCCGTCGATTACGGCGGCCAGCGTGCCGCGTTCGAGCGCCGCCCGGATCGGGCGGGTGGCAGGGTCGTCGAATACGAGTATGTCGATCCAGACGTTCGAGTCGAGCACGACGCGATGTGCGGCATGCGGGGCGAGAGAGCGGGTCATTCGTTACAATCAGTGGTTTTCGTCTGACCGCAAGGCACGGCGTGCCAGCGAGCCTCTATGATAATCGTTCTCTCCCCAGCCAAATCCCTCGACTACGATACGCCCGCCCACGTCCCGTCTTACACGAAGCCTGCATTCGTCGACGATGCGTCGGAACTGATCGACGGCCTGCGCAAGTTGTCGCCGCAGGACATCTCGACGCTGATGGACATCTCCGACCCGCTCGCGCGGCTGAACTTCCAGCGCTATGCGGACTGGTCGCCGACGTTCACGACGGCCAACGCGAAGCAGGCGGTGCTCGCCTTCAACGGCGACGTGTACGAAGGGTTCGATGCCAAATCGTTGTCGGCCGCTGATCTCGACTATGCGCAGCACCACGTGCGCGTGCTGTCGGGCCTGTACGGGCTGCTGCGTCCGCTCGACCTGCTGCAGCCGTACCGGCTCGAGATGGGCACCCGTTTCGCGAACGCGCGCGGCAAGGATCTGTATGCGTTCTGGGGCGACCGGATTACGCGGGCGCTGAACGAGCAGCTCGAGACGCGTAGCGGCGCGGCGCGCGTGCTGGTCAACTGCGCGTCGACCGAGTACTTCAAGTCGGTCAAGCCGAAACTGCTGGCCGCACCGATCGTCACGCCGGTGTTCGAGGACTGGAAGGGCGGTCGCTACAAGATCATCAGCTTCCATGCGAAGCGCGCCCGTGGCCTGATGGCGCGTTACATCGTCGAGAACCGCATCGCCGAACCGGCGGCGCTGAAGGATTTCGCGGTGGAAGACTACGCGTTCGATGCCGCTGCGTCGAACGATTCGACTTACGTATATCGCCGGCGAATCGGCGAGTGACCAAGCCGGCCGTTCACGAGACGGCCGGCGCATGCATGAGGCTGGACACGCGGCAAACCGCCGGTTCCGGTCGACACTGGAGAGATAGATGACCCTTTCGATCACCAGCAATTTCGACGCGGGTGCCATCGGCGTCGTGTCGTGCGACAGCCCCGACGCGATCCGGCTGCGTGTACGCGGCGACAACCGCTCGGAATTCGCCCAATGGTTCTACTTCCGTTTGACGGGCGCACGCGGTGAGCGGTGCGTGATGTCGTTCGAGAATGCGGCCGAATGCGCGTACCCGTCGGGATGGCGTAACTACAGCGCGGTCGCGAGCTATGACCGGGTCGACTGGTTCCGCGTGCCGACGACGTTCGACGGCAAGACGATGACCATCGACCATACGCCCGAGTTCGACAGCATCTACTACGCGTATTTCGAGCCGTACTCGGAAGAGCGTCATGCCGCGTTCCTCGGCGCGGTCCAGCAATTGCCGCAGGCGAGCGTCGTCGAGCTCGGCCGAACGGTTGAAGGCCGTCCGATGTCGCTGCTGACGCTCGGTACGCCGGAGGTCGACGGCGCACCGAAGAAGAAGGTGTGGATCATCGCACGCCAGCATCCGGGCGAGACGATGGCCGAGTGGTTCGTCGAAGGGCTTGTCAAGCGGCTGGCCGGGTGGGGCGACTGGGCGGGCGATCCGGTGGCGCGCAAGCTGTACGACCGCGTGACGTTCTACATCGTCCCGAACATGAATCCGGACGGCAGCGTGCACGGCAACCTGCGCACCAACGCGGCGGGCGCGAACCTGAACCGCGAGTGGATGGCGCCCGATGCCGAGCGCAGCCCCGAAGTGCTGGCCGTGCGCGATGCGATCCATTCGATCGGCTGCGACATGTTCTTCGACATTCATGGTGACGAGGATCTGCCGTACGTGTTCGTCGCGGGTTCGGAAATGCTGCCGAGCTTCACGGAGCAGCAGGGCAAGGAGCAAACCGCATTCATCGATGCGTTCAAGGTCGCGAGCCCGGATTTCCAGACCGAGCACGGTTATGCGGCGAGCAAGTACAAGGAAGACGCGCTCAAGCTTGCGTCGAAGTACATCGGCCATCAATTCGGCTGCTTGTCACTGACGCTCGAGATGCCGTTCAAGGACAATGCGAACCTTCCGGACGAACGGGTCGGCTGGAACGGCGAGCGGAGCGCCGCGCTCGGCGCGGCGATGCTGGCGGCAATCCTGGTGCACGTCGAGACGTTCGCATAAGCGTACCGTCGTCGATATGAAAAAGCCGGCGCATCGTGCGATGCGCCGGCTTTTTTGCTTCTGTCGTTGCCGCTCCGTCGGATCAGGACTTCTTCGCGGTTTTCTTCTTCACGGCTTTCTTCTGGCCGCTTGATTTCTGCGTTGCGACGGCTTTCTTGCCGGTGCGGCCGGATGCCTTGGCCTTGACCTTGCCGCGGTGCGACTTGCCCTTGAACTTCTTCGTCGACGACGACGGGCGTTCGACACGCGGCTTCAGTGGCGGCACCGGATCGTTCCAGCTGAACGCCAGCATTTGCTGGCCGACATAGCCGCAGCGGAATTTCAGCGGTGTCGGGTCGCTGCCGTCGCTGTGGACACCGAGACCGTCCACGGTGACGATGTTGTCGACCTTCACGCGCTGCTTGCCCTGATCGAACGAATCGTTCCACGGCGTGATCGTCGCGTTGCCGCTTTCGAACGCGTTCGGCGCGAAGTCGACGCGGTCGAAGGCCGTCGACGTGCTGGCGATGAAGCTGCCGTGCGCCGCACAATCGGCGACGATCGGATCGGCATGCATCTCGTTGACGAATTTGTTGATCAGTTCGGAGCGCTGGTCGAGGAGGTCGGCGAATACCGGTGCCGGAAGCGCAAGCGACAGGCCCGCGACACAGGCTGCCAGCTTGCCGAACGCCCGGAAGATCCGGAGCGAGGCAGGTGAGCTGTCCATCTGGTTATTGGTGAGGAGCGAATGAGACATCGGGCACGTATAGATGCCCGATGAAGATCAGGAGTTCAATCTTAGCGTAAAAAAGTTGTGCGGCAGTAGACGTCGCACTCTCCCGCGCTGCGGAAGCGGATCGTCACGCGCGCCGATCGCACCGGGACCGGCACGTTCAGGCGCGCGGACCGCCGAGGCGATAGCGCCGAACGTCGAACGTCGTGACCCACGCCGGACGATAGACGGCGATGAGCGCGGTGGCCATGCCGGTGAACCACGCTTCGCCGAGCGCGAGCAGCGCGGTGTTCAGCAGATAGCCTGCTGGAATGACGACGGGAGCGCCGTCCGCGAGAGCGAGCTGGACTCCGGCTGCGGCCGCTGCGACTGCGACGATCGCGATGGCCGGTGACAGGAATCCCTGGCCGGTGATAAACGACGCGAGATTGTGCGGGAGCCACGCGATCGCGGCGCGTTGCAGCAACGCGGACACGGCGACCGGTAGCGCACCGTAGATCAGATAGGTCACGCCGACGCCTTGCCACGGCGCATCGAAGACGATAGCGGCGACGGCTGTGACGGCACCCATCGCGATCAGCGCAAGCGTCCAGTCGAACAGCGTGACGAGCAGCGTCGCGCCGAGCAGGTGCATGACGATGCCGTCCTCGAGCCACGCATTCGAGGCCCAGAGCACCGTGATCGCGGTGACGAGCGCGAGCCACACGTGCTGGAGCGTTGCGTCCTGGAGACGGACGAAGGGACGATTCCAGAGCGCGAGCGCGAGCAACGCCACGGTGGCGATCCAGCCACCGATGCCAACCCAGAGCGGAAGCGGTGTGAAAAGAAAACCCATGCGTTCATATTACTCGTTGAGCATCGAAGGTGGGAATCCGCACATGTCGACCGTCGCAATATCGATACTGTCCGATCAGCGCTCGCGCCGAAACCGCGCTGGCGGTTCGGCCGCGAGCGGCAGGTCCCGGGTATCGGTGTTCGCGGCGGGCAGCGGGTATGGACGGTCGTTCCGTTGCATGCGCAGCGGAACCGGGCCGCGTTCGCCGATGACGGGCTTGCTTGCACGATCACGGTTTGCCAGCAACACCTCGAGATGCGGCGACAGCCATCCGTTGTAGATCGCGACTGCGGCGGCGCGGTTTGCCGCGCCCAGCTGCTGGAAGATGCTGGCGAGGTGGATCTTTACGGTGCCTTCGCTGATGCCGAGCGTGCGAGCGATCATCTTGTTGGTACTGCCCATATGGACGAACCGCATGATCTGCGCCTGTCTGGGCGACAGGAGACCACTTGGCGGGCGGCGCGGCAGCGATCCGGCGAGCGTCTGGAAATGGGCGTCGTGGCATACCGCGGCAGTGGAGGGCAGCAAGCTGAGTGCGATGGGCGGGATGTAATGGCCGCCCAGCAGAACCATTTCGAGCGCCCGCACGATCAGGTGCGGCCGTGTGGAGTGCGGGATCACACCCGCGACGCCATAGTTGTAGAAGCGCTGGATGGCTTCCGGCGTGGATTCGTCGATTAGTACCGCGACGGGCGTTGGCGAGCAGGCGCTGCAGAGCGCTTGGAGTTCGCAGAGGCGGCCGACGTCCAGCCAGTCGATGGCAACGAGGTCGAAGCGCTGGGTGCGCAGCAGCCGGCGCGCCTGGAAGCCATCGGGCGCATCGTTGATGCTGGCGTGACGGTCGATCTGCCGCAGCAGGGCCTTCAGTCCGTCACGCCGTTCGGCGTCTGAGTTCAGCACCAGGAACCGCATATTCAACCTCCGTAAGGTGAGTCATTGAGCTGCCGTTGGCATGCGTTGGATCCGATAATGACAAAAACCTTACACGAAGTCTGCTTGGCTGAAAGGCTTAGGAGAAGTCTGAAATTTCGAATGACGGAAATGCGGACCAGAAAAAAGCCGCTCCGGCTGGAACCGGGAGCGGCTTCGTCGGGCAGGCGCTGCGGGCCTGCAGTGTGCGATCAGTGAAAGTGCGGTTGGGCGGGCGAGGCGTCTTCTGGCATTTCCGCGTGGACAATTTCGCCGAGCGGATCCGCATAGAGCGGCACGCCGCAGTCGTCGCAATATTCCGGCTCGAAGCGGCCCGCGTGCCGGCGGACGTCGGTTACGCCGCATTCCTTCAGCAGACTCACTATCTCCTCGAGCGGCCCTTCGATCGGTGCTTCGCCTTCGAGCGTCGCGCTGTCGATCGACACGTCGCCGTTTTCGCGGCCGTAGAGCGGCCACACGACACCATAGATCACGTCGTTGCTGGCACGTCGCGTGAAGCCGACGCGATACTCGTCGATCCGTCGCTCGCCGAAGCCTGCGACCACGGCGCGCAGCTCTTGCGGTGCCGTACCAAGTGTGTCGAAAAGATAACGGATCGCCGTTCGGACCGTGTGCGGACGGATGCGCTCGTCCGCATCACGGCAGGCCGAATAGTATGCGTCCGGGAGCAGGCATTCGAACTCGCAGCCGGGGAGAGCAATCGACAGGTTCGGACCGCCCTGCGCGGTCCATTGCTCGAGACACTGGCCGCGTTCGATCCGATTGCCGTGCTCTTCTTCCTGCCAGCGGAACAGCGGAGCGCCGGCTGGCGCGGCGACGACGGCGAGGAGAAAGCGTGGGTCTGCCAGGATCGGCGAGGTTTCGGGCAAGTCTCCGAAGCTGAGCTTGGCGGCGTGCTGGCCGAGCGCCGCGTGCGCGAGCTGCTGGGCGAGCCGGTAGGTCTCGACGTGGTGGCGCGGCAGTTGGTCGATGCTGTACAGGAACGGGGCGAGGCCGACCAGCGTGCCGGTGGCGAGCACGTGCGCTTGCAGGTGCGTGCGCAGTGCGTCGGCGACGTCGCCTTTCAGCGGGCCCGACGGAATCATGTAGCGCGTCCAGGCAAGAACGGGAACGGCGACCAGCAGCGCATCGTACGGCTGGCCGTCGTGCTCGATCACCATCGATTCACTATGCGTCTCGGCCATGTCGGCGAGCGCGCCATAGGCATCAGGGTGGTTCTGCTGCAGATGGTCGAGTGCCGCGTCGAGCGTGGTCTGGTTGCCGTTGCGAACGATCTTGGCGAGTAGCGCATCGAGCTTCGCTTCCCAGAAGCGATCCTCGATGCGGCTGCCCGAGGCGAAGAGCGCAAGCGACAGGCCGACCAGTTTGTCGGCGTCGGGGGGGAGGCGTTTGGCGATTCGCTGGCGCATATTAAATACGTATAGAAAGGGGCGAAGAACCTCACATTCTAGTCCGTTCTTTGCACCATAAGCGGTCTCGTGCTCCGGCATGGCCGGAAGGCTGAATCGGCGAGGATGAAGAAAAATCCATCAAACCCTTGCGCGATCGCCGGGAGCTGCTTAGAATCACGCCTCTTTCGCGCTAACGGAAACGCGGCGCGGGAGGAGAAGGGAAGCGGTGCGGACGAGGGCAGGTTGTAGAACCTCAGCGCACACGAAGTTGAACCCCAGTCGTCGCAACG